>DASTPU010000177.1:0-53266 GCA_035762105.1 Nocardioidaceae bacterium | reverse complement strand
GGTGGCGGTGAGGCGGAGCTGGTAGGTCCCGGCGGCGGAGAAGGACGCGGTGGTGGTCGGTGAGCCCGGGTCGGTGAAGGTGACGGTGCCGGGTCCGCCGGCGGTGTCCCAGGTGGTGCTCAGCGTGCTGCCCTCGGGGAGCCCGTCGTCGGAGGCGGTTCCGGCCAGCGACGCCGGGTCCGGCAGCGTCACCGCGATGTCCGGCCCGGCGTCCACCACGGGCGCACGGTTGCCGCCCGACACGGCCGACTCGACCGCTCCGATGTCAGGGGCGGTCCCCATGTAGTCGGACACGTCCACCGCGCGCTCGCCGCTGGGCAGCGTGTAGCCGGCCGTGCCGGCGTCGATGAGCGGGCTGCCGGGCAACGGCGTGAAGGCCGAGTCCAGCAGGGGGTCTCCGGTGCCACCGGTGGCGGTGTCCACGTTGCTGCCGACGTGGTCCGTTCCGTTGGCGTAGAAGTGGTTGTAGGCGGTGCGGGAGGCGCCGTCGACGTTCTTGAGGGCGATGTTGGTGTGCCGGGCGAAGAGGTTGTTGACGGCGACGAGGTTGTTGCCGCCGGTGATGCCGTGGTTGTTGCCGTCGAAGGTGTTGTTGGTGACCGTGACTCGCTCGACCAGGCTGGCTGCTCTGTAGTCCTCGGACGTCGTGCCCGCGTCCATCAGGCCGAGACCGGCCTGGACGTTGCCGGCGATGACGTTGCGGTCGATGGTGAACACGGTCGCGCTCCCCGCGGCCGATGCGGTGATCGCGTCGTCGTCGATGATCTGCACGCCGTCCTGGGTGTTGTCCGAGATGTCGTTGCCCCGGATGATCACCTCGTCCACGGGCGCGACCATGTTCGTGACCCGGATCTCGACGCCGTCGCCGGCGTTGTTGCGCATGACGTTGTCCACGATCACCGGTGAGGACTCGTTGACGTCGACGCCGTCGTCGCCGTTGTTCTCCATCACGTTGTGCTGGACGAGTCCGGTCGTGTCGCGCGGGAAGTCGACGGCGTCGGTGTCGAGACCGGTCAGGAGGTTGTGCTCGACAACCGCGGCGCCGCGGACCTTGATGCCGTCCTTGCCGTCCCGGACCGTGAACCCCACTATTCGGGTGTCCGGGCCCGCCCCCGACGAGACCACCACGGTCTCGGTGTCCCTTGACGGGTTGCTGATCACCGTCTGGTCGATCATCGCCGGGTCGCCCGTGGTGTAGTAGGTCGAGGCCAAGGTGACTGTCCTCGGGACGTAGAGGGCTTCGCGGTACGTGCCCGGAGAGACGAGCACGAGCGCGTTGGCGGGGGCGGCGTTCAGCGCGGCCTGGACGGTCGTGTGGTCGGCAGGCACCCGGATCGTGGTGGCGTGGGAGGCGCGGACCGTCACCGTGAGGTCGTCGCTTGCCGTTCCCCCTCCGTCGGAGACGGTCAGGCGCAGGACGTAGACGCCGGTCGCGCTGAAGTCCGCCGAGGTGTGGGCCTCGTCGCGCCGCCCGAAGGTGACCTCGCCGGGGCCGCTGACCTTGCTCCAGGTCATGTCGAGCCGGGACGGGTCGGGAAGGCCGTCGTCGCTCGCTCTGCCCGGCAGGAACGCGGTGTCGGCGAGCGTCAGCACCTGGTCGTTCCCCACCGTCACCGTGGGCGGCGCGCCGGTGGCCGCGCCGGCCCCGAACGGGACGGCCACGAGGCCGGCGGCCACGAGCAGGAACGCGAGCGCGAAGCGCCAGGCACGGCGCGCGAAGGAGGGCTGGACCATACCGGTATCGTCCGCCGCGCCGGCTACCCCGGCCCTCGGTCGAAGTGCGTAGCTTGCGCGGACCACGCGTCGTAGACGCCTGCTGTCAGCCTCCGTCGGTGCATCCTCCACCTCGGGGCGTCCCAGGGCACGTAGGGTCGCCGACGTGCTGCCCTTCGACATCCCGCCGGGCCTCGCCGGCCAGGTGCGCCTGGGCGAGCCATGGGTCTCCTGGCTCGACCGGCTCCCGGCCGTCACCGGCGGCGTCCTGGAGGAGTGGGAGCTGGAGGTCGACGGCGCGCCGATGAACGGTTTCTGCAGCCTGGTCGTCCCGGTCCGGACGTCGGCGGGACGACCTGCCGTGCTCAAGGTCGCGCTGCCCGACGAGGAGAGCGACCACGAGCACCTCGCGCTCCAGCGCTGGCAGGGCGACGGCGCCGTCCTCCTGCTGCGCGCCGACCCGCACCGGCGCGCCCTGCTCCTCGAGCGGCTGCACCCGGAGGACCTCACCGACCTCTGGGACCTGGAGGCCTGCGAGATCGTGGCCGGCCTCTACCGGCGGCTCCACGTCCCGGCCCTGCCTCAGCTGCGGACGATGACGTCGTACGTCGAGCGCAGGAACACCGGCCTCGCAGCGATGGCGAAGGACGCGCCCATGCCCCGCCGCCTCGTCGAGCAGGCGCTGTCGCTCGCGGCAGGGCTCCTCTCCGATGCGGCGAGCACCGGCCGGATGATCCACGGCGACCTGCACTACGAGAACGTCCTCGCCGCGGACCGCGAGCCGTGGCTGGTGATCGACCCCAAGCCGATGTCCGGCGACCCGCACTACGAGGTGGCACCTCTGCTGTGGAACCGCTGGGACGAGGTGGTGGAGTCCGGCGCCGTCCGCGACGCCGTACGACGGAGGTTCCACACCGTGGTGGACACCGCCGAGCTCGACGAGGACCGGGCGCGGGACTGGGTCGTGGTGCGGGCCCTGCAGGACGCGTCGTGGGCCGTCGACGACGCACGCCGGCTCGGCCGGGAGCTCACGAGGCGGGAGCGGGCGTGGATCACCACGATGGTGACCGTGGCCAAGGCGGTGCAGGGCTGAGACACTCGGGAGGAGAGACTCCGGAGAGGAGGACACCATGCGCAAGAAGGTCGTGGTCCTGGGCTCCAACTTCGGCGGGCTCACCGCCGCGCTCGCGGTCAAGCACGAGCTCGACAACGACGTGGACGTCACCGTGGTCTCCGCCGGCGACCACTTCCTGTTCAACCCGAGCCTGATCTGGCTGCCGTTCGGCCGGCGTGAGCGGGAGGACATCACGTTCCCGGTCGCCCCGACGTTCGAGAGCCACGACGTGGACTTCGTGCACGCCGCCGCGACCGGCATCGACCTGCAGGGCAAGGTGGTGACGTACGGCGACGGCAAGACCGTCGGCTACGACTACCTGGTGATCGCGACCGGCTACCACAACAAGGACGACGTGGTGCCCGGCTTCAAGGAGAACGCGGTCACGATCACCACGCTCGAGGAGGCCGAGCGGGCGCACGAGGCGTGGAAGCGGTACCTCGAGAAGCCTGGGGACGTCGTGGTCGCGGCGTCGCAGAGCGCCGGCTGCTTCGGCGCGGCCTACGAGTTCCTCTTCAACACCGCCTACCACCTGCGCAAGAACGGCCTGCAGAAGGACGTGAAGCTCACCTACGTCACCTCCGAGCCGTTCCTCGGCCACTTCGGGATCGGCGGCCTGCCGCACGGCGAGCAGCTGCTGGGCATGTTCCTGAAGAAGGAGGGGATCGAGTCGCGGATCAACGTCGGGATCGACCACATCGACGACGGGTCGATGGTGCTCGCGGACGGCGAGAGGCTGCCGTTCGCGTTCAGCATGGTGGTGCCGCCGTTCCTCGGCCAGGACTTCCTCAAGGACGTCGACGGGCTCGCCGACGAGAAGGGCTACGTCAACGTGCGGGACACCTACCAGTCCGAGGTGCACGACGACGTGTACGCCGTGGGTGTGGCGGCCGCCGTGGCCACCCCGTGGCAGACCCCGACGCCGGTCGGGATCCCCAAGACCGGGTTCCCGACCGAGGTGATGGCGCACACCGCGGCCAAGAACGTGGCGGCGCAGATCAGGGGCGAGCGGCCGGTCGAGCACAAGGAGTTCGGAGACATCAAGGCGGTCTGCGTGATGGACGCCGGCAACAACGGTGTGATCATCCTGGCCGACAAGATGCTGCCGCCGCGCAAGCACGGCGCGCTGATCCCCGGTCCGCAGGCGCACCTGATGAAGCTCGGCTTCGAGAAGTACTTCATGTGGAAGGCGCGGCACGGCTACGTGAACCTGCCCTGAGGGTGGGCTTCGAGACAGGCAGCGACGCACGCAGGGAGCGTTGTAGGAACCAAGCGTTCGGGCCAGGAGAAGCGTCAACGGTAAAGCCCTGCGGGGAATCGTTGCGAAACGGTCCCATTACCGCGCCGAAACCTACCGCTAAGTAGCCAGTTGATCTACGTTGTGTCGCATCACGTCAAACAGCCCTGCCCGGTGCACCGCCTCGCGCCGCAGGGACGACCAGGGAGAGCGATGTCTCAGAGCACCGTCAACCGCGACCTCAGCGGGATCGAGAACCGACCTGCCAACGTCGGCCTGCAGTTCTTCGACCGAGTCAAGAAGAGCCCGAACCGTGAGGCCTACCGGTTCCCGAAGGGCGATGACGAGTGGGAGTCCGTGACGTGGCAGGAGACCGGCGACCGGGTGACCCGGCTCGCCGCGGGCCTCGTCGCGCTGGGTGTCGAGCCCGAGCAGCGGGTGGGCATCGCCTCGGGGACCCGCTACGAGTGGATCCTCGGTGACCTGTCGATCATGTGCGCCGGCGCTGCCACCACGACGGTCTACCCGTCGACGATCGACGACGACGTGGCCTACATCCTCGCCGACTCCGAGTGCCGCGTGGTCTTCGCAGAGGACGACGAGCAGATCGCGAAGCTGACCAAGCACCGCTCGGAGCTGCCGCACCTGGCCAAGGTCGTGACGTTCGACGGCGCCGCCGACGGTGACTGGGTGATCGACCTGCCCGAGCTCGAGCGCCTCGGCCAGGAGCTGCTCGCCGAGCAGCCCGACGTGGTCGAGCAGCGCGTCGCCGAGACCAAGCCCGAGGCGCTGGCGACGCTGATCTACACCTCCGGCACCACCGGCCGGCCCAAGGGCGTGCGGCTGCGCCACTCGTCGTGGACCTACGAGGGCGCGGCGATCCAGGCCCAGAGGATCCTCACCGAGGACGACCTGCAGTTCCTGTGGCTGCCGATGGCGCACTCCTTCGGCAAGGTGCTGCTCTCGACGCAGCTCGCGATCGGCTTCCCGACCGCCGTCGACGGCCGCGTGGACAAGATCATCGAGAACCTCGCCGTCGTCAAGCCCACCTTCATGGGTGCGGCCCCCCGCATCTTCGAGAAGGCCCACGGCCGTATCATCACGATGCAGCAGACCGAGGGCGGCTTGAAGGAGAAGATCTTCAACCGCGCCTTCGAGGTCGGCAAGGAGGTCCGCAGGCTCAGGATGGCGGGCAGGCCCGTGCCGTTCCTGCTGGCCAAGCAGCACGCACTGTTCGACAAGCTGGTCTTCGCCAAGATCCGCGAGCGCTTCGGCGGACGCGTGCGCTTCTTCATCTCCGGCGCCGCCGCGCTGAACCAGGAGGTCGCGGAGTGGTTCCACGTCGCGGGCATCCTGATCCTCGAGGGCTACGGCCTCACCGAGACGTCCGCGGGCTCCTTCGTGAACCGTCCCGACAACTACAAGTTCGGCTCGGTGGGCCTGGTGTTCGACGGCAGCGAGGTGAAGATCGCCGGGGACGGCGAGGTCCTGATCAAGGGCCCCGGTGTCATGGACGGCTACCACAACCTGCCCGAGCAGACCGCCGAGACGCTGCAGGACGGCTGGCTGCACACCGGTGACATCGGCGAGCTCGACGCCAACGGGTTCCTCAAGATCACCGACCGCAAGAAGGACCTGTTCAAGACCTCCGGCGGCAAGTACATCGCCCCGTCGTCGATCGAGTCGCAGTTCAAGGCGATCTGCCCCTACGCCAGCCAGTTCCTGGTGCACGGCAACGACCGCAACTACTGTGTCGCGCTGATCACGCTCGACCCCGACGCGATGGCCGACTGGGCCACCCACAACGGCATGGAGGGTGCGTCGTACGCCGAGATCGTCTCCTCGCAGCCGGTGCACGACATGGTCGAGGGCTACGTCGACACGCTGAACAAGCGGCTCAACCGCTGGGAGACCATCAAGAAGTGGATCCTGCTCGACCACGACCTCAGCGTCGAGTCCGGCGAGCTGACCCCTTCGATGAAGGTCAAGCGCAAGGTCGTCGAGCAGAACTACAAGGAGCAGATCGACGCGCTCTACCGCGACTGAGGCGTTGGGCACCGCTCCCTAGACTGGAGCGGTGCCTTCCGCCCTGCCCGACGGCGACCCTGCCCCTGACGACGGCGCCCTGCCCGAGTCCGCCCTGCAGGGTGTCGGGAAGCGTCCCTTCGGGTTCTACGTGCACGTCCCGTTCTGCACGGTCCGCTGCGGCTACTGCGACTTCAACACCTACACCGCCTCCGAGCTCGGGGGCGGTGTCTCGCGTACGACGTACGCCGACTCGGTCGTCGACGAGATCCGCCTGGCGCGGAAGGTGCTGGGCGCGCGGGACGTACCCGTCGAGACGGTGTTCTTCGGAGGCGGCACGCCCACCCTGCTTCCGCCGGAGGACCTGGTCCGGATCGTCGCGGCGATCGACGCGGAGCTCGGCCTGGCCCCCGGCGCCGAGGTCACCACGGAGTCCAACCCCGACAGCGTCACGCCCGAGGACCTGGCGGTTCTCCGGGAGGGCGGCATCAACCGCATCTCCTTCGGCATGCAGTCGGCCGTTCCCCACGTGCTGGCCGTGCTGGAGCGCACCCATGACCCGGCGCGGGTGCCCCAGGTGGTCACGTGGGCGCGCGAGGCAGGGTTCGACGAGGTCAGCCTCGACCTGATCTACGGGACGCCGGGGGAGAGCCTCGAGGACTGGCGGGCCTCCCTCGACGGCGCCCTCGCCTGCAGCCCGGACCACCTCTCGGCGTACGCCCTGATCGTGGAGGAGGGCACCGCGCTGGCCCGGCAGGTCCGCCGCGGTGAGGTGCCGATGACCGACGACGACGACCTCGCCGACAAGTACCTCGCCGCCGAGGAGACGCTCGTGGCCGCGGGGATGCGCTGGTACGAGGTGTCGAACTGGTCGACCTCCGAGCGGACGCGGTGCCGCCACAACGAGCTGTACTGGGCCGGGGCGGACTGGTGGGGCGCCGGCCCCGGTGCGCACTCGCACGTTGGCGGGGTGCGCTGGTGGAACGTCAAGCACCCTGCCGCCTACGCCGGGCGGGTCGCAGCGGGAGTCAGCCCCGCCCACGGTCGCGAGGTCCTCGCAGCCGAGACCCGGCGGGTCGAGCAGGTGCTCCTCGCGGTCCGGCTGCGGGACGGGCTGCCCGCCGGGGCGCTCGACGCCGCCGGCCGGGCAGCTCTCCCGGCCCAGGTCGAGGCGGGGCTCGTGGAGCCCGGGCCCCTGGACGAGGGCCGGATCGTGCTCACCCTGCGCGGGAGACTCCTCGCCGACGCGGTGGTCCGCGACCTGCTGCCCTGAGCGGGATATCGTGCAGCCGTGAGTGATGCGAACAGCGAGCACGGCTCGTACGGGGGAACGCCGTCTGCTCCGGCGGGTTGGTACCTGGACCCGGCCACCGGGGTTCAGCGATGGTGGGACGGCACCGCGTGGGGTCCCCAGGCGCCCGGCCAGGGCGACCACCTGCCGCCTTCGCAGGGCGTCCGCGACGAGGAGCGGACCTGGTCGATGTGGTCGCACCTCGGGCCACTGCTCGTGCTGGTCGGCGGGATGGTGCTGTCCGCCGGTGCCCTGTCGATCTTCGCCTTCGTCTTCCCGCTCGTGGTGATGAACACAATCGGCAACCGGTCCGCGCAGGTCCGCGCACACGCGGTGGAGTCCTTGAACTTCCAGCTCTCGATGCTGGTCTACTCGGTGGGCCTGCTGGTGGTCTCGATCGTGGTCGGCCTGCTCACCCTCGGGTTCGGACTACTCGTCATCGTCCCGGTGATCATCGCGCTGGCGATCTTCGAGCTCGTGGTCATGGTCCTCGCCAGCGTCCAGGCGTCCAACGGCGGCTTCTACCGGTACCCGATCACGATCCGCTTCGTCAGCTGAGCCCGGCCGGGGTGGGACTCTCCGTCAGTCGACGGTGACGAAGTCGATGAGCTCCTCGACCCGGCCCAGCAGGGCGGGCTCGAGGTCGGCGTAGGACTCCACCTTCGACAGGATGTGCTTCCACGCGCGGGCGATGTCGGCCTGGTCCCGGTGGGGCCAGCCCAGGCTCTGGCAGACGCCGCGCTTCCACTCGACGTTGCGGGGGATGACCGGCCACCTCGCCATGCCGAGCCGATCGGGCTTCACCGCCTGCCAGACGTCGACGAACGGGTGTCCGACGATCAGCACGTGCTTGCCGACGGGCGAGCGCGCGATGGACTGCGCGATCCGGCTCTCCTTGGACCCGGCGACCAGGTGGTCGACGAGCACGCCGACCTTGCGCTCCGGACCGGGGCGGAAGTCGCGGAGCTGCTCGGCGAGGTCGTCCACGCCTTCGAGGTACTCGACGACGACGCCCTCGACGCGGAGGTCGTCGCCCCAGACCTTCTCGACGAGCTCGGCGTCGTGCCGGCCCTCCACGAAGATCCGGCTCGCTCGTGCGACGCGGGCCTTGGTGCCGGGCACCGCGACCGAGCCCGACGCGGTGTGCGTCTTCCGCGCCGGCCCCGAGCGGGTGGGCGGCTTGAGGATGACCGGCACGCCTTCGAGCAGGAAGCCGGGACCGAGCGGGAAGGTCCGCCGCTTGGAGCGCCGGTCCTCGAGCGTGACCGTCATCAGGTCCCGGTCGACCGCGACGATCTCGCCGCACCAGTCGGTGGTGACCTCCTCGACGACGAGTCCCTTGTCGGCCTCGATCTCCACCGACCTGCCGCGCCTGGGTGCTCGCCAGTCGGTGTTGAGGACGTCTGATCCGTAGCGGTCGAAGGACATGGTCCTAGAACCTAAGCGGGCCGGGCGGGTCGACGTACGCGACGCGCCGCGCCGCGCCGCAGGCCGGTCTGGACGGCAGCAGGATGCGGTTGGAAGGCGACTGTCAGCGATATATCGTCAACGTATCGTGATGCCGGCCGGGCGAGCAGGTCGGCGACTTCGGAGGGAGACGCGGATGAGCGGGAGTCGTTGGGGGCAGCAGTGGCCGGGCGGCGCCTGGGGCCCGGGTCCCTGGGGCGCGGGTCCGCCGCCGTGGATCGCAGGACTCTTCGGCATGGCCGGTCAGCAGCAGCGAGGTCCGCGGGTCCGCCGCGGCGACGTCCGGGCGGCGATCCTCGACGTGCTCGCGGAGCAGCCGATGAACGGCTACCAGATCATCCAGCAGATCGCCGACCGTAGCGGCGGGGCGTGGAAGCCCAGCCCGGGCTCGGTATACCCGACGCTGCAGCAGCTCGAGGACGAGGGCCTGGTGGACGGCGCCGACGTCGAGGGCCGGCGCGTGCTCCGGCTGACCGACGAGGGGCGCGCCTACGTCGCCGAGCACCCCGACGAGATGGAGGGCACCTGGCGCGCCTTCGACTCTCGCGACGAGGAGACGCACGAGCTCAAGCCGGTGATCGGGCAGGTGATGGCTGCGGTGTGGCAGATCGTGATGTCGGGCAACCGGCAGCAGCAGGCCGAGGCGGCGGAGATCCTCGCCAACGCCCGTCGCAAGCTCTACGGGCTGCTCGCGGAGGGAGAGCCCGAGTGAACCGGCCGGAGCCGAGGATCGGCGACGCCGAGCGCGACGCGGCCGTCTCGGCCCTCAGCGAGCACTACGTCGCCGGTCGGCTGACCAAGGACGAGTACGACGAGCGCAGTGAGGTGGCCTGGAAGGCCCGGACGAACTCCGACCTCGCGCCGCTGTTCCTGGACCTGCCTCCGCTGCCCCAGGCACGGCGTGCGCCGGTGCCGGCGGTACCCGCCGCTCGGCCGCACCCCGGCCACCAGCAGAGGGGCGGCGGCACCCGGTTCCCGCTGCTTCCGCTGATCGCGATCCTCGTCGGGCTCGCGATGCTCACGGACGAGTGGGTGGTGCTCGTGCTGGTCGGTGTGCTCTGGTGGGCAGGCGTGTTCCGGTGGCTGCACAACGTCACGAGCCAGCAGCGCCGGCGTCGATAGGCGCCCGCGGCTACAGCAGCGGCAGCGTCCTGGAGGACCGGGGGAGCTGGGCCAGCCCCCGCAGGAAGGCCTGCTCCAGGTCCTCTGCCGGGTAGGGCCACGACGTCTCCTCGGCCATGTCCCTCGCGGTGACGCCGCGCCCCGCGAGGTCCCGGATGCCCTCGGCGACGGCCCCGATGCTCGCCCGCTGGTGCATGACGAAGTCCTTGTCCACGGGCAGCCCGTGCCCGGGGACGACCAGGGAGCCGCCGCCGAGCATGCCGATCATCAGGTCGAGCGTCTCGGGCCACTCCAGCGGGAAGCAGTCGTCGCCGAAACCGGGCGAGCCCGACTCCTCGACGAGGTCGCCGGCGTAGGTCACGTCCGTGTCGGCCACCCGGACCACCGCGTCGCCGGCGGTGTGCCCGCGGCCGAGGTGGACCACCTCGACGATCCGGTCACCGAGGTCGATCACCTTCGCGGACGAGAACGTCTGGTCCGGTACGACGGGCGTGGTGCCCGTCATGTCGAGCCGGTCGGAGAGCCACTCGACCATCTCCTGCCCGTGCTCGGCCACGGCCGCCGCGGCGTCCTCGTGGGCCACGACCGGAGGTGCGTCGTACGCCTCCACGAAGGTGCCGTTGCCGAGCACGTGGTCCCAGTGGGCGTGCGTGTTGACGACCGCGACCACCTCGCCGGCGCCGAGCGCCCGCACCTGCTCGAGGACGGGGCGTGCGGTGAGGGCGGAGGAGTGGGTGTCCACGACGACCAGGCCGTTGCTGCCGGCGACCACCCCCACGTTGACGTCGGCGACCGCGTGGCGGGCGACCCAGCACCGGTCGGCGATCTCGACGAAGCCGGTGTCGGGAAGGATGTCGAACCTGCGCGCGCTCATGGCCGAACCCTAATCCTGCGGATTCTGCTCGCGGCTGCACGGCTAGTAGCATTGGCACTCGGAACAGGTGAGTGCCAGAAGGAGGCGAGACATGGTCGAGGACCGCAAGCTCGCTGTCCTCCGCGCGATCGTCGAGGACTACGTGGCCACGCAGGAGCCGGTCGGCTCCAAGGCCCTCGTCGAACGGCACCGGCTCGGCGTCTCCCCGGCGACGGTCCGCAACGACATGGCGGCGCTCGAGGACGAGGGCTTCATCACCCAGCCGCACACCAGCGCGGGCCGGATCCCCACGGACAAGGGCTACCGGCTGTTCGTGGACCGGCTCAGCCAGGTCAAGCCGCTCTCGACGGCCGAGAAGCGTGCGATCTCCACGCTGCTGCAGGGGGCCGTCGACCTCGACGACGTCGTGCAGCGCAGCGTCCGGCTCCTCGCCCAGCTGACCCGCCAGGTCGCGATCGTGCAGTACCCCACGCTCTCGCGCTCCACGGTGCGCCACATCGAGCTCGTGACCCTGGCCAGCACCCGGCTTCTGCTCGTGCTGATCCTCAGCACCGGCCGGATCGAGCAGCGTGTCGTGGAGATCCCCGAGCCCCTCGACGACGAGACCGCCGCCGGCATCCGCGCTGCGCTCAACAAGGCCACGATGGGGCAGAAGCTCAGCGACGCGGCCGAGCGTCTCGCGCAGGTGCCGGAGCAGTACGACGAGCAGGACCGCGCTCCGGTCAACATCGTCGTGGCCACCCTCGCGGAGGCGATGTCGGACCACCGCTCGGACGAGCGCGTGATGGTCGGTGGCACCGCGAACCTCGCCCGCTTCGGGGACGGCTTCGACGCCTCCATCAAGCCGATGCTCGAGGCGCTCGAGGAGCACGTCGTGCTGCTCAAGCTCCTCGGCGAGGCGACGTCGCCGTCGACGCTGACGGTGCGGATCGGCCACGAGGTGCCCTACCAGGAGCTCTCGACCACGTCCGTGGTCGCGACCGGGTACGGCCCCGGCGAGGAGGCCTTGGCGACGCTGGGCATCGTGGGTCCCACGCGGATGGACTACCCCAGCACGATGGCGACCGTGCGCGCCGTCGCGCGCTACGTGTCGAAGATTCTCGACGAAGGATGAGCTGAGAGAGCACTGTGAGCCAGGACCTCTACGAGACCCTCGGCGTCTCCCGTGACGCCGACCAGGACGCGATCAAGAAGGCCTACCGCCGTCTCGCGCGTCAGCTTCACCCGGACGTGAACCCCGACCCGGAGACCCAGGAGCGGTTCAAGGACGTCACGCGTGCCTACGAGGTGCTCTCCGACCCCGAGAAGCGACGGATGTACGACCTCGGCGGCGACCCGTTCGGGCAGGGCGCCGGCGGCTTCGGCCAGGGTGCCGGGTTCTCGTTCACCGACATCATGGACGCCTTCTTCGGCGGCGCCGGCGGGGGAGCGGCAGGGGCCGGCCGGGGCCCGCGGCCGCGTGTCCGTCGCGGCCAGGACGCCTTGATCCGGCTCGAGGTGGACCTCGCGGAGGCGGCCTTCGGCACGACCCGCGAGCTCAAGGTCGACACCGCTGTGCTCTGCACCGTGTGCAACGGCAAGGGCGCCGCGCCGGGCTCCGAGCCGGTGGCCTGCCAGACCTGTCACGGGCGCGGCGAGGTGCACCAGGTGCAGCGCTCCTTCCTCGGCGAGATCCGCACGATGCGCCCGTGCGCGGCCTGCCGCGGCTACGGCACGATCATCCCCGAGCCGTGCCGCGAGTGCTCCGGTGACGGTCGCGTGCGCTCGCGCCGCACCATCAACGTGAAGATCCCCGCGGGCGTCGACACAGGCACGCGCGTCCAGCTCTCCGGCCAGGGCGAGGTCGGTCCCGGCGGTGGCCCGGCCGGTGACCTGTACGTCGAGATCCACGTGGCCGACCACGCGGTGTTCACGCGGCACAACACAGACCTGCTCTGCACCGTCACCGTGCCGATGACCGCCGCTGCGCTGGGCACGACGCTCGAGCTCCCCACCCTCGAGGCGGACCTCGTCGAGCACGGCGTTGAGTCGGAGCTGGAGACCTCCATCGAGATCGACATCCGGCCGGGCACCCAGTCGGGCTCCGAGATCGTGCTCGGCGGCCGCGGTGTCCCGGCGCTGCGCGGCGTCGGCCGCGGCGACCTGGTCGTGCGCGTGGTGGTGGAGACGCCGACCCGCCTCGACGAGCGCCAGCAGGAGCTGCTGCGCGAGCTCGCCGCCCTGCGCGACGAGGAGTCGCCCGACGGGCAGGTCCAGGCCACGCACCGCTCGGTGTTCGACAAGCTGAGGAACGCGTTCAACCCCCGATGAGCCTGCCGGTGTTCCTCGCACCGGACCTGTCCGGCGCGACGGCCGGAGGGGCGGTCGAGATCGACGGTGACGAGGCGCGTCATGCCGTCGTGGTCCGCCGGATCCGGGTGGGCGAGCAGGTCGCGCTCACCGACGGCGCCGGCACGACCGCCGTGGTGACCGTGTCCGCCACGTCGAAGTCCTCCCTGACCGGCACGGTGTCCGAGGTCTCCTTCGAGCAGCCCGAGTCGCCGCGGCTCGTGGTCGTCCAGGCGATCCCGAAGGGTGACCGCGGCGAGCTCGCCGTCGAGATGCTCACCGAGGTCGGCGCCGACGTCATCGTGCCGTGGGCCGCGTCGCGCTCCGTCGCCGTGTGGCGGGGGGAGCGGGCGGCCAGGTCGCTGGCCAGATGGCGCAGCACCGCCCGCGAGGCCGCGAAGCAGGCGCGCCGCTCCTGGCACCCCGCCGTCGCCGACCTGGCGGGTACGACGGACGTGGTGGGCCTGCTCCACGACGCCGCGCTGTCCGTCGTACTGCACGAGGCGGGGACGAGACCGCTCGCCTCGCTCGACGTACCTCCCGACGGCGACGTCGTGGTCGTGGTGGGGCCCGAGGGCGGGATCAGCGACGAGGAGCTCGCCGCCTTCGCCGAGGCCGGTGCCGAGCCGCTCCGGATGGGACGCTCCGTGCTGCGCACCTCCACCGCCGGCGTGGCCGCCGCGGCGGCCCTCCTGTCCCGGACGCCGCGCTGGCGATGAGCCGCGGCACCATTGGGGCATGACGACGACCCGGGTCACCCGCCACATCGACGCGCCGAGGGCACGCGTCTACGAGGCGCTCGTCGACGCGGACGCGATCGCCCGGTGGAGGGTGCCGTCGGCGATGACCTGCGTCGTGCACGAGCTCGACGCGAGAGAGGGCGGCGTGCTCCGGGTGTCCCTGACGTACGACGCCCCGGACCAGGTCGGGAAGACGACCGAGCACACCGACACCTACCACGGCCGCTTCGTCAGGCTGGTGCCGAACGAGCTGGTCGTCGAGGTCGACGAGTTCGAGACGGCGGACCCTGCTCTGCAGGGCGAGATGACCAGCACGATCACGCTGGCCGACGCGGACGGCGGCACCGACCTCGTCGCCGTGCAGGACGGCCTGCCCAGCGGGGTGTCGCCGGCGGACAACGAGACCGGTTGGCACGAGGCCCTGGACCGGCTCGCCGCCCTCGTCGAGGAGTGAGTCAACGGGCGAGGAAGTCCTCGAGCCGCGCCACCTCGGCATCCAGCTCGACGCGCTCTGTCCTGGTCAGCCTGCGCCAGAGGTCGACCTCGACGTGCCCGCCGACCTGCCGCCAGGTCCCCTCGAGCATGCCGTCGACGAACACGGTGTTGCCGGTTCCGCCGTTGCGTCCCATCCAGCGCTGCCGCTTCTCGGGCTCGGCCATCCGGGTCCGGTCGGCGTGGGACAGCCAGAGGTTGTCGTACTTCCCCAGCAGCCGGACGGGCGCCGGCTCGTCCGGGTCGGCGACCGGCAGGCCGGGCAGGTCGAGGAGCGGGCGTCGGTTCTCGTCCGTGTGCTCGACGAGCTCGTCGCGCATCCGGTCCAGCACCGCCCTGGTGCCGACCATGCCCGACCACGCGGTGAGGTCGGCGGCCGTCGCGGGGCCGAAGGCACGGAGGTAGCGGCGGACCAGCTCTTCGGCGTCGCACGGCTCCGGCGCCCGGCCGTGCCAGTCGCCGGCGTGGACGTACGAGGGCCCACCTCCCCGCTTCCACAGCCCGCGTGGCGGCGCCTGCACGAGCGGGAGACGCAGCCGCACGGTGTTCGCGAGGTGGCCGGGCTCGTGACCGGGGAACCGCTCGGCGAGCGCCGTGCCCAGCATCCTCACGTTCATCGGCTCCGGACCGAGCACACGGCGCGCCTCCGCGGCGAGCTGCGATGGAGGAATGTCCGCGCAGTGGCCCACGAACGACGTGCTGCGCATCAGCTTCTCGAGCGTCTCCTGGAGCAGGGGACGCATCCCGAGGCAGTCTTCGGCGCTGACGAGATGGATCGTCCCCCGCATCAGGAGGATCCGGCTGGCCCGCCGCGACTCCAGGAGCCGGGTCAGGTGCTCCGGCTCGAAGCCGTCGAGCCGGGCCCACAGCGCGACATAGGGCGGCAGGGTGTCCTGCGCCTGGAGACCGACGAGGTGCTCGACCATCCCCAGTGCAGGCATCGTGGTGCGCTCGAGCAGATGCTGGCGCTTGAGCAGCGTCCGGTTCAGGGTGCGCTTGGTGAGCACGGGTCCGAGCCTAGAAGACGAACCGGGTCGGCCGCGGCCACCGGGCGCCGCGACCGACCCGGCCGTCTCTTGTTCACGGGAGGATGGTGACCTGCTTGGTGTCCTCCCACGGGCCGAAGCCCTCGCCTCCGGAGGGATCGCTGTCGGTCACGATGAGGGTGTACTCACCGGGCGGCGCGCTGACCTCGAAGGAGTAGGGCTCCATCTTGCAGCACGCGCGCGCGGTCGTGAACCCCTTCTCCACGACCTTGTCGCCGTCCCGGAGCTCCCACACGACGTTGGCCTCGAAGGCCGCCGCGAGGCCGCTCACCTCGAACGGCGAGGTGACCTCGGCGCCCTCCGCCGGGTCGATGATCCACACCTGGGCCAGCACGTCCTCGGCCGCGCCCTGGGCCAACGGCTCGGACACCGGCACTCCCAGCAGGGTGTCGGTGCGGTTGCCGTCGAGAAGGAGCTGCACCGGGGCTCGCTTCTGGGCCGCTGCCTGGGCGGTGTACACGAGCTGCTCGATCGCCAGCTCGGCCTCCTCGGCGCTCATGCCCTCGGGTCGCTCGCGCAGCCCCGGGCCTCGCACGTCGACGGTGATCACGTCGGACGGCGGCTCCTCGACGGTCGCTGCGGTGGTGCCGCCGGGCCACGGGCTGCGGTAGTCAGGGTCGTCCGGGGGGACCGCGACCGCCTCGGAGACGGCGGTGGAGACCGGGTCGTCGTCCAACAGCTCGACCCGGTGGAACTCCCTGTAGAGGCGTGGGCCGCGGGTGGTCTCGCCGAGGTAGTAGACGGGCACGGTGGCGGTCTCCGGCACCGCGCTCCCGGTCGCGCTCGGCTCCTCCGAAGGCGTCGGGCTCGCGGCCTCCGACGTCCCGTTGCTCGCGGCGGTGGGACCGGCGAAGCCGGGTTCGTCCGTCGTACTGTCGCCGCTCAGCACCGTGACCGCGGCGACCGTGGCCGCCGTCGCGACGACGGCCGCGCCGGCGCCGAGGAGCCAGGACCGCTTGGAGCTCATGGTTCTCTCTTTCGTTCGTGCGTGGATCGAGCCCAGCGAGTCGCGTGGCTCGACGTCGGACACCGCGTCCTCGAAGAGGCGGCGCAGGTCTTCGTCGTCGTTCATCGGGCGTCCTCCAGCAGGTGGCGCAGGGCCGTCGCTCCCCGAGAGGCGTGGCTCTTGACGGCCCCCCGGCTGATCCCGAGGGTGTCTGCGATCTCGGCCTCGGAAAGGTCGAGGTAGTAGCGCAGCACGAGGACCTCGCGCTGACGGGCCGGCAGCTCGCGCAGGGCATCGAGGACCTGCCCGCGTCGCTCGGACGCGACGGCGCTGTCGTCGGCGCCGGGCTGGTCGCGTACGACGGGCGGGGTGTGCCGCGCCTCGACGCCCCGGTGGCGCAGCACCGACCGGGACCGGTTGACGACCACCTGCCGGAGGTAGGCCAGCCCCTTGTCCGGATCCCGTAGCGTGCGCCAACGGGCGTGCATGGCGACGAACGCGTCCTGCACGACCTCCTCGGCGGTCTCCACGTCGCGCACCAGGAGCACGGAGAGTCGCACGAGCCTGCGGTAGTGGGCGGCGTACAGCTCGTCCACGGCCACGTCGGCGTCCCAGCGGGGCGCGGTGCTCATGGTCCTCCTGCCGAGCAGAGGGGCGGTCGTCTGACTCACGCTAGTTCCACGCGCAGCGTCGTCCCGGGGTTTACACGCCGCGCAGACCGGTTCGTTACCTGGGATGTGACCCGCGGACGGCCGACGTACCGGAAAACCCGTCCAACACTCACACCGTGTACGTGAAAGCATCGGGCCCATGACCGTGCGCTTCCCCGAGCCCCTCCGCCCCGGTGACCGGATCGGTGTCACCGCGCCCTCCAGCGGTGTGCCCTCCCCGCTTCGCCCGCGGCTCGACGTCGCGGTGCGGACCGTCAAGGAGCGCGGGTACGACGTCGTGGTCGGCGAGTGCATGGACGGCTCGACACACGTCAGCGCACCGGCCGCCGAGCGGGCCGCCGAGCTGACGGCGATGCTGACCGACCCGTCCGTCCGCGCGGTCGTGCCGCCGTGGGGAGGGGAGACCGCGATCGACCTGCTGCCGCTGCTGGACTGGAACGCCCTGCGCGAGGCCGAGCCGACGTGGGTGGTGGGGTTCTCGGACATCTCGACGGTCATCACGCCGCTGACGCTGATGACCGGCGTCGCGACCCTCCACGGCAACAACCTCCTGGACACGCCCTACCACGTGCCCGACGGGCTGGTCGGCTGGCTCGGCGTGGTGGCCATGGAGCGCGGCACCACCTTCACCCAGCGACCCGTCGGCCGGTACCGCAGCGCCGGGTGGGTCGACTACGCGGAGCAGCCCGAGGTCAGCGAGCTCGTGCTCGACGCCAAGGGCCGCTGGACCCGCCTGGACGGCGACGGCCCGGTGACCGTCGAAGGCCGGCTGGTCGGCGGCTGCATCGAGACCGTCTCCAACCTCATGGGCACGCCGTACGGCGATGTCGCGTCCTTCGCCGAGCGGGACGCGCCGAAGGGGCTGCTGGTCTACGTCGAGGCGTCCGAGGACGGCGCGCTGGAGATCTGCCGCAACCTGCACGGCATGCGGCTGGCAGGGTTCTTCGACGCCGCCAACGCCGTCGTCGTCGGCCGGACGTCGGCGCCCGACGCTGCCTCCCTCACCCAGCACGAGGCGGTGATGGACGCCCTCGGCGGTCTCGGCGTGCCGGTCATCGCCGACCTCGAGTGCGGTCACGTTCCGCCGTACATGCCGATCGTGAACGGCGCGCTCGGGCGGCTGGAGTACGCCGGGGACGGCGGCTCGCTCACCCAGACCCTGGCCTGACTTCCCTAGGGTGGGTCCCATGAGCGCACAACGAGACGCGGACTGCCTGTTCTGCAAGATCGTCGCGGGGGAGGTCCCGGCCGACGTGGTGCACGAGACCGAGACCACGCTCGCCTTCCGCGACATCAACCCCCAGGCGCCCACCCATCTCCTGGTGATCCCTCGCCACCACCACGTGAACGCTGCGGCCCTGGCCCGGGACGAGCCGGAGACGGCGGCGGACCTGCTCACGTCCGCAGCTGCCGTGGCGGAGCGCGAGGGCATCGACGAGGGATACCGCCTCGTCTTCAACACGGGCGCCAGCGCCGGCCAGGTCGTCTTCCACGTCCACCTGCACGTCATCGGCGGCCGGCCGATGGGCTGGCCCCCGGGCTGAGCGCCGACCGCCTCAGCGTCCGGCCGCGGCCAGCACCTGCTCCCACGAGACGTGGAGCGGCAGGCCGCCGGCCGGAGGAGCGAGCGCCGCCAGCGCACGGCGGCGCTCGTCGGTCGTGAGGTGGTCGCCGAACCGGTCGAGCACGACGAGCGTCCGCGGACGGCTCAGCCCGCCGAGCAGGTCGCGCACCCCGTCCTGGAGCTGGCGCAGGCTGAGGTCGTCGGTCGGTGCGCCCGCGGCCAGGACCACGGCTGCCGCCACGGACCTGCCCACGGCGGGGTCGAAGCGCTCGAACACCTCCGCGTCCACGATGAAGGGCTGCTCGACCAGGGCGTCGCGAACCTCGTTGAGGGAGACCAGCTGCCCGGAGATGGACACCACCTCGTCGAGCCGGCCGAGGAACTCGACCGATCCGGACGGCAGGCGGCGGGCCAGGTCGCCGCTCGCGTAGACCCCGGGGTGTCGCGTCCAGTGGTAGGCGGTGGGGTCCTCGCCGTGGACGGCGGCGGCCCGCATGGTGCCGGGCCACGGGTTGCGCATGACCCACTCGCCGGCCTCGCCGTCCGGCACCTCCCTCCCGTCGGCGTCGAGGATGGCGAACCCTGGCCGGGGAAGCCGCTCGGGGTGCGCGGGGCGGTCCAGGGCGACGATGCCGCCCAGCTCCAGCTGTCCCCACCCGTCGGCCACGGTGACCTGCGGCCCGAGGACGCTGTCCAACCACACACGAAGGTCGGGGTCGAGCCGCTCGCCGATCGTGGTCACCCGGCGCAACGAGCCGGTGCTCCCGGCCGGTGCGGAGAGCGACCAGCTGCGGAGGGCGCGCACGATCGAGGGCGACGTCATCAACGAGGAGACCCGGTACCGCTCCACCATCCGCCAGGTCCGCGCCGGGTCGGGAACGTCGAGGGTTCCCTCGTACATCACCGTGGTGGCCCCGCTCAGCAGCGGGCCGATGACACCGTGCGCCTGCGCGCCGAGCCACGACACGTCGCCGGCGCACCAGAAGACGTCGCCGTCGGCGAGGCCGAGCTCGTGGATGGCCAGAGCGCTGACCGCGAGGTTTCCCGTGCCGTGGCACACGGCGACAGGCTTGCCCCGGCGGTTCGCCAGGTGCACGACCACCGCGGGGTGCTCCGCGGCCACCTCCTCCGGCCCGCCGAGCGAGGGGTCCGCGGAGGTGACCACGTCGTCGTACCAGAGGTCGCCCTCGAACCAGTCGACGTGGAGGCCGGTACGGCGGACGACGATCGTGTGCTCGACACCGCTGGTCGCCTCGAGCGCCTCGTCGGCACGTGCCTTGAGGGGGAGGATCGCTCCGTGCCGCCACCCGCCGTCCTGGGTCAGCAGCACCCTCGGCGCGAAGCCCTCCAGCCTCTGGGCAAGTGCCTCGACCGGCAGCGCGACCGGGATCACGGTGTATTGGGCGCCCACCCGCATGCAGGCGAGCATCGCGACCACGTTCTCCGGCAGCCAGCCGAGGTGGAGGGCCACCCGGTCGCCCGAGCCGATGCCCAGACCGCGCAGCGCGGCGGCGAGCCGGACCACGGCGACGTGCAGGTCCTGGTAGGTCAGCACCTGCCGGTCGCCCGGCTCGCCCTCCCAGTGCACGGCCACACGGGTGCCGTGCTCCGCGAGGTGCCGGTCCACGCAGTTGACCGACAGGTTGAGCCTGCCGCCGGCGAACCAGTCGTCGTAAGGCGGATCGGGGCGGTAGAGCTCGTCATAGGGCTCGGCCCAGCTCAGCCGGGCGGCGATGTCGCGCCAGGCGTCGAGCCCGGCCGCATCGGCGCGGTCAGCCATGTCCCAGCGTCCGTCCCGCAGCGGTGGCGGCCCGCGCCAGGTGCGCCGCCATCTGGTCCGTCGCCTGCTCCGGCACGGCCGAGGCGAGCGAGGCGGCGAGGGCGGCGACGGGAGTGCCGGAGGCGTCGAGCACCGGTACGGCGACCTCGCCGGCGGGGCCCATGGCCGAGGCAGGCATCACGACATGGCCCGAGGCTGCCCACAGGGCACGGAGGTTCTCGGGGGAGTCGTCGAGCGGCCCGTCGTACGCCTTGACGCACTGGCTCCACAGGTCGTCGGGAGCGCGTGCCGCCAGGACCCGGCCCGCGGCGGTCTGGAGGGCCTCGGCCACCCGGTGGCTGTCGCGGTACGGCCCACCGTCACCGGCATCCACACGGTCGACGTACACGACCGAGGTGCGGACGAGGACGGCGACGTGGATGGTGGCGCCCAACGCGTCCCGGAGAGCGACGAGGTAGGGGGAGAGGGCGCCGAGGATCGGCAGCCTGGCCAGGTAGCGCTGGGACAGCCGGGCGACCTCCGGCCCGAGGCTGTAGCGCGAGGACGCCGGATCCTGCTCGACGAGGTCGGCCAGCACGAGCGAGCGGAGCAGCCGGTGCACGGTCGGGACCGCGAGCCCCGACCGCTCGGCGAGGTCGGTCAGCTGCTGGTAGGCCGGACCGTCGGTGAGCAGGTCAAGCAGGCGCACTGCGTTGCGGACGGTGCCCAACGTCCCACGCGGCTCCGAGGCCTCGACCACCTGCGTCCCCTCTGCATAAACCGTTTCCGGATGTCCAGCCCGCAGACAGTATCAGCGCGAAGTGTCTTTCGGATAGGGGGTTGCGTTTCCAGATAGTGGAAATGTAGCGTCATGTGTGCTCCATCACACCCCTGCTGCAAGGAGGTGCCCAGGTTGCTGACCCGGGCCTACCGCTTCCCGCTCAACTCGAGCCGTGTCCCCGAGGGGGAACCGCTGCTGGAGGTGCGCGACGTCTCCCTCCGGTTCGGGGGCATCAAGGCCCTGAGTGACGTGTCCTTCACGGTCACCCAGGGACACGTGCACGCGGTGATCGGCCCGAACGGAGCCGGCAAGTCCAGCCTCCTGAACTGCGCGAGCGGTCTGTACCGGCCGCAGGAGGGGCAGATCCTGCTGCACACGCGCGACGTGGAGGGACCGCCCGCGTCGCACGACCTCGCCAGGTCCAAGCCGCACCAGATCGCCCGCCTCGGCGTGGCCCGCTCCTTCCAGAACATCGAGCTCTTCGGACACCTGACGGTCCTCGAGAACCTGATGCTCGGCCGGCACATCCACATGAACCACCGGCTCTTCCCGTCGATGTTGTGGTTCGGCCCGGCACGCAACCAGGAGGTCCGGCACCGCGAGTTCGTCGAGGAGGTCATCGACCTGCTCCAGATCCAGGCCTACCGCAACCACCACGTGGGCTCGCTGGCCTACGGGATCCAGAAGCGGGTCGAGCTCGGCCGCGCACTGTGCGTGCAGCCGTCCCTGCTGCTCCTCGACGAGCCCATGGCCGGCATGAACGCCGAGGAGAAGGAGGACATGGCTCGCTACATCCTCGACGTGCACGAGCTCCGTGGCGTCACCGTGATGCTGATCGAGCACGACATGGGCGTCGTCATGGACATCTCCAACCGGGTCACGGTGCTCGACTTCGGGAAGGTGATCGGCGACGGGACCCCGGAGGAGGTGCGCCGCAACCAGGACGTGATCGAGGCGTACCTGGGAGGGGACGAATGAGCGACGTCATGACCGGGGTCCGCCCCAGCGTCGGCGCCGGCCACGACAGCGCCGACGCGACCTTCCCACGCCTCCTGGCGCAGCGCGCGACGGAGCGGCCCAAGGACGTCGCGCTCCAGGAGAAGCTGTACGGCATCTGGCAGCCGATCACCTGGCAGGAGTACGCCGACCGGGTGCGCGACTTCGGCCACGGGCTGGCCTCCCTGGGGGTCACCCGCGGCGAGATCGTCGCCGTCCTCGGCGACAACCGCCCGGAGTGGCTGGTCGCCGAGGTCGCCGCCCAGTCGATCGGGGCGGCGGTCGTGGGCATCTACCCGACCAGCCTCGACGAGGAGATCGTGCACATCCTGACCGTCGCCGACGCGAAGGTGGTCGTAGCCGAGGACCAGGAGCAGGTGGACAAGCTGATCCGGGTCAAGCCCGCCGTGCCCCACCTGGAGACGGTGGTCTTCTACGACCCGCACGGCCTGGAGACATACACGGAGCCGTGGCTGCTGGAGTTCTCCGCGATCGAGGAGCGTGGTCGCGAGTGGGGGAGCAGCCGCCCCGGCTGGTTCGAGGACGAGGTCGCGAAGGGGGCGCCGGACGACATCGCGGTGGTCTGCACCACGTCGGGAACCACGTCGCGGCCCAAGCTGGGCCAGCTGACCCACCGCAACCTGTTGTCGATGGCCGACAACCTGACCTCGATCGACCCGCTCGGTCCGAAGGACAGGTTCGTGTCGTTCCTGCCTCTGGCCTGGATCGGCGAGCAGATGATCGCGGTCGCCTGCGGCCTGTCGCGGGGCATGACGCTCTCCTTCCCCGAGGACGCGTCGACTCAGCGCAGCGACATGCGCGAGATCGGCCCGCACGTGATGTTCAGCCCGCCGCGGATCTGGGAGTCGATGCTCTCCGAGGTCCAGGTCCGCATCGACGAGGCCGGCTGGCTCAAGCGCAAGGTCTTCGGGATGGGCTACGACATCGGCGACCGGGTGGCCGAGCAGCGGGTCCGCGGCAAGCGGGTGGGCATCGGCTCCCGCCTGCTGGCCAAGCTCGCCGACTGGGTGGCGCTCCGGCCGGTGCGCGACCAGCTCGGCCTCACCCGGATCCGCCGCTGCTACACCGGTGGCGCCCCCCTCGGCCCCGACGTGTTCCGGTTCTTCCACGCGATCGGCGTCAACCTCAAGCAGATCTACGGACAGACCGAGATCTGCGGCATCGCGGTCGTGCACCACGACGACGACGTCCGGTTCCACACCGTCGGCGTGCCGATCCCGCAGACCGAGCTCAAGATCAGCGACGACGGCGAGATCCTGCTCCGCTCGCCGTCGGTGTTCGTGGGCTACGTCGGCAACGAGAAGGCCACCGCCGAGGCGATCGACGCCGACGGCTGGCTGCACACCGGCGACGCGGGCTACATCGACGAGGGACACCTCGTGGTCATCGACCGCGCGAAGGACGTGCTGACCTCGGCGGACGGCACGCGATTCTCCAGCGCGTTCATCGAGAACAAGCTGAAGTTCTCGCCGTACGTCGAGGAGGCGGTGGTCTTCGGGACCGAGGAGATCACCGCCATGATCACGATCGACGCGATGACCGTGGGGTCCTGGGCAGAGAACGAGCACCTCACCTACACCACCTACACCGACCTGGCGCAGAAGCCGGAGGTGTACGAGCTGATCACCGACGAGGTGCATCGGGCCAACACCGACCTCCCGGACAGCATCAAGGTGCGTCGCTTCCTGCTGCTGTTCAAGCAGCTCGACCCCGACGACGACGAGATCACCCGCACCCGCAAGGTGCGGCGCAACGTCATCGCCGAGCGTTACGCGGACCTGATCTCCGCCCTCGAGCGGGGAGAGGACTCGGTGAGCATCACGAACACGGTGACCTACCAGGACGGGACCTCGGTGAAGCGCACGATCGACCTGAAGATCCGCGACCTCGCGGGCTACGAGCCGCCCAAGCACAAGAACCAGCGGCCTGTCTGGAGCGGCCGGCGATGAACACCTTCCTGAACCTCACCGTCTACGGGCTCTCCGACGGTGCGATTCTCGCGCTGGCCGCGCTCGGCTTCGTGCTGATCTACAAGGCGACCGGGGTCATCAACTTCGCCCAGGGCGAGTTCCTCCTCGTCGGCGCCTACACCGTGTACGCCGCCTTCGTCGTCTTCCGGCTGCCCCTGGGGGTCGCCGTGCTCGTGGGCGTCGTGTTCGCGGTGATCCTGGGTGTCGTCATCGAGCGGCTGGTCCTGCGGCCGCTCGTCGGCGAGAGCGCGATCAGCGTCATCATGGTGACGATCGGTCTGGCCGCGCTGCTGCGGGCGGTCGTACAGCTGATCTTCGGCACGCGCCCGGTCCCGCAGCCGGCGCTGCTGCCGCGCACGCCGGTCGAGCTGCTTCCCGGGACGTCGGTCCCGTTGAACCGGCTGCTGGTGATCCTGATCGCGGCGGTGGTCCTGGTCGCCTTCACGGTGTTCTTCCGGCGCAGCCGGCACGGGATCGCGATGCGGGCCGTCGCGGACGACCAGCAGGCAGCCCTGACCATGGGGATCTCGGTACGCCGGATCTTCGCGATGTCGTGGGCACTTGCGGCACTCAGCGCGCTCGTCGGCGGTGTCCTCCTCGGCGACGTCACCGAGGTCAGCGGACGCCTGGCCACCTTCGGGCTCTTCGTCTTCCCGGTGGTCATCCTCGGCGGGCTCGACTCGGTGCCCGGAACCATCGTCGGTGGTCTCACGATCGGCCTCACCTACCAGTACGTCAGCGGCTACGCGCCGGAGCCCGGGTGGGCGCAGATCGCGCCCTACGTGCTCCTGGTCGCGATCCTGCTGGTCCGGCCCTACGGTCTCTTCGGCGAGACCCGGATCGAGAGGGTCTGAGAATGGCCGCCACCGCCACCGGCATCTACCAGCGCAGCTACCCCAGGGACCTCGCGCTCCGGCACACCCGGGCGGAGTACTTCCGGCTCGCCCTCGTCGTGGCCGGGATGATCGCGGTCCCGTACATGATCGACAACTACTGGCTGTCGATCCTCAACACCATCCTGATCGCCGTCATCGGCGCGGTCGGCCTCAACATCCTGGTCGGCTTCACCGGCCAGATCTCCCTGGGGCAGGGCGGCTTCCTGGCCGTGGGCGCGTTCACCTCGGCGCTGCTCTACCAGCGCGCCGACCTGCCGGCCCCGGTCAGCATCGCCTGCGCGGTGCTGGTCACCGCCGTCGCGGGAGCCCTGTTCGGCCTCCCGGCGCTGAGGCTCAAGGGCCTCTACCTGGCGATCGCGACGCTGGCCAGCCAGGAGATCATCGTCTTCATCGCCCGCCGGTGGTCCTTCCTCCGCGACGGCACCGCACCCCTGTCGGTGGACCGTCTCCACATCGGCGGCTTCGAGATCACGCGCGAGTACTTCGAGTGGCAGTGGTACTGGATCCTGCTGGTCTGCGCGGTGCTCTCCGTGGTGGCGGCCAGAAACCTGTTCCGGACCGGCCTCGGCCGCTCCTTCATGGCGGTCCGGGACCAGGACATCGCGGCCAGCGCGATCGGCGTGAACCTCACCCGCGCGAAGGTGACCGCGTTCGCGGTGTCGTCGGGGTTCGTGGGCTTCGCCGGCGCCCTGATGGCCCACTACACCGAGACCGTGACCTGGGAGTCGTTCACGCTCGAGGTGTCGATCCTCTACCTCGCCATGATCATCGTCGGCGGGCTGGGGAGCATCGCCGGATCCGTCTACGGGGCCTTCTTCATGATGCTCGTGCCGGTGCTGCTCAACGAGACCCTGCCGCGGCTGGGGGAGAGCATGCCGTGGCTGGTGAGCCGCCTCCCCGCGATCGAGAACGCGGTCTTCGGTCTCGTCATCATCCTGTTCCTGCTCGTCGAGCCTCGCGGCCTCGACCGCATCTGGCAACGCATGAAGGACTACATCCGGTTCTGGCCGTTCCGCTACTAACAAGGAGAAACCAAACATGTCGAAGACACGCTGGACGGTCGCGCTAGCGGCTGCGACGTCACTCTCTCTCGCCGCCTGTGCTCCGGGTGGCGGCGACGGTGGGGGCGGTGACGAGGGCGGGCCCATCACGATCGGCATCATCGCCGACCTGACCGGCGCCACCGGAGACGTCGGCACGCCGTACCACGAAGGGATGATGGGCTACATCGACTGGCTGAACGCCGAGGGCGGCATCGACGGGCGCGAGATCGACCCGATCGCCAACGACTACGCGTACGACGTGCCGACGGCCGAGCGCCTGTACAAGCAGTACATCAACGAGGGTGCCGTGGCCATCCAGGGATGGGGCACCGGTGACTCGGAGGCCCTCATGAACAAGGTCTCCGCCGACGAGCTCCCGTTCATGTCGGCGTCGTACGCCGAGGTGCTCACGGATCCGGAGGAGGCTCCGTACAACTTCGTGGTCGCCCCGACGTACTCCGACCAGATGCGCGTGGCGCTGAACTGGATCGCCGAGGACGCCGGCGGTCAGACCGAGGTCGCCTTCTTCCACAACGACTCGCCGTTCGGCCTGGCTCCCCTCGAGGACGGACAGAGCTGGATCAGCGAGCAGAGCCTGCCGATGAACATGCAGGCGTACGCCATGCCCGCCGGCAGCGCCAACTACGTGGGCCTGCTGTCCCAGGCCAAGCAGCAGGACGCCAAGTACATCGTCATCCAGAACGTCTCGAGCCCGGCCGCCCAGGTCGCGAAGGACCTCCAGGCGCAGAACCTCGACGCCAAGATCGTCTGTCTGAACTGGTGCGCCGACGAGCTCTTCATCGACACCGCCGGACCGGCCGCCGAGGGCCACATCCTCGTGCAGCCGTTCGCCCCGATCACCGCCGACCAGGAGGGCCACCAGGTCATCCAGGACTTCCTCGAGGGCGAGGGCTCCTCGCTGGAGGAGGAGGGCCTGCACTACGCGCAGGGCTGGTACACCATGCACGTCATGGCCGAGGGCATCCGCGCTGCTCTGGAGGAGGGCGGTGACCTCAGCGGTACCTCGATCAAGGAGGCGCTCGAGACCATGGGCCCGATCGACACCGGCGGCGTCGTCGGCACCGGTGAGGTGGAGTTCACGGCCGACTCGCACCGCGGCTCCACGGGCTCGGGGATCTACGTCGCCGAGGGTGGCGAGATGAAGCCGCTCGAGACCGGCGTGACGCCGGAATGACCTCGTCCCTCCAGCAGTCGGTGGCGCCCGGAGGCAAGCCGGGCGCCACCCCCGCGGGGCTGCTCACGATCAACAACGTCGAGGTGATCTACGACGAGGTGATCCTCGTCCTGCGCGGCCTGTCGCTGGTCGTCCCCGAGGGGAAGATCGTGGCCCTGCTCGGCTCGAACGGCGCGGGCAAGTCCACCACGCTGAAGGCGGTCTCCGGGCTGCTGCCCAGCGAGCGCGGCGAGGTCACCGACGGGTCGATCACCTTCGACGGGCAGGACATCACGCGGATGGACGCCGCCGACCGGGTGAAGGCGGGGCTGTCCCTGTGCATGGAGGGCCGCCACGTCTTCGAGCACCTGTCCGTCCACGAGAACCTGGTCGCCGGTGCCTACTCGCGGGGAGGAGCGTCGAGCGAGGACTTCGACCTCGTCTACACGTACTTCCCCAAGCTGGGTGACATGCGCAACCGGATCGCGGGCTACCTCTCCGGTGGAGAGCAGCAGATGCTCGCCATCGGCCGGGCGCTCATGGCGAAGCCCCGGCTGCTGATGCTCGACGAGCCGTCGCTCGGCCTGGCACCGCTCCTCGTCCAGGAGATCTTCGGGTACATCAAGAACCTCAACGAGGAGCAGGGCATCACCGTGCTGGTGATCGAGCAGAACGCCCGCAGGGCCCTGGAGGTGGCCGACCACGGCTACATCCTCGAGCAGGGGCGGATCGTGCTCGAGGGGCCGGCCGCCGAGCTGACCGAGAACCCCGACGTCAAGGAGTTCTACCTCGGGCTCGGCGAGAGCGGCCAGAAGAGCTACCGGGACGTCAAGCACTACAAGCGCCGCAAGCGCTGGCTCTGAGAGACGGGGAGATAGCCATGACAGTGGAAGCAGCGCTCGGGGACTACCTCGAGCGGAACGGGCCGCGTGTGCTCGAGGTGCTGCGGTCGGCCGCTGGGCGCAGCGAGAACCTCGACGCCCGGTTGGCGGACGCGGGCATGTCGGCCTCCGACGCCGACCTCGCACGGCTCGACCGGCTCCCGGTCCTGAGCAAGGACGCGCTCCCGGCCTTGCAGCACGAGAGCCCTCCGCTGGGCGGGCTGCTCGCCGAGGGTGCCTCCGTCGTCCGCCTGTTCGCGTCGCCCGGGCCGATCTACGAACCGCAGCTGGCCGGCCCCGACCCCTGGAACTGGGCGCCTGCCCTGGAGGCCTGCGGGATCGGTCCGGACGACGTCGTCCTCAACTGCTTCAGCTACCACCTGTCGCCCGCGGGTGCGATGTTCGACGAGGCGTGCCGTGCGGTCGGAGCGACCGTGGTGCCCGGCGGCGTCGGCGCCCCGGAGCTGCAGGCCCAGGTGATCGGTGACCTGGGCGTCACTGCCTACATCGGCCTGCCGAGCTACCTCGCGACCCTGGTCGACCGTTTCGGCGCGCTCACGGCGCAGGGCGGTGGCTGGAAGGTCGCGAAGGCTCTGGTCACCGCCGAACCGCTCCCTGACGCGCTGCGTGACCAGCTCCGGGAGAGGGTGGCCACGGTGCTCATGGCGTACGGGACGGCCGAGGCGGGCCTGATCGGCTACGAGACGGCGCCGGGTGCTGGGCTCCGGCTGCCCGATGAGAGCTACATCCAGGTCTGCGACCCGGCCACGGGAGGCCCGGTCGAGCCCGGTGCGCTCGGCGAGGTGGTCGTGTCGCTGCTGCACGCGGACTACCCCCTGCTCCGCTTCGGCACCGGAGACGTGTCGCGGTGGGTGCTCGGACCGGACGGCGACCTGAGGCTGGCCGGGGTGCTGGGTCGGGTCGGGGCGGCCGTGAAGGTGCGCGGGATGTTCGTGCACCCGCACCAGGCCGGACAGGTGATCGGAGCCCTCCGTGAACTCGGTGCGACCGGGGGACGCTTCGTGGTGGAGCGAACCGGCGACAAGGACGTGCTCCGCCTCGAGCTGGTCGCCGCGGACGGGGCCGACCGCGACGCTCTCCGGACGTCCGCCGAGCAGCAGACCAGGGACACGTTGCGGGTGCGGCCCGAGGTCTCCCTCGTGGACGCGGTCGAGGGCGAGGCCGTCCTCGTCGACACGCGGTCCTGGGACTAGGCCGGCCGGCGGGCGAGGTACGCGTCGACGATCATCTCGAGGACGGCCTCGCCGGTGTCCGTGGCCAGTGCGCCGCGAACCGTGACGAGGGAGCGCCCGTCGCGGTGCCGGACGCCCTCGACCAGGAGACGTCCCGTCAGCGTGCTCTCCGGACGGACCGGGCGCACGAACCTGACGTCGCGGATGCCGCGCGCGGCGATGGTCGCGGAGCGTTCCCAGAAGCCGGCCACCGAGAGCCGCTGGAACACCGCCATCGTGTGGATGCCGCTCGCGATCAGGCCGCCGAAGAGCCCACGGTCGGCCGCGTCCCTGTCGACGTGGAAGAACTGCGGGTCCCAGTGCGCGGCGAAGCCGGTCAGCTCGTCGGTGGAGACGGTGTACGAGCCCAGCTCGAAGACGTCACCTGCCGTGAGGTCGTCGGCGAACAGGGTCTCGTCGGTCCAGACGTCCGGGAGCCGGGTGAGGTCCACGCTCATTCCCCCTGGCCGAGGAGGTGGCGGTACCGGCGCCGGCGCCGCGGGGCGACGATGCCGCTCAGTGCCAGCGCGGTCTGCTTCGTGACGTAGTCGTCGAAGCCGAGCGTGCGCTCGAGGTACCAGTGCTTGAGCGCCCAGCCGTGCGCCAGCAGCAGCAGGTTGTACGTGACGAGGTCGATGTCGAGGTCGACGAAGTCCCCGGACGCGATCCCCTCACCGAGGACGCCGCGCAGCGGCTCACTCGTGGCGATCTCGAGCTCCTTGATCCGCCGGCGGCCCTCCTCGCTCAGGCTCTTGCTCTCGCGGTAGGTGAGCACGGCGGCGTGCCGGTGCTCGTCGATGACCTCGCAGTAGGCGCGGAAGGCCGCGGCGAGCCGCTCGACCGGGTCCTCACCCGCGGCCTCGACCGCCTCGGGCACGCGGACCGCGAACGCGTCGAGCACGTCGACGATCACCGCGAGGAGCAGGTCGTCCTTGCCGCCGAAGTACCGGTAGATGAGTCCGACGCTGACCCCCGCCTCCTCGGCGACCGCCTGCATCGACACTGCCTGGGACCCGTCCCGCTCCATCAGCCGGGCGGCTGCGCGCAGCAGCTGCTGACTGCGCCGCTCGGCGCGGGTCAGGCGGACGTCGTCGGCGTCCGGCTCGGTGAGGGGGAGGGCGGAGCTCATGGGTGCCTCCGGTCGGGATGTCGGTGGGTGACCGGCTCACGGGAAGTGAACCCGGATTCACTTTACCGCAAGTTACTCCCTCGGAACCCTTGACCGACCCGCAGAAGTGAACCAGGATTCATTCAAGGTGAACAGAGATTCACTTTCAGTCAGCAACATCCCCAAAGACAGTGGAGAGGTGGCCCGATGTCGGACTTCGAAGACATCACCTACGTCGTCGAGGACTCCGCGGCGATCGTCACGATCAACCGTCCCGAGCGATACAACGCCTTCCGGGCCAAGACCGTCGAGGAGATGATCAAGGCGTTCCGCCTTGCGTGGGCCGACAAGCAGGTCCAGTCGGTGATCCTGACCGGGGCGGGCGAGAAGGCGTTCTGCACCGGCGGTGACGTCAAGCAGCGGGCCGAGACCGGTGACTACGGGCCGAGCGAGAGCGGGATGTTCGAGATCGGCTACCTGCACAAACTGATCCGCGACATCCCCAAGCCGGTGATCGCGGCGGTCAACGGCGTCGCGGTCGGCGGTGGCCACGTGCTGCACGTCCTGTGCGACGTCTCGATCGCCAGCGAGACCGCGCGCTTCGGCCAGGCCGGGCCCAAGGTGGGCTCCTTCGACGCCGGCTTCGGGACGGCCTACCTCGCCCGCGTCGTGGGTGAGAAGAAGGCGCGTGAGATCTGGTTCTGGTGCCGGATGTACGACGCGGACGAGGCGCTCGCGATGAACCTCGTCAACAAGGTCGTGCCCGCCGACCAGCTCCTCAAGGAGGCGAAGGTCTGGGCCGCCGAGGTCGCCGAGAAGAGCCCGACGGCGATCCGCTTCCTCAAGCAGTCCTTCAACGCCGACACCGACCACCAGGCCGGCTTCAGCAACATGGCGATGACCGCCCTCGACCTCTTCACCGCGTCGCCGGAGGGCCTCGAGGGCGCCGCCGCCTTCGCCGAGAAGCGCAAGCCGGACTTCAACCAGCACGTCAGCTGGCACTGAGACCACGGACGGGAGGAGGACCGGCATGGACTTCCGATTCGACGACGACGAGGAGTCGTTCCGTCAGGAGCTTCGTCGCTTCGCGACCAAGACCCTTGCGCCGCACTACCAGTCCGACGACAGGGCGGCCGAGTTCCGCCGGGACCTCGCGCTCGACATGGCCGGCATGGGGCTGACCGGTCTCCGGATCCCTGAGGAGTACGGCGGACAGGAGGCGAGCGCCGTCGTGGCCGGGCTCGCCGCCGAGGAGGTCGGACGCGCCGACTTCAACGCCGGCTACGTCATCATCAACACCGCCCTGATCAGCGACATCATCGTCCGCAACGCGACCGAGGAGCAGAAGCAGGCGTGGCTCCCCGGCATCGCCGACGGCACCACGGTCCCGTGCATCTGCATCACCGAGCCGGGCCACGGCACGGACGCGGCGAACCTGGAGCTCAAGGCGGTGCCGGACGGGGACGGCTGGCGGCTGCACGGCGAGAAGACCTCGATCACGCTGGGCATGGCCGCGGACCGCGGCGTCGTGCTCGCGCGCACCGGTGGGCTGGGTGCCCGCGGGGTCAGCGCGTTCTGGGTGGACCTGAACACCGAGCTCGTCACGCGCACGGCGTTCGACGACCTCGGCGCCCGCGCGATCGGGCGCGCGTCAATCCACTTCGAGGGGGCGCCGGTCTCCCGGGCGGACCTGATCGGCGAGCTCGGCCAGGGCTTCGTCTCGGTGATGCAGGGCTTCGACTACTCCCGCGCGATCATCGGGCTCGCCTGTCTCGGCGCAGCCCAGGTGTCGCTGGAGGAGGCGTTCCAGTGGGCGCGTGACCGGGAGGCGTTCGGCCAGCCGATCGGCAAGTTCCAGGGTGTCTCCTTCCCTCTCGCGGAGTACGCCACCTACGTGCGGGGCGCACGGCACGTCTGCTACGAGGCGCTGTGGAAGAAGGACAACGACATCGAGCACAGCGCCGAGGCCGCGATGGCGAAGTTCTGGGCTCCGAAGCTGTCCACCGAGGTGATCCACCAGTGCCTGCTCACCTTCGGTCACATGGGCTACTCCACCGAGAGTGCCCTCGGCCAGCGTCTCCGTGACGTGATCGGCCTCGAGATCGGTGACGGCACCGCCCAGGTCTCGAAGCTGGTCATCGCCCGCAGCCTCCTCGGCCGGGCCTACGCGCCGTGACAACCTCTGACAGACAGGGAACGACCATGGGAAAGCTCGACGACAAGATCGCGATCGTCACCGGCGCCGGCCAGGGCATCGGCAGGGCGATCGCAGAGAAGCTCGCGTCCGAAGGGGCGACGGTGGTGGTCACCGACCTCAACGAGTCGACCGCCAAGGAGACCGCTGACGCGATCGGTGGTGGCGCGGTCGGGATGCAGACCGACGTCACCTCGCGCGAGTCGGTGAACGCGATGGTGCAGCAGGTGCAGGGCCAGCTCGGCCGGATCGACGTACTCGTCAACAACGCCGGCTGGGACAAGGCCGGCCCCTTCGTGGACTCCGACCCGGCGGACTGGGACCGGGTCATCCAGATCAACCTCTACGGCGTCCTCAACACATCCAAGGCGGTGCTGCCGATCATGGCCGAGCAGGGCCACGGCACCGTGGTGAACCTCGCCTCCGACGCCGGCCGTGTGGGCTCGTCGGGGGAGGCGGTCTACTCCGCGGCCAAGGGCGGCGTCATCGCCTTCACCAAGGCCAGCGCCCGCGAGATGGCCCGCCACCAGGTCAACATCAACTGCGTGTCGCCCGGCCCCACCGACACCGCGCTGTTCGCATCGATGGGCGGCGACAACCCCAAGCTGCGCGAGGCACTGGTCAAGGCGATCCCGTTCCGCCGGCTCGCCCAGCCCTCCGACCTCGCCAACATGGTGGCGTTCTTCGCCTCGGACGAGGCGAAGTTCATCACCGGCCAGACCGTCAGCGTCAGCGGCGGCCTCACGATGATCTAGGAAGCCGGACCGACATGACCTTCGAGACGATCCTGACCCCCGAGCTGGTGCAGGAGTACACCAGCCAGGGTTTCTGGGTGAACCGCACGATCACCGACTACCTGGACGACGTCGCGGCGCGCACGCCCGAGAAGACCGCGTTCATCGACCCGCGCGGCCAGGTCAGCTACGGCGAGCTGAAGCACAAGGTCGACCGTTGCGCGCTCGGCCTGCTCGAGCTCGGCGTCGAGCCGGGCGACGTGGTGTCGTTCCAGCTGCCCAACTGGATCGAGTGGGTCGTCGTGCACTACGCGGCGAGCCGGATCGGCGCGATCAGCAACCCGCTGATCCCGATCTACCGGCAGCGCGAGGTCGGCTTCATGGTCGGCCTGGCGAGGTCCAAGGTGATCGTGGTGCCGTCGGAGTTCCGCGGGTTCGACCATGTCGGGATGGTCGACGAGCTGCGGAGTGGCTGGCCCGCCCTCGAGCACGTCCTCGTCGTCGACGGGAGGCCCGGACAGGGCACCGGCTCGTGGGAGGACTTCATGGCGACGCCGTGGGAGGACCGGCGCGACCCGTCCTCGCTGGCCCGGCTGCGCCCGGACCCCGACGAGGTGACCCTGCTCATCTTCACGTCGGGCACGACCGGTGAGCCCAAGGGTGTGATGCACACCCACAACACGGTCGTCGCCGCCAACAACCCGCTGCCGGAGCGGCTCGGGATCACCGGCGACAGCGTGATCCACATGGCCTCGACCCTCGCGCACCTGACGGGCTTCCTGTACGGCGCACGCCTCAACGTCCAGAACGGCGCGACCTGCGTGCTCCAGGACGTCTGGGACGCGGCGACCTTCGTGGAGCTCGTCGAGCGGCACGGCATCACCTACACCTCGGCCGCGACGCCGTTCCTCCATGACACCCTCAACGCCCCGAACCTCACCGAGCACGACATGTCCTCGCTCGTCCGGTTCTGCTGCATGGGCGCGCCGATCCCGCGGGCGCTCGTCCGGGCGGCGAAGGAGAAGCTCCCCGGTCTCGTGGTGCTCGGCGGATGGGGGCAGAGCGAGAACGGCCTCGTCACGCTGGGCATCCCGGGCGACCCGGAGGACAAGATCATCGAGACCGACGGCTACCCCTGGCCGGGCATGCACATCCGCACCGTGGACTTCGCAGGCAACGAGGTCCCGCCAGGGGAGGAGGGCAGGCTCCAGGTCTACGGGCCGACGCTCTTCGTCGGCTACGCGGAGCGCCTCGAGATGACGCGGGCCGCCTTCGAGGGCCGATGGTTCGACACCGGTGACCTCGCGAAGATCGACGCCGGCGGCTACGTCAACATCTCCGGCCGCACGAAGGACGTGATCATCCGCGGCGGCGAGAACATCCCGGTCTCCTACGTCGAGAACGTGCTCTACGAGAACCCCAAGCTCGACTCGGTGGCGATCGTCGCCGTACCGGACCCCAGGCTGCAGGAACGTGCCTGCGCGTGCGTGATCCTCGAGCCCGACGCCGGCGGCTTCAGCCTCGAGGAGATGCAGCAGTTCCTCGCGGGCAAGGGCGTGGCCAAGCAGTACTGGCCGGAGAAGCTCGAGATCCTCCCGGACTTCCCGAAGACCCCGAGCGGCAAGATCCGCAAGTTCGAGCTGCGTGACCAGATCAACGCCGGAGGCGCGTGATGGACCTGTCCCTGAACGAGGACCAGCAGAGCTTCAAGGAGCTCGCGCGCGCCTTCCTGGACAAGGAGGTCGTGCCCTACCGCGCCGAGTGGGACCGTGCAGAGTCCGTGGACACCGCGATCATCCCGAAGCTCGGGGAGATCGGGTTCTTCGGCCTGACCATCCCCGAGGAGTACGGCGGACTCGGCGGCGACTACCTCACCTACTGCATCGGCATGGAGGAGCTCGGCCGGGCCGACTCGTCGGTGCGGGGGATCGTGTCCGTGTCCATGGGACTCGTCGGCAAGGTGATCCTGTCGCACGGGACCGAGGAGCAGAAGCAGCGGTGGCTTCCCGGGATCGCGACGGGCACCAGGCTCGGCTGCTTCGGGTTGACCGAGCCGGACACCGGGTCCGATGCCGGCAACCTGAAGACCCGCGCGGTCCGTGACGGCGGCGACTACGTCATCAACGGGTCGAAGATCTTCATCACCAACGGGACCTGGGCCGACGTCTGCCTCGTCTTCGCCCGCACCGGCGGGCCGGGTCCCAGGGGTGTGTCCGCCTTCCTCGTGCCGACGGACACACCGGGTTTCGGCCGCACCGAGATCAAGGGCAAGCTCGGACTCCGTGGGCAGGCCACCGCTGAGCTGTCGTTCGACGACGTCCGGGTCCCCGCCTCGGCGATGCTCGGCCCGGAGGGCGAGGGGTTCAAGATCGCGATGTACTCCCTGGACAAGGGACGGGTCTCGGTCGCTGCCGGGTGCACCGGGATCATCCAGGGCTGTCTGGAGGCGGTGGTCTCCTACTCTCAGGAGCGTAGGCAGTTCGGGCGGCAGCTGGCGTCGTTCCAGCTGATCCAGGACATGATCGCCGACATCTCCGTGGACGCGGACGCCGCGCGGCTGCTCACCTGGCGGGCCGCGGACCTCATCGAGCGCGGCGAGCCCTTCGGCGTCGAGGCGTCGAAGGCGAAGCTGTTCGCGTCGGAGGCGGCGGTGCGCGCCGCGAACCTCGCGATCCAGGCCTTCGGCGGGTACGGCTACGTCGACGAGTACCCGGTGCAGAAGTACATGCGCGACGCGCGTGTGATGACCTTGTACGAAGGCACCAGCCAGATCCAGAAGCTCCTCATCGGTCGCGCGGAGACCGGTGTCAGCGCGTTCCTCTGACCATCCCTATCGAAAGGCTCATCCCATGGCAGCTGCCACACCCCAGTCCCCGCTCGGCCTGTTCGGCACCGACGCACTGGTCGGCGAGGAGGACCGGGCGATGCGCGACACCGTGCGCCGGTTCGTGGAGGACCGGATCAAGCCGGAGCTGGCCGACTGGTACGAAGCCGGCACGATCCCGGCCCGGGACCTGGCCAAGGAGCTCGGCTCGCTCGGGGTGCTCGGCATGCACCTGGAGGGCTACGGCTGCGCGGGCACCTCGGCGACGGCGTACGGCCTGGCCTGCATGGAGCTCGAGGCCGGGGACTCCGGACTGCGCTCCCTGGTCAGCGTCCAGGGCTCCCTGGCGATGTTCGCGATCTGGAAGCACGGGTCGGAGGAGCAGAAGACCGAGTGGCTGCCCCGGATGGCCGCAGGTGAGGCGATCGGCTGCTTCGGCCTGACCGAGCCCGACTTCGGGTCGAACCCGGCCGGGATGCGCACCCGGGCCCGCCGTGACGGCGACGACTGGGTGCTCAGCGGCAACAAGATGTGGATCACCAACGGCTCGGTCGCCGACGTCGCCGTGGTGTGGGCCCGGGCCGACGAGCCGGACGGCAGGATCCGTGGGTTCGTGGTGCCCACCGACACCCCGGGCTTGGCGGCGCCGGAGATCAAGAAGAAGATGTCGCTGCGGGCGTCGGTGACCTCCGAGCTCGTGCTCGACGACGTGCGGCTGCCGGCCTCGTCGATGCTGCCCGAGGCGGCGGGCCTGTCGGGGCCGCTGTCGTGCCTCAACGAGGCGCGGTACGGGATTGTGTTCGGCGCGCTCGGCGCCGCCCGCGACTGCCTCGAGACCGCGATCGCCTACACGGGGGACAGGGAGATCTTCGACAAGCCGCTGGCCGCCTACCAGCTCACCCAGGCCAAGCTGGCCGACATGACCCTGGAGCTCGGCAAGGGCATGCTCCTCGCGCTCCACCTCGGGGCGCTCAAGGACGCCGGCAGGCTCCGTCCGGAGCAGGTGAGCCTGGGCAAGCTCAACAACGTGCGCGAGGCGATCGCGATCGCCCGGGAGTGCCGGACGCTGCTGGGTGCGGCCGGGATCACGCTGGAGTACCCGATCATGCGGCACGCCAACAACCTGGAGTCCGTGCTGACCTACGAGGGCACCTCCGAGGTGCACCAGCTCGTGATCGGCCAGGCGCTGACCGGGCAGGGCGCCTTCCGCTGAGCGTGGACGGCCGCGAGCAACGTCAGTAGGTGAGCCGGACCATCCCGAGGGCCAGCGGGATCGCGAAAGCGAGGATAAGGACCCACGCCACGATCCTGTGCGAGAGCTTGGCCGGGTCCAGCGACCCGGCGAGCGCGATCAGCGCGCCCTCCTCCGTGTTGCGGTCGAAGCCCATGAGACGCGCGTCGAGCGGGATGCCGTCGGCTCCGAGGAAGTCCTCGGGCTCGATCAGCTCGACCGGCTCGTCGTCCCACCGGTCCGGGCCCTCCGGGCGCTCGTCGTACTCGCGCATGCGCCCACTGTAGGAGGGCCCTCCCGTCCACGGGCGGTTTCCCTGCCCCTCCCGTAGCATGGAAGGACGTACTGACTACCCGTGGAGGTCGGCCGCAAGGCCAGTCGATGACAGAGACGAGCACACCCCAGCACACGATCGTCGTGCCCGCGTCCATCCCCATGGTTGCCCTGCTCGGGCCCGGGGACGAGCACCTGGCGCTCATCGAGAAGGCGTTCAAGGCCGACGTCCACGTCCGAGGCAACCAGATCACCCTGCGCGGCGAGTCCGCCGAGGTGGCGCTCGCCGAGCGGCTGATGGACGAGCTCGTCACGATGATCCGCACCGGCCAGGGGATCACCACCGAGACCGTCGAACGCGCGATCGGGATGCTCCGGGCGGAGACCAAGGAGCGCCCGGCCGACGTCCTGAGCCTCAACATCCTCAGCAACCGCGGTCGCACGATCCGCCCGAAGACGCTCAACCAGAAGCGCTACGTCGAGGCGATCGACAAGCACACGATCGTGTTCGGCATCGGCCCGGCCGGCACCGGCAAGACCTACCTCGCGATGGCCAAGGCCGTGCAGGCGCTGCAGTCCAAGAACGTGAACCGGATCATCCTGACCCGGCCCGCGGTCGAGGCGGGGGAGCGGCTCGGGTTCCTGCCCGGCACGCTGAGCGAGAAGATCGACCCCTACCTGCGCCCGCTGTACGACGCGCTGCACGACATGCTCGACCCGGACACGATCCCCAAGCTGCTCGCGGCCGGGACGATCGAGGTCGCCCCCCTGGCCTACATGCGTGGCCGGACCCTGAACGATGCGTTCATCATCCTCGACGAGGCGCAGAACACCTCGCCCGAGCAGATGAAGATGTTCCTCACCCGCCTGGGCTTCGGTTCCAAGATGGTCGTCACCGGCGACGTCACGCAGGTCGACCTGCCGGGCGGGACGAAGAGCGGCCTGCGGGTCGTGGAGGACATCCTCACCGACATCGAGGACGTCCACTTCAACCGGCTCACCTCCCACGACGTCGTACGCCACCGTCTCGTCGGCCACATCGTGGCGGCCTACGACGAGTTCGAGGCGCGTCGGGACAACGCCGAGGCCGAGACCGACGGCCACCGTCCGACCGGTCCGCGAAAGGGACGCCGTCAGTGAGCATCGAGATCCTCGACGAGTCGGGGAGCGACGTCGACGTCACGGAGCTCTCCCGCCTCGCCCGCTTCGCCATGGACCGGATGCGTGTCCACCCGCAGGCCGAGCTGTGCATCAAGCTCGTGGACGAGGCGACCATCGCCGAGCTCAACGAGCAGTGGATGGAGAAGGAGGGGCCGACCGACGTGCTCGCCTTTCCGATGGACGAGCTGCGTCCTGGTCTGGTCGACGAGGAGCCCGAGGAGGGAGTCCTCGGTGACCTCGTGGTCTGCCCGGCGATCGCCGCGCGGCAGGCCGAGGAGGCCCGCGAGAAGGGCCAGACCGGCTACACCGCGACCGACGAGGTCGACCTGCTGACCGTGCACGGCATCCTCCACCTGCTCGGCTACGACCACGCCGAGCCCGAGGAGCACCGCGAGATGTTCGCGCTCCAGGCCAGGCTGCTCGCCGAGTGGCAGGGAGCCCGCCGCGGGGAGGACGTGGAGCAGTGACCGCGATCGACATCTGGCTCCTCGTCGTCGTCGCCTTCCTGGTGGTCATCGCGGGCCTGTTCAGCGCGGCAGAGGCGGCCTTCGCGTCCTTCTCCAAGGTGCGTGCCGAGGAGATCGCCCAGGAGGGCAAGCCCGGCGCGAAGCGGCTGCTGAGCGTCGTGGAGGACCCCGCGCGGTACATGAACACCGCGCTGTTCCTGCGCCTGCTCTGCGAGATCGGCGCGATCGTGCTCGCCACGGTCGTGGTGACCGACATGATCGCCAGCCGCGACCCCGTGTCCCAGGAGGTCGTCGGCCGCTGGTGGGCCGTCGCCGCCACGGTCCTGCTGATGGTCGCGGTGTCCTTCGTCGTCGTCGGCGTCGCGCCGCGCACCGTCGGCCGGCAGCACTCCGAGCGCGTGGCGCTCGCGTCGTCGGGCCCGCTGATCGTGTTCACGAAGATCTTCGGCCCGCTGGCACAGCTGCTGATCATCGTCGGCAACGCGATCACCCCCGGCCGCGGCTTCAGCGAGGGCCCGTTCGCCTCCGAGGCCGAGCTCCGGGAGCTCGTCGACCTCGCCGAGGCGAGCAGCGTGATCGAGTCCGGCGAGCGGGAGATGATCCACTCCGTCTTCGAGCTCGGCGACACCATCGTGCGCGAGGTGATGGTGCCCCGCACCGACGTGGTGTTCATAGAGCGCCACAAGACCCTGCGCCAGGCGATGTCCCTCGCGTTGCGCAGCGGGTACTCCCGGATCCCGGTCATCGGCGAGAGCCTCGACGACATCGTCGGCTTCGCCTACCTCAAGGACATCACCAAGCGGGTCTTCGACCGCCACGAGGCCGAGCAGACCGAGCGCGTCGAGTCCGTCATGCGCCCGGTGCTGTACGTCCCGGACTCGAAGCCCGTCGACGAGCTGCTGCGCGAGATGCAGGCCAAGCGCAAGCACGTCGCGGTCGTCGTCGACGAGTACGCCGGCACGGCCGGCCTGGTCACGATCGAGGACGTCCTCGAGGAGATCGTCGGCGAGATCACCGACGAGTACGACGTCGCGCAGGTCGAGGTCGAGCGCCTCGCGAACGGGTCCACCCGGGTCAGCTCGCGGTTCCCGGTCGACGACCTCGACGACCTGTGCGGGGTCCCGGTCGAGGACGACGACGTGGACACGGTCGGCGGGCTGATGGCGAAGTATCTCGGCCGCGTGCCGATCCCCGGCTCGGTCGTCGAGGTCGAGGGGCTTCGCTTCGAGGCGGAGGCCCCCACCGGGCGTCGCAACCGGATCGGGACCGTGCTGATCACCCACGTCGAGCCTCCGGTCGCGGAGAACGACACCGAGTACACCGACACCCACGCATCCTGAGGCGCCGCATGATCGAGATCACCGATCCCGAGGACAAGAAGATCCTCACGCTCGCCCGGGCGACCCGTGCGCGCATCGACGCCGCCCAGGGCGCCTCCGTCCGGGACACCGACGGCCGCACCTACGCCGCGGCGAGCGTCGACCTGCCGTCGCTGCGGCTCTCGGCGGTGCAGGTCGCCGTGGCGATGGCCGTCTCCAGCGGCTCCAAGGGTCTCGAGGCGGTGGCCGTGCTGGCCGACGACGCGTCAGTGACCGACGAGGACCTCGCCGTCGTCCGTGACTTCGCCGGCGAGGGAGTCACGGTGCTCGTGGGCAGACCGGACGGATCGGTGCAGGAGTCGCTCACCTCGTGAGTCCGTCCGTCCGCCCTCGCCGGCTGGTGCCGGTCCTCGCGGTGCTGGCCGCCCTCGGCTCCGGCCTGGGCGGCCCGGCAGTTCACGCCCAGCAGGGCGACGCCGCGGACGTCACCTGGCGCGTGGCCCGCGTGTCGGTCTCCAGCACGGGCGCGCAGGCCGTCGTACCGCGGGACCGTGAGGAGACGCTCCGGGTGCCGTCGATCTCCGACGCCGGGCGCTTCGTCGCGTTCTCGTCCGCGGCGGAGAACCTCGTGCGCGGCGACGACAACGGCCGGCCCGACGTCTTCGTGCGGGACCGGCTGCGCAACAGGACCGTCCGCGTGTCCGTGGGCGTCTCCGGCCGGCAGGCCGACGGCGGCAGCTTCTCACCGATGATCTCCGGCGACGGCCGGTTCGTCGTGTTCGCCTCGCGCGCCACGAACCTCGCCCGCGGCGACAGCGACAGGAAGCCGGACATCTACCTGCGCGACCGCCGCACCCGCGTGACCCGGCTGGTGTCCGTCGAGGTCCCCGGTCGGTGGGCACGGACGGCCTTCACCGCGCCGTCGGTGTCGGCCCACGGACGCTCCGTCGCCTTCGGCAGCCACGGGTTCGACCCGGACACCGGGTCGATCGGCGCCGTCTTCGTCCGTGACCGGCGCAGCCGTACGACGGAGCGCGTCGCCCCGACTTCCGGCGGCTACAGCACCGGGCCGCTGCTCTCCGCGGACGGCCGCTTCGTCGCACTGAGCTCGACCGAGCCGCTCACGCCCGACGACCGGCCCGACACCTCCGACGTCTTCGTCGTCGACCGCGTGAGCGGTGAGATCCAGCGGGTGGTCGCCGGCACCGGCCACGGTGAGTCCCGCCGGTCCGTGGTCATGCCGTCCATCTCCGCCGACGCGCGGTACGTCGCCGTGGAGGTGCTCGAGGGAACCTCCCGGGAGGGCACCACGATGAACATCTGGGTGTGGGACCGCGTGACGGGGGAGTCGCGGATCGTGTCCACGACGGGCGACGGCAGGGAGCTTCCCGTGGGCGCCCCTCCCGACTCCCCGCGACCCGCCGCGATCTCGGGCAACGGCGACCACGTCGCGTTCGTCTCGCCGGCCCGCCTGCTGCCCGGCGACCGCAACGGCACCTGGGACGTCTACGTCCGCGACCTCCGCGACGACTCGCTCACGCTCGTCACGCGGGGCACGGGCGGGGGCTCTGCGGACGGCCCCTCGACCAGCGTGGACATGTCCCTCGACGGCGGCGAGGTCGCCTTCCTGTCCTCGGCGGAGAACCTCGTCCCGCGGGACAGCAACGAGCGTGACGACGTTTTCGTCGCGCTGAGGCGCCTCGCTCGCTAGGTTGAGGCGCGTGAGCGGAGTGGTCGGCTGGTCGGCGCACGCGGCCGCGGTGCGTCGGCTGCAGGTGTCGTACGACGCGATCCCCGCGGACGCGCCCGTCAGGCTGGCCAAACGCACCTCGAACCTCTTCCGCGCCCGCTCCTCCGTGTCGGCGCCCGGCCTCGACGTCTCAGGGCTGGACGGGGTGGTCGCGGTCGACGCGGCCGCCCGGACCGCGGACGTCCAAGGCATGTGCACCTACGAGGACCTCGTCGACGTCACGCTGGCCCACGGCCTGATCCCGCTCGTCGTGCCCCAGCTCCGCACGATCACCCTGGGCGGTGCGGTCTCCGGCCTCGGCATCGAGGCCACGTCGTTCCGCAACGGCCTGCCGCACGAGTCCGTCCTCGAGATGGACGTGCTGACCGGCGACGGCGAGATCGTCACCGCCACCCCCGACGGCCCCCACGCCGACCTGTTCGCGACGTTCCCGAACTCCTACGGCAGCCTCGGCTACGCGACCCGGATCCGGATCGAGCTCGAGCCCGTGCCCGGGTACGTCGACCTCCGCCACGTGCGCTTCGGCGACCTCGACGAGCTCGCAGGCACGGTGGAGGGGATCGTGGAGGACCGGGCCTGGCAGGGCACCCGCGTCGACGGGCTCGACGGTGTCGTCTTCGAGCCGGGGGAGGCCTACCTGACCCTGGCCACGTGGCGCGAGGACGCGCCGGCCGGCGGCATGAGCGACTACACCGGCCAGGAGGTGTACTACCGCTCGATCCGCCGGCGGGAGCGCGACGCGCTCACCATGTACGACTACCTGTGGCGGTGGGACGCCGACTGGTTCTGGTGCTCACGCGCGTTCGGGGCGCAGCACCCGCTGGTGCGGCGGGTGTGGCCGCGGCGGTGGCGGCGCAGCGACGTCTACCACCGGCTGGTCGGGCTGGAGAACCGGTACGGCGTGGCGGCGCGGGTCGACGCCCGCCGGGGCCGGCCCGCCCGGGAGCGCGTGATCCAGGACGTGGAGATCCCGGTCGCCCGGACGGCGGAGTTCCTCGGGTGGTTCGAAGGGAACGTCGGGATGCGACCCGTGTGGCTGTGCCCGCTGCGGCTGCGTGAGCCCTCGGGCCCGGGGAGCGCACGCCGCTGGCCGTCGTACCCCCTCCACCCCGGCACCACCTACGTCAACGTCGGGTTCTGGGGGACCGTGCCGATCGCCCCCGGAGCGGCCGACGGGGACCTCAACCGGGCGATCGAGCAGCGGGTCACCGAGCTCGGAGGGCACAAGTCGCTCTACTCGGACGCCTACTACGACCGGGCGACCTTCGACCGGCTCTATGACGGAGACAACATTGCATCGGTCAAGCAACACTACGATCGTGAGAACCGGCTCACGGGGCTGTACGAGAAGGCGGTGAGACGTCGATGACGGCGACCCTTAACCAACCGACTGTGACCATCGGCGAGGCCGTCTCGGCGCTCCTGCCCGACGGGCTTCCGTTCAGGTTCACGGCGTACGACGGCAGCAGCGCCGGGCCCGAGAACGCCCCGGTGTCCCTGCACCTGCGCAACGAGCGCGGGCTGTCGTACCTGCTCACCGCCCCGGGTGACCTCGGGCTGGCCCGGGCCTACGTGGCCGGCGACCTCGAGATGCGGGACACGCACCCGGGCGACCCCTACGACGCCCTGCTGGTCCTGATGAGCAGGGTGAAGCCGCGGCTGCCCGCGCCCCAGGAGGTCGTGCGCATCGTCCGCGGCCTCGGGCTCAACCACCTCAAGCCCCCGCCGCCTCCGCCGGAGGAGCACCTCCCACGTTGGCGCCGCCTGCTCGAGGGCATGCGGCACTCGCGGGAGCGGGACGCCGTCGCGATCCACCACCACTACGACGTGTCCAACCGGTTCTACGAGCTCGTGCTCGGGCCGTCGATGACGTACACGTGCGCGGTCTTCCCGCACGAGGACGCGAGCCTCGAGGAGGCGCAGGCCGAGAAGTACGACCTGGTCTGCCGCAAGCTCGGGCTCCGACCGGGGATGCGGCTGCTCGACATCGGCAGCGGCTGGGGCGGCATGGTCCGTCACGCCGCCCGGGAGTACGGCGTGACCGCCATCGGCGTGACCCTCTCGCGGAACCAGGCCGACTGGGCCCGGCGGGCGATCGAGCGCGAGGGGCTCTCGGACCGGGCCGAGGTCCGTTTCGGCGACTACCGCGACGTCACGGAGACCGGGTTCGACGCAGTCAGCTCGATCGGTCTCACCGAGCACATCGGGGTGCGGAACTACCCGTCGTACTTCTCCTTCATCCGCTCGCGGCTGCGCCCCGGGGGGCGCGTCCTCAACCACTGCATCACCCGTTCCGACAACACCTCGCGGGCGGAGACCGGGGCGTTCATCGACCGCTACGTGTTCCCCGACGGCGAGCTGACCGGCTCCGGGCGGATCATCACGGTGATGCAGGATGTGGGCCTCGAGGTGCGGCACGAGGAGAACCTGCGGGAGCACTACGCGCTGACCCTCGAGGGGTGGTGCCGGAACCTGAAGGAGAACTGGGACGCGTGCGTGGCGGAGGCAGGGCTCGGGACCGCGAAGGTCTGGGGGCTGTACATGGCCGGCTCCCGGATCGGTTTCGAGCGCAACGAGATCCAGCTGCACCAGGTCCTGGCCTCCCGAACCGACGGCCGCGGGCACTCGGGGTTCCCGCTGCGGCCGACGTGGCTCGGCTGAGGCACGCGCACCCCTTCGTCTCCGCGCTGCTCGTCCTCGCCGGCGCCGCGCTGTTCGGGACCGTCGGCACCGCCCAGGCGCTCGGCCCCGACGTCCCCTCGTCGTCGCTCGCGGCCTCCCGGATGCTGCTCACGGCCGTGGTCTTCGCCGCGATCGCGGTGGCGGTCGGCTCCGGCCGCGGCATGGCCGTCGCGGTGCGCGCAGCCCCGACCTGGTTCGCGGGTGCAGGGCAGGGGGCGTTCAACCTGTTCTTCCTGGCGGCGATGAAGGAGACCGGCGTCGCCGTGGGCACGCTCGTCGCGATCGGGGCTGCCCCGGTGCTCACCGGCCTCATCGCCCGGCACGTGACCCGGCTCTGGCTCGGGGCCACGGCGGTCGCGGTCGCGGGGCTCGTCCTGCTCGTGTACGGCCAGCAGAGCGGGTCGATGGAGGCGTCGCCCCTCGGCGTGGCCCTCGCCCTCGGAGCCGCGGCCAGCTATGCGACGTACATCGTCGCCGGCAACGCAGCGGAGGCGCGCGGGCTGGAGACGCAGTCGTTCCTCGCCGCGGCGTTCTCGGTGTCCGCGGTGGTCACGCTGCCGTGGCTCCTGCTCGGAGGGCTCGGATGGGTGACGACGGCCGGGGGAGCGGCGCTGCTCGGCTACCTGGTGCTGGTGCCCACGATCCTGGCGTACAGCCTGTTCAACCGCGGTCTGCGCGGCGTGCGGTCGAGCACCGCGTCCACGCTGGCGCTCATCGAGCCGGTGATCGCGGCCGGCCTGGCCTACGTGCTGCTCGGGGAGCGGCTCGGCCCGCTCGGCCTGGTCGGCGCCGGGATGATCCTGGTCGGGCTCCTGCTGATCGTGAGGAGCACCACCGCCGTAGGCAAAGGATTCGGGACCGCGTAACCTTTCCGAGGCTCCCGACGATTACCGGCATGTCTAGACGAGGTGCCCACGACCTCGTCGAAGAGGGCCCGACGTCGAGCTCGTCACATGACGAGTGCGCCGCCGGGTCTTCGGTGACAAGCAGTGCATCAAAGCAGTCGTACCGCTTACATAGATCCACCGATCAAGCGACACTTGGTCACGTAAGCGGTTGCGCGGCGATGGTCGGCGAAGCCGACCGACTGCCGCGACGGGAGGAGTGCTTGATGACGGGTCTCGAAGACGCCGTCGTCGACGCCGCCGGTCGTGGTGATCGGGACGCCGTCGAGGCCGTCTACCGGACCCTCGCCCCACGGGTGCAGGGCTACTTGCGAGGCCGTGGGGTGGAGGATCCGGAGGGGCTCACCAACGAGGTCTTCATCGCCGTGCTGCCGCGTCTCTCGGACTTGCGGGGCGGTGCGGCAGGCTTGAGAACACTGGTGTTCTCGGTAGCGCACGCTCGCGCTGTCGACGATCACCGCCGGCGCTCGCGCTGGGGCATGAACGCCTCGTACGAGCCCGAGCTGGATCCGCGGCTTGCGGACTCGGCGGAGACAGTCGTCATGGGTGGAGTGGCGACAGAGGAAGTGTCAGAGCTCCTCGAGGAGCTTGGAGAGGAACAAAGGGCCGTGGTCATGCTCAGGGTGCTGGCGGGGTTGTCGCTGGAGGAGACCGCCAACGTCCTCGGCAAGTCGGTCGGCTCGGTGAAGCAGCTGCAGCGACGGGGGTTGCTGCGGCTCAGGGACGTCGTAACCGCAGGCGGAGGGAGGCTGTCGTGACCGATATCGAGATCGAGGCCCGCCTGCGCGAGATGCTCGCCGAGTCCGGGATCGACGGCGAGGGCACCGAGGAGCTCGTCGGCCGCCTGCGCGAGCTCGACCGCTACGTCGACGAGGACCCGCCCGAGCCCAGCCCGCAGCTGGCCGCCATGATGGCCGGCCTGGCCCGCAACGTCGTCAGCGCCCCCTTCGGCGGCCGACGTCGCACGCGTCTGTTCATCGCCGGCGCCGCGGCCTTCGGCACCGTCGCTGCCGGCGGCATCGCCGCAGCGGCCAACGAGCTTCCTCCGGCGGCGCAGACCATCGTCGCGGAGTTCTCCGAGAGCTACCTGCCCTTCGAGCTCCCGTACCCCGACGAGCTCCGCCAGCCCCGCCTGGAGACTCCCGACGACGACGCCGTCATCACCACGGACACGGAGGCGCCCGGCGACAAGCCCGAGGCCCCGGCCGCCACGAGCGAGACCGGCACGACCACGGCGGCCGAGCCCACCCCGGAGCCGTCCGTGGCGCCCACGCCCTCGGCCGTGCCCACGCCGACCACGGAGCCGACCGTGGGCACCACCGAGCCCACGGTGCCGCCCACCGAGCCGAGCGTCGCCCCCGACCCGTCGGACGTGCCGACCGACGACGTGACCGACGGCGACACGCAGGCCGGGGAGAGCCCGTCGGCGGACCCGTCCGGTACGTCGGACCCCTCGCCCTCGCCGTCCGCGAGCAGCTCGCCGTCCCCGACGGCGAACACCCGCAACGAGGCCAGCGACGACCCCTCGAGCTCGCCGTCGTCGTCACCGTCGAGCACGACGAGCCCCTCGCCGAGCCCCTCGCCCTCCGCGGTGTGGAGCGACGGGTAACGGGTGACACAATCGGCGGGTGCCGAAAACTCCCGCCGTCTCGCCGCCCTCCGGGTCCACCACCGGGTTCCGCAGCGGTTTCGCCTGCTTCGTGGGGCGCCCCAACGCAGGTAAGTCGACGCTGACGAACGCCCTGGTCGGCTCGAAGGTCGCGATCACCTCGTCGAGGCCGCAGACCACCCGGACCGCCGTGCGCGGCATCGTCCACCGGCCCGACGCCCAGCTCGTGCTGGTGGACACCCCCGGTCTGCACCGGCCCCGCACTCTGCTCGGCGAGCGGCTCAACGACCTCGTCAAGAGCACGTGGGCCGAGGTCGACGTCGTCGCGGTCTGCTTCCCGGCCAACGAGAAGGTCGGCCCCGGCGACCGGTTCATCGTCAACGAGCTGGCCAAGGTACGACGCACCGTCAAGATCGCGGTGGCCACGAAGTCCGACCTCGCGACGCCGGAGCAGCTCGGGGCGCACCTGCTGGCGATCGCGAACCTCGGCGAGGAGACCGGCACCGACTGGGCCGAGATCGTGCCGGTGTCCGCGGTGAGCGGGGACCAGGTGCAGCTGCTCGCGGACCTGCTCGTCGCCCAGCTTCCCGAGGGACCGCCGCTGTACCCGGACGGGGAGCTCACCGACTCCCCGGAGGAGGCGATCGTCGCCGAGCTGATCCGCGAGGCCGCCCTGGAGGGTGTCCGGGACGAGCTGCCGCACTCGATCGCGGTCGTGGTCGAGGAGATGGGGCTGCGCGAGGGCCGGCCGGCCGACAAGCCGCTCCTGGACATCCACGCGAACGTCTTCGTCGAGCGCTCCTCGCAGAAGGGCATCGTGATCGGGCACAAGGGCAGCCGACTGCGTGACGTCGGCAGCGCCGCCCGCAAGCAGATCGAGGCGATGCTCGGCACGCCGGTCTACCTAGACCTGCACGTCAAGATCGCCAAGGACTGGCAGCGCGACCCCAAGCAGCTGCGCCGCCTCGGCTTCTGACCGGCCGGGCTCAGTCCGGGGCCCAGCAGAAGCCGTACCGCTGTCCGCTGCGCCACTGGTCGCGGGTCGGCCACTCCCAGCCGTAACGGAACTCCTCCGGCGAGCCGCTCGTCTCGGCGACGAGGTCGCGGCAGCGCTCCTCGCCCGCCTCGCGCACCGCGCCGACCCCGGGGTACGTCGGACCCGCCGTGATGTCGATCGTGGTGACCGCCTGCCAGGCATGGGGCCGCGAGCAGATCACCCGCTCGAACCCACGGGAGCCGGGCTCGGCGGTGCCGCAGAGACCCACCCGGTCGAGGGCGCCGGGACGGTCGAGCACACCGCGCAGCCCCCGCGGCAGGGGGGCGAGGGACTTGCCTCGACCGAGCGCGACCACGTCACAGCGGAACCAGGACGCGCCGAGGTCGGACTGCTCGAGAGTCGGGCTGAACCACACCGCCTCGAGCCGCGAGAGCCGGCGTTCCCGGGCGGTGCCGCCGGTGAACCTGGCGAGCCGGCGAGGGCACGCCTGCGCCACCTGCTCCTGCGCGACACGCGAGTCGACGGCGAGAAGGTGGCCGTCGACCACCGTGTCGAGCCGTCCCACGAAGAACGTCCGGGCCGTGTGCCTGCCCGTGCAGCGCACCGGGTCGTCATCGTTGGTGGGGGCGGTGGCCTCCTCGAAGCCGATCCGGTAGCACGCCCCGTCGCGGGGAGGCCGGGCCTGGGCGGGGAGGACGACGGGCTCCGGGGACGGCTCCGCCGTGGCCTCGCCAGGGGTGGGCGTGGCGGGGGTGGGCGGCGACGGCGCTGCCTCGGGGCGGTCGCCGTCCGTCGTGCACGCGGACAGCAGCACCGCCAGCGCGACTGCCGCCGCTGCGCCTACGTGACGGCGGGCACTCACTTGTCCGTGCGGGCCCAGCAGATCGACCGCCGGTTGCCGGCCTTCCAGTCGGGCTCGCGGAAGAACGTGTAGCCGAACTCGTAGTCGACGGGGTAGTTCATCCACGCGCCGACCGAGTCCGAGCAGAAGTCACGGCTGCGGACCTCCACCAGCCGGTCGCCGGGGTACTTCTCGTCCTCCCGGCCGACCTTGATCGTGGTCACCGCGCGCCACTCGTGCGGCTGCGAGCACGGCACCTTGTCGGACCCGGCAACGGTCTCGCCGTTGGCGCACATCATCCAGTCGTCGTCGGGACGGCCGAGCAGGACGCCCTCGGCGGTCCTCGGCAGCGCGCGCAGCTCCTCGGAGGTCTCGGTGCCGGCCACGACGTCGCAGCGGTACCAGCGCGCGCCCCGCTCCCATGCGTCCTCGGAGGGGCGGAACCACGCCCAGGTGAGCATGGAACGCATCACGGCGCTCTCGTCGCCGCCGAGGAACCCCTCGAACTTCGTCGAGCAGCTCTCGTAGACGTACGCGCCGAGGTCGGGGTCGGTGTACTCCGCGCCCTTGGCCACGTCGGCGGGGAAGGTACCGACGGCGAACGTCTCGGCCGTGTGCGCGGTGCCGCACGGGACGACCTCGCCGGCGTTGTCCGGCTCGGCGATGTCCTCGGGCTCCAGGACCCGACAGGCCCCGAGCTCGGGCCGCTCCATCGTGTCGGCCCCTGCTTCGTCTCCCGACGCGCCACCGTCACCGCATGCGGTCAGCAGCAGGAGCATCGCCGCGGCGGGAGCGGCCAGGCGGGTGAGCACGGTGAGGTTCCTTCTCAGAGGTCAGGGGTCAGGAGCGCTGCGATCGTACCCCCGAGCTCGTAGGCCGAGCCCTGATGCTCCTCGCCCACGTCACCGAGCACCTCGAGGACCGGGGCCGCCTGCCGCCAGCGCAGTGCGGTCACGATCGAGAGCACCGACCGGGTGGCTCCCTCGGTGTCGTAGCGCCCGTGGACGTACAGCCCGAACGGCCGGCCGGCGGTGGCGCCCGACGACTCGTCCGCGGCGCCCGACGAGGACAGGGCGCCGCCCACCGAGAGGAACGTCGAGTCGAAGAAGTGCTTCAGCGCCCCGCTCATGTAGCCGAAGTTCGCGGGCGTGCCGAGGAGGTAGCCGTCGGCGTCCAGCACGTCGTCAGCCGTCGCCTCCAGCGCGGGCCGGACGACGACCTCCACGCCCTCGATCGCGTCGTCGTGCGCTCCGGCCAGGACCGCGTCGGTCAGCGCCTGCATGGAGCGACTGGGGGAGTGGTGTACGACGAGCAGGGTGGCCGTCACGGTCACACGTCCCGCAGGCGGAAGGTCACGTGCTCGGCGACCAGCCGGGCACCGAGCCGCTCGTTGACCGCGATCATGTGGTGGTTCGTGGTCGCGTTCCAGGTCGTCGTGGCCGAGACCTCGGGCCGCTCGTCGCTGATCCAGCGCAGCATGTCGGCCTTCATCAGCAGGCCGAGCCGGTGCCCGCGGTGGGCCCGGACCACCGACGTGTCCTCCTGGAAGGCCACCGACGGGTTGAACTCGTCCACGCACAACATCGAGATGCCGGCCCACTCGCCGCTGGCGCGGTGCCTCGTGAGAGTCCGGTAGACGGTCTGCCGGCGGCCTGCCATCGCGGTGTCGTAGCTGCGGACCCGGTCGACGTCCCAGTGGTCCTCCTCGGCCTCGGGGTCGTCGAGCGGCGCGTCGTTGATCGCCGCGTGCAGGGTGACCATGTCCTCGAGCAGCCCGTCGGGCGTGGGGCCGACGAGGTGGACGAGCTCGTAGGCGGAGGCACGCGCCGCGGCCTCGTCGTACAGCCGGTCCCACAGGCCGTGCGGCGCGGTGTGCAGGTCGACCCGGCGGATCGCGTTGACGCCGAGTCCCTCGCTGGTGAAGCCCATCGCGTCGAGGGCGGCGCCGCTCGAGCCGTCACGGAAGGCGCCGGCGTAGACCTTCTTCCGGCCCTCCTCGCGGGCCAGCGCGAGCGCGGCGTCGAGGAGCGCACGCCCGACGCCCTGACGGCGGGCGGCCGGGTGGACCACGCCGTTGAGGTGCGCGGCGTCGGTGTTGTCCTCGACCGGGAGGTGGGCCGTGGCGTGGCCGACGACCCGGCCGTCCTCGCGGGCCAGCCACACGCCCGCCGTCGGGCGGTTGTTCGACGTCAGCTGGAGGAGCTTGAGCCTGGAGGGACCCACGGGGTGGGAGAGGTCGAGCCCTGCCGCCTCCAGCGAGGCCGCCTCGACGGCCGCCATCTCGTCGGCGGTGTCCAGGTCGAGATCCAGGGGGTCGATGCGTTCGATGTCCACGCGCCCCATTCAACACGGGACGTCATCCCAGTTTCCGGTCCGGGGACGCGTTTTCGGGGGTGACCCGTTACCCTGGATCCATCATGTCGCGTCAGCTTCTCCTCCTTGGCTGCCGCAGCGAGGTTCGTTAGCACACCGGACCCCCTCGCTGCGGAGTTCGTCGTTGCACTCCGGGACCACGACACAAGCCTCGAAGCGAGAACCCCGATGACAAACCCTCAGCAGAACCCCCAGCAGCCCAGCGGCATGCCCTTCCAGCGCTACGCGCCCTTCCCGGCGGTCGACGTCCCCGGCCGGACCTGGCCCGACCAGAAGATCAGCAAGGCCCCGCGCTGGTGCGCGGTCGACCTGCGTGACGGCAACCAGGCGCTGATCGACCCGATGACGCCGGCCCGCAAGAAGAAGATGTTCCAGCTCCTCGTGGACATGGGCTACAAGGAGATCGAGGTCGGGTTCCCGGCGGCGTCGCAGACCGACTTCGACTTCGTGCGGATGCTGATCGAGGAGAACCTGATCCCCGACGACGTGGTGATCCAGGTACTGACCCAGGCCCGCGAGCACCTCATCGAGCGCACCTACGAGTCGCTGCGCGGCGCCAAGCAGGCGATCGTCCACCTGTACAACTCGACCTCCACGCTGCAGCGCCGGGTCGTCTTCGGTCTCGACATGGACGGCATCGTCGACATCGCCGTCACCGGCGCCAGGCTGTGCAAGAAGTTCGAGGAGACCATCCCCGAGACGACCGTCTACTACGAGTACTCCCCGGAGTCCTACACCGGCACCGAGCTGGAGTTCGCGGCGCGGGTCTGCAACGAGGTTCTCGAGGTGTTCGAGCCCACGCCAGAGAAGCCGGTCATCATCAACCTGCCGGCGACCGTGGAGATGGCCACGCCCAACGTCTACGCGGACTCGATCGAGTGGATGAACCGGCACCTGAACCACCGCGAGAACGTCGTGCTCTCCCTGCACCCCCACAACGACCGGGGTACCGCCGTCGCCGCTGCCGAGCTGGGCTACCAGGCCGGCGCCGACCGGATCGAGGGCTGCCTGTTCGGCAACGGCGAGCGCACCGGCAACGTGTGCCTGGTGACGCTGGGCCTGAACATGTTCACCCAGGGCGTCGACCCGGAGATCGACTTCTCCGACATCGACGAGATCCGCCGCACGGTCGAGTACTGCAACCAGCTGCCCGTGCACGAGCGCCACCCCTACGGCGGAGACCTCGTCTACACGGCCTTCTCCGGCTCTCACCAGGACGCGATCAAGAAGGGCTTCGAGGCCCTGGAGCGCGACGCCGCCACCGCCGGCGTGCCGGTCGACGAGCAGCCGTGGGCGGTGCCGTACCTGCCGATCGACCCCAAGGACGTCGGCCGCTCCTACGAGGCCGTGATCCGGGTCAACAGCCAGTCCGGCAAGGGCGGCGTGGCCTACATCATGAAGTCCGAGCACAAGCT
>DASTPU010000176.1:0-4984 GCA_035762105.1 Nocardioidaceae bacterium | reverse complement strand
GCGTCGTCCATGACCGCCAGCGCGTCCTCCAGGAACGCGTCGATGCCGACCCGCGAGCGGTCCTCCGGCCGGTCCGAGCCACCCACGCCGCGGTGGTTCCAGCTGATCACCCGCACGCCGCAGTCGGGCCGCAGCAGGGCGGGCCAGGCGTAGGGGTTCGTGCCGAGGCCGTTGCACAGCAGGAGGGTCGGACCGTCGACGTCGTTCGTCCAGGCCTTGACGCGGGTGCCGTCGGTGCTGGTGACGTCGTAGAACCGCAGCGAGAGCTGCTCGGTCGGGGCGGCGGACATGCCGCAGAGTGTGCCGCACAAAGCGGCGCAGTTGGGGACGAGGTGCGCGAGATCACGGCACCCGTCGTCAGGCCTGGCGCACCGCGACCTGCAGCGTGGCCGGGCCGCCCGCACGCAGCTCGGCGTGCCGGTCCAGGAACTCCTCGACCTCCTCGCGCTCGCGCCGCCGGTCGGCGAGGGTCGTGCACGCCACCAGGGCGTTGCGCCGGGCGACCTGCTGGCTGCGGACGGGCCACTGGCTGACGAGCGCCAGGAGCTGCTTGGGGGTGGCGAGCATCGGACCTCCCTCTGTGCTCTGGTGGGGTTCTCGGCTGCGTACGACGCTATGCAGCGCGCGCTTCATGCTCGTCAACGTCGCGTGACGTCTGTGTGAACTACCCACCGCCAACGGAGCAACACCCCTCGGTCGCTGGCTAGGGTTCGGCCCATGACCGACACGCGACCCCTGGTGTGGATGCCCTTCGACGCCGAGGAGCTCGGCTCGCCGCCGTCGACCCTGCGCTACGAGCGGTTCCTCCCCGAGGAGCACGACGGGGTCCCGCCCTCCGTCTCGGAGGTCGAGTTCTACGTCCCGCCGTACCGCTTCTCGCGGTCCGACTACGAGCTGATCAGCCGGATGCCCGAGCTGAAGGTGGTGCAGACGGTCACCGCGGGAGTCGACCACGTGCGCCCGTTCGTGCCCGAGGGCGTGCTTCTCTGCAACGGTCGCGGCATCCACGACGCGTCCACCGCCGAGCTCGCCGTCGGCCTCGCGATCGCCTCGCTGCGCGGGATCCCGGGGTTCGTGCGGGCGCAGGACCGGGGCGAGTGGGCGCCGTTCACGGCACGGTCGCTGGCCGACCGCACGGTGCTGATCCTCGGGTACGGCGCGATCGGCGCGGCCATCGAGGAACGCCTCGCCGGCTTCGAGGTCGACGTCGTCCGGGTGGCCCGGCGGGTGCGTGAGGGCGTGCACGGCTTCGACGAGCTCGACCGCCTGCTCCCGCAGGCCGACGTGGTCATCCTCATCGTGCCGATCACCGAGGAGACCAGGGGCATGGTGGACCGGGACTTCCTGGCGCGGATGAAGGACGACGCCCTGCTGGTCAACGTGGCCCGCGGCCCGGTGGTCGACACCGACGCGCTGGTGGAGGCGCTGCACACGCGACGGATCCACGCGGCCCTCGACGTGACCGACCCCGAGCCGCTCCCGGCCGGGCACCCGCTGTGGACCGCGCCGAACCTGCTGATCTCGCCGCACGTCGGCGGTGCGTCCTCCGCGATGTGGCCGAGGGCCTACCGACTCGTGCGCGAGCAGCTCGAGCGGTTCGCCGCCGGGGAGCCACTGGCCAACGTGATGACGGGCGACTACTGAAGACCTGTCCGAAAAGGACCTTTGGCCCGGGAAGTCGTGGCGTTTTCAACCAATACTCGTAGACGAGAGCCGCACCAGCGGTTCTCTGGTTGAGAACCCCGACACAGGAGCAGAGCGACATGGTCAAGGGAAGCGGAAGCAGCAGGGCACTCGGGACGCTGGTGGCGATCATCGGGATCGTGATGATCGTGGCCGGCGGGGTCACGTGGTTCATGGTCCAGGACCAGCTGTCCGAGGCACAGATCACCGTCGCGGACGACGCCGCGTTCCTCGCCGGCGACGAGGTCGACGGCCCGTTCTCGGCGTACGCGCAGGCACAGATCATCGACAAGCACGCGCTCGAGGCGACGGGCGGCAAGACCTACGCCCAGCTGGACCGCGAGGACCCGCTCCGCGAGACGGCGATGAACGCGTCCTTCCTCCGGGCGTCGCTGTTCACCTCCGTCGTCGCCTTCGGCGTCGCCGCGATGGCGGCCGGCGTCGGCCTGGCGCTGATCCTGATCGGCATGGCGCTCAACTCGGCCGCCAAGGCCGCGAACCGCGCCGCCGGCCGCGCCGCCGACCGCGGCGCCGACCGCGGCGGGGAGGTGCGAGCCACCGTCTGACCCGAGCAGCTCCACGAGGCCGGTCCGCTTTGGGCCGGCCTCGTTCTTCGTCCGATGACTTTTCGTCGGTGGAGGAGTCCAATGTGCTGGAGGGAACAGGACCACTCGACGAGGAGCGCGCCATGACGGAGCAGGGCCGGACGCTGATGTTGGTCGGCACGAGGAAAGGGTTGTGGATCGGCAGGTCCGACGACCACGAGACCTGGAGCTGGGACAAGCCGCTGTTCCTGATGGAGGAGGTGTACTCCTGCATGATCGACACCCGGGGGACGAGGCCGAGGCTCCTGGTGGGCTCAGGCTCCCCGCACTGGGGACCACACGTCTACCGCTCCGACGACCTCGGCGAGACCTGGGACGAGACGCCCAACATCATGACGCTCCCCGAGGACGCCGGCGTCGGGGTGCAGCAGGTGTGGCAGCTGTGGCCGGGCGCGGACTCCGAGGCGGACGTCGTCTATGCCGGCACCCAGCCGTCCGCGCTGTTCCGGTCCGAGGACCGGGGTGAGACGTTCGAACTCGTCCGCCCGCTGTGGGACCACCCGCACCGCACCGAGTGGGGCGCAGGGTTCGGCGGCCAGGCCATCCACACGATCCTCCCGCATCCCTCGGACCCGGACCGGATGCTCGTCGCGATGTCCACGGGCGGCGTCTACCGCACCGAGGACGGGCGGGCCTCGTGGGCGCCGGCCAACAAGGGCATCGCCGCCGGGTTCATGCCCGAGGGGCAGCAGTACCCCGAGTTCGGGCAGTGCGTGCACAAGGTCACCCGCCATCCCGAGCAGCCCGACCGGCTCTTCGCGCAGAACCACGGCGGCGTCTACCGCTCCGACGACGGCGGGGACAGCTGGGTCTCGATCGGCGACGACCTGCCCTCGGACTTCGGGTTCCCGGTCGTGGTGCACCCGCAGCAGCCGGAGACGGTCTTCGTCTTCCCCAACGGGGCGGGGGAGTCGCGCTTCCCACCCGACGCGCGGGCACTGGTCTGGCGCACCGAGGACGCCGGAGAGACCTGGCAGCCGCTCGGCGTCGGGCTGCCCGAGTCGTTCTACTCCACCGTCGTACGCGACGCGATGACCGCGGACGCGGCCGGCGGGCTCTACCTCGGCACCCGGGTCGGCAACGTCTACACCAGCACCGACCGCGGGGGCACCTGGCGCGAGGTGCTCAAGCACATCCCCGACGTGATGGTGGTGCGCGCCGCAGTGCTCTGACCGGCGGGCCGGCCTCGGGCGGCTCAGTTCGGGGCGGGCTCCGACGGCGGCTGCGCCGAGCGGGTCGCGCCCACGCTGGCCACCACGACGCAGCCGACCGCCGTCCACTGCAGCGGCGTGAGGAACTCCGACAGCAGCACCATCGCCGCGAGCGCCGCCGCGGCCGGCTCCAGGCTCATCAGCACGCCGAAGACCCGCGGCGGCATCCGTCGCAGCGCCTTGAGCTCGAAGCTGTAGGGGATCACCGACGACAGCAGGCCGATCGCCACCCCGAGCGCGAGGATCTTCGGGTCCAGGAGGTCCGCCCCGGCCTCCACGATGGCCGGCGGGGCGAGCACCACCGCTCCCACGACGCTCGCCACCGCGAGCCCTGAGATCCCCGGCCACCGGCGGCCGGTGCCCGCGCTGAGCAGGATGTACGCCGCCCAGGCGGCGCCGGCCAGCAGCGCGAACAGCACTCCGGGCAGCGTGATCTCGCCGGGGGAGAGGCCGAGGGTCGCGACCCCGGCGCCGGCCAGCAGCACCCACAGCAGGTCCCGGGGTCGCCGGGATCCGAGCACGGCGACGGTCAGCGGGCCGAGGAACTCGATGGTCACCGCGATGCCGAGCGGGATCCGGGCGAACGACTGGTAGATCGCCCAGTTCATCGTCATCAGGCTCACCCCGAAGCCGAGCGCCATCCGCCAGTCGGCGGCCGACCTCCCGCGCAGGCGGGGACGGGCGATTGCCGCCAGGATCAGCGCCGAGGTGACCAGGCGCAGCCACACCATCGCCGTCGGCGGGATGAGCGGGAACAGGTCCTTGGCGATGGCCGCGCCGACCTGCACCGACACGATTCCGCCGATGACGAGCCACACGGCCTGGGCCTGGGTACCGGCCGGGGTCTCGGTGCGTTGCTCGGGTGCGGTCACCGGCCCACCCTAGACATCCCTGTGTGCACGGGAAGTTGAGACACCACATCGACATACCGCAGGCCCGGCGTAGTCTCGGCCCATGGCCGACAGCACCTCCACACCGCAGGACAAGCCCGACATCAAGCCCCGCAGCCGCGACGTCACCGACGGCCTCGAGCGGGCCGCGGCCCGCGGCATGCTCCGTGCGGTGGGCATGGGGGACGCGGACTGGGAGAAGCCGCAGATCGGCGTCGCCTCGTCGTGGAACGAGATCACGCCCTGCAACCTGTCGCTGGACCGGCTCGCGAAGGCCGTGAAGAACGGCGTGCACGCCGGCGGTGGCTACCCGCTCGAGTTCGGCACGATCTCGGTGTCCGACGGCATCTCCATGGGCCACGAGGGCATGCACTTCTCGCTGGTGTCGCGCGAGGTCATCGCCGACAGCGTCGAGACCGTGATGATGGCCGAGCGGCTCGACGGCTCCGTGCTGCTCGCCGGCTGCGACAAGTCGCTGCCCGGCATGCTGATGGCCGCCGCCCGTCTCGACCTGGCCTCGGTGTTCCTCTACGCCGGGTCGACCATGCCCGGCCAGGTCGACGGCAAGGACGTCACGATCATCGACGCCTTCGAG
>DASTPU010000175.1:0-9595 GCA_035762105.1 Nocardioidaceae bacterium | reverse complement strand
GGACCGGTGTCGCCGGACTGCTCCATGCCCTGCGACACCCACTGCTCGACGGCGTCGAGGTCGAGGAAGAACACCGCCCCGGCGTCGTCCGCGTCCGGTACGACGTCCTGGAACGTCGCCTGGTCCCCGAGCCCTCCCTCGTCGGCGAGCTCGCGAACGTAGTCGGCAGCGAGCCCGAGGGCGACCACACCGTCCCCCTCCTCGACCACCAGGGCGTCGGCCCGCGGACCGGCGAGGGTCCTGATCTTGTCGACGACGGCGTTGATCTCGGCCGGGTCGCCCGAGACCCGGATGCCGGCGGGGGCCGCGGCAGGATCCTGTGAGGCGGCCGCGACGTCGAGGTCGCGGTCCACGGACAGCGCGAAGCCCTCGCCCAGGAGGCGTTCGATGTCCTCGGGCAGCTCGAGGCCGGTCATCGCCTCGGCATCACTGAGCATCCGGTCGACCGACCCGTCGGCGCCCATGACCTGGCCGAGACGGTCGACGAGCTTCTGCGCCCAACCCTCCTGCAGCGAGACGCCGAGGGCGAGCGCCGTGGTCTCCGGGAGCGCCGTGACGCCGGCGCGGTCGCCGGAGGTCATCAGGTCATCGGGAGTGCTCTCCCCCACGAACTCCGCCTCGACGGCGCCGTCCTCGAAGCGGATCACCCCGGCCATCCCCTCGAAGTCCGCGGCCGCCTTCTCGAGCTGCTTGCGCATGGCGTCCATGTCGGGCTGCGGGAACATCGGGCTCAGCTGGCCGCCCGGCATCCCCGCGCCGTCGTCGGACATCATGTGCTGCATGTCGAGCATGGCGTCGGCCGCGCCCGGAGCGGCGTACATCGTGACGATGCCGGGGTCGCCGACGCGCTCCATCCACCTCCGGTAGTCCGCGTCGTCGGCCAGGCTGCCCTCCGCCACGGAGGCGGCCAGGGCGTCCGCGTGCGCCGCGCTGTCGCTGATCAGGGCGTAGTCCCCCGAGATGGCGACGCCGAAGTCCTCACCGGCGTCCCCGCACGTCGCGAGCCGCTCGATCCCGGCGGTGGCGGCCTCGGTGTCGGTCACCTGCAGCGCGACGAGCGGAATGGGCTCCGCGCCGGCCTCGTCCGCGGGTACGCCGGCCACCGCGACCCGGTCGCCGATCCAGGGCTCGACATCTGTGGTGTAGTCGAGGTCCGCGCAGACACCGTCCTCCTGCATCTGCTCGAACACCCAGCGCCGCAGGTCGTCCCGGCTGGAGACGTCGAGCTCCTTCTCGAGCGCAGGGAACTTGCGCAGGATCTGGACCGCCTCGATCTTCTGGGCGGCCGACGGGTCGAGGTCGAGGCTCACGAAACCGATCGCGTCGGCGGGGACGGCGTCCGCGGCCTGCGTGCCGCCGGCCATCAGCGACACGGCGGCCCAGCCACCGAGGCCGACGACTCCGGCGACGCCGGCGGCGGCGATCCCCAGGACGGGCCACTTGCGGCTGCGGCGCTGCGTGGGAGCAGAAGGCGCGTCGCCGAGGTACTCGGGTTCGCCGGGACGGGACGGGTCGGTGGGCATGGCGTTCCTGGTTTCGGGCTCGGTGCGGTCGGAGATTCCAGGTTACGTCGTCAGAGCCGGGTGTGCTCCGGGTTGGAGGGCTGCTCCGGGTCACGATCCTCCATCGCCCCTCTCGACGTCCGCGGGAGCGGGGGCAGGCCGGGCGAGGACCACAGCACCATCAACGCGCCGGCGAGAACCGCGATCGGCCACGTGAGGTACACCGGCAGGCTCGAGACGGCCAGCTCGACGGGCACGGTGTCGCCCCGTCGGACGCCGGCCAGGGCTGCTCCGGAGTCGCCGGGGCCGAGCAGCCGTCCGACGTACGCCATGGTGGCGGCCGCGACCGCCGCCCCGGGCACCAGCAGCGCGGTCGTGACCCGGAAGTCGCGGGTGCGCCACCAGGTCACGCCGACGCCGGCGAGGAACCCGGCGACGATCCCGATCACGGCGTACCACCCGTCGGCCCCGAACCGCTTGGCCAGGTCGAGCTCGTCCATGGCGCCGGAGCCCCCGGGAACCTTGGTGTACTCCGCAGGGTCGACCAGCAGCGACCACGCCACCCCGGCCGCGATCCCGAGCACCAGGAAGGTCCCGAGCACGACCACGACGTCGGCGACCAGTCCCTGACCGCGGCCGGAAGGGCGCCTCACGAACCCGCCAGGCAGCTCGGCCCGAGGAGCGCCTTCAGGTCGGCGAAGAGGGACTGCGACGGCGTCACCCGCAGCCGGTCGTCCAGCCGCAGGACCGTGGTGGAGGTCTTGGTCATCAACCGCAGCCTCACTTCGGTGACCCCGGGGTGCGTGCCGAGGACGTCCTTGAGCTGCTCCACCACCGGCGGGGTGCACCGGGTGGACGGCAGCGAGATCACGACCGGCCCGGAGGGCCCGTCGGAGAGGTCGGGAAGGCTGACCTCCTGCCCGTGCAGCTCCGGCTGGTCCTTGCTGCGGCTCAGCCGGCCCTTGATCGCGACGATCGCGTCCTCGTTGAGCAGCGTGCTCGCGAGCTGGTAGGCGCTCGGGAAGAGGAGCACGTCGATCGCACCCTCGAGATCCTCCAGCGTCACCATCGCCCAGGCGTCCCCGCGCTTCGTGATCTTGCGCTGCACCGACGTGATCAGGCCGCAGACGGTCACCGTCGAGCCGTCCGGACGGTCCTCGTCGACGATCAGCTGGCCGATCGTGCAGTCGCTGCCGTTGGCGAGGATGTGCTCGAGGCCCATCAGCGGGTGGTCGGAGACGTAGAGGCCCAGCATGTCGCGCTCGTGGCCGAGCAGGGTCTGCTTGTCCCAGTCGTCGATCTCGGGCACGGACACCGCGACGCCCCAGGCGCTGCCGCCGTCGCCGTCCTCGGCGTCGAGCCCTCCGAAAAGCGAGTCCTGGCCGATCGCCTCGTTGCGCTTGATGTCGACGAACTGGTCGACGGCGCTCTCGTGGATGGTGATCAGCGCGCGGCGCTTGTGCCCCAGCGAGTCGAACGCGCCGGCCTTCACCAGCGACTCGATGACCCGCTTGTTGCACACGATCGGCGGCACCTTCTCCATGAAGTCGCCGAAGTCCTTGAAGCGGCCCTGCTCGCGGCGCGCAGCGACCACCGCCTCGACGACGTTGATGCCGACGTTGCGGATCGCCGAGAGGCCGAAGCGGATGTCCTCGCCGACCGGGGTGAAGTTCGCCTCCGACTCGTTGACGTCGGGCGGGAGCACCTGGATCTTCATCCGGCGGCACTCGTTGAGGTAGATGGCCATCTTGTCCTTGTCGTCCTTGACGGACGTGAGGACCGCGGCCATGTACTCGGCCGGGTAGTTCGCCTTGAGGTAGGCGGTCCAGTACGACACGAGACCGTAGGCGGCCGAGTGCGCCTTGTTGAACGCGTAGTCGGAGAACGGCAGCAGGATGTCCCACAATGTCTTCACCGCGGCCATGGAGTAGCCGCGCTCCTGCATGCCGGCGGAGAAGGCCTCGAACTGCTTGTCGAGCTCCTCCTTCTTCTTCTTGCCCATCGCGCGGCGGAGCAGGTCCGCTTGGCCCAGCGAGTAGCCCGCGAGCTTCTGGGCGATCGCCATGACCTGCTCCTGGTAGACGATCAGGCCGTAGGTCTCGCCCAGGATGTCCTCGAGCGGCTCGGCCAGCTCGGGGTGGATCGGCACGACCTCCTCGCGGCCGTTCTTGCGCCGGGCGTACTTGTTGTGGGAGTCCGCGCCCATCGGGCCGGGGCGGTAGAGCGCGCCGACCGCGGAGATGTCCTCGAAGCTGTCGGGCCGCATGCTGCGCAGCAGGGCGCGCATCGGCCCGCCGTCGAGCTGGAAGACGCCGAGGGTGTCGCCGCGGGAGAGCAGCTCGAAGGCCTTCGGGTCGTCGAGCGTGAGGTCCTCGAGGACGACCTTCTCCTGGCGGTTGTTCGCGATGTTGATCAGCGCGTCGTCGAGGATCGTGAGGTTGCGCAGGCCCAGGAAGTCCATCTTGATCAGGCCGAGGCGTTCGCAGGTCGGGTAGTCGAACTGCGTGATGATCGCGCCGTCCTGCTCGCGGCGCATCAGCGGGATCACGTCCATGAGCGGCTCGCTCGACATGATCACGCCGGCCGCGTGGACGCCCCACTGCCGCTTCAGGCCCTCGATGCCGATCGCGGTCTCGACGACCTTGCGGACGTCGGGGTCCTGCTCGAAGAGTGCCCGGAACTCGCCGCCCTCGCCGTACCGCGGGTGCTTGTCGTCGAAGATCTGCTTGAGCGGGATGTCCTTGCCCATCACCGCGGCCGGCATCGCCTTGGTGATCCGGTCACCCATCGCGAACGGGTAGCCGAGGATCCGCGAGGAGTCCTTGACCGCCTGCTTCGCCTTGATGGTGCCGTAGGTGACGATCTGGGCGACGCGGTCGCTGCCGTACCTCTCGCTGACGTAGCGGATCACCTCGCCGCGACGACGCTCGTCGAAGTCGATGTCGAAGTCGGGCATCGAGACACGGTCGGGGTTGAGGAAGCGCTCGAAGATCAGGCCGTGCTCGAGGGGGTCGAGGTCGGTGATCCGCATCGCGTAGGCCGCCATGGAGCCCGCACCGGAGCCGCGGCCCGGTCCCACGCGGATGCCGTTGTTCTTGGCCCAGTTGATGAAGTCCGCGACGACGAGGAAGTACCCGGGGAAGCCCATCTGCGTGATGACGCCGACCTCGAAGCTCGCCTGCTCGCGCACGTTGTCGGGGATGCCGTCGGGGTACCGGAAATGGAGGCCGCGCTCGACCTCCTTGACGAACCAGGAGTTCTCGTCCTCCCCCTCGGGCACGGGGAACCGCGGCATGTAGGTGCCGTTGCCCTCGGTGAACTCGACGTTGCAGCGCTCGGCGATCAGCAGCGTGTTGTCGCACGCCTCCCGGAGGTCGTACTTGTCGGCCCACAGCTCGCGCATCTCGGCCGGGGACTTGATGTAGTAGCTGTCGCCGTCGAACTTGAACCGCTTCGGGTCCGCCATCGTGCTGCCCGAGGAGACGCAGAGCAGGTGCTCGTGTGCCTGGGCGTCGCCGGGGTTGGTGTAGTGCGAGTCGTTCGTCGCGATCGGCGGGATGCCGAGGTCCTTCGACAGCCGCAGCAGGCCGTCGCGGACCCGGTTCTCGATGGAGAGTCCGTGGTCCATCAGCTCGAGGAAGAAGTTCTCCCTGCCGAAGATGTCCTGGAAGTCGGCCGCGGCCTCGCGGGCCTTCTCGTAGTTCCCGATACGCAGCCAGGTCTGGATCTCACCCGACGGGCAGCCGGTGGTGCCGATCAGGCCCTCGGCGTACTCCGAGAGCAGCTCACGGTCGGCGCGGGGCTTGTAGAAGAACCCCTCCATCGAGGAGCGCGAGGAGAGCCGGAACAGGTTGTGCATGCCGGAGGTGGTCTCGGCCAGCAGCGTCATGTGGGTGTAGGCGCCGCTGCCGGAGACGTCGTCCTGGCCGCCGTCGCCCCAGCGCACGCGCTTGCGCTCGAACCGGGAGGTGTTCGGCGTGAGGTAGGCCTCCATGCCGATGATCGGCTTGACGCCCGCGGCCTTGGCCTTGGAGTAGAAGTCGAAGGCGCCGAACACGTTGCCGTGGTCGGTCATCGCGATCGCGTCCATGCCGAGCTCGGCAGTGCGTGCGAACATCTCGGTCAGCCGGGCCGCCCCGTCGAGCATGGAGTACTCGGTGTGCACGTGGAGGTGCGCGAAGGAGTCGTTGCGACCTGACCCAGTGGCCATGAAGTCCTCTCGCCTTTCCTGAGCTCTCGACGGCATGCAGACAACAGCCGCGCGGCGGGCACGGCCTCACGTCGTGGGGAAGGCCGCCAGCCTATGCCACCGACCGGCCCCGGTTGTGCAGACCCGCGGGAAACGCCTCCCCGTCGGACGCATGAATCAGATCACCCGGCACCGACACTTCCGGTCCGCCGTGCGTATCCGCAGGTCAGGGGTCAGTCCGTCCTGTCGCCGGCGTGGGCGGCGCCCCAGCCGTGCCAGCGCTCGACCTCGATCCAGGCGCTGACCCGGGCCCGGTCCCGGGTCCGGTACGGCTTGCCGGTGTAGTGGCGGGCGAGCCGGTCGATGTCCTCCCGGTCCGGGTCGTCGCGCCACTCCACGACCCTGCCCTGCAGGCTCACGTGGGTGTACCAGCTCGACTCGTCGAGAACGGTCAGCGAGACCCGGGGGTCCCGGCGCAGGTGCTCGATCCGCTTGCGCCCCTCGTCCATGTTGACCAGGACCCGGTCGCCGTCGACCAGGTACCACGTGGCGACCGAGACCGGCTGGCCCGTGGCGCCGAGGGTGGCGATCACCGCCGGGTTGGGGCGGGCCAGCAGCTCGCGGACCTCGTCGGGCAGCGGGGGCCTGGGCATCGTTTTTCCTCAGCTCTCGGGGGCGTTCTCTTCGAGGGTCTTCTCGGCCGCGTCGAGGCTCTCGGTGATGACGGCGTGCATGATCCGCTGGACGCGCTCACGGCCCAGCCTCGGCGCTCGTCGTGCCATGCGCGTCGCGATCTCCGCCTCCCGGTCGGGGTCGCGGCCGGCCTGGCCGGGGACCTCCTTGAGGCGCTGGACGTGCGCGGTCAGGGCGGCCCGGCGGTCGAGCAGGTCGGCGAGCTCGTCGTCCACCGCGTCGATCCGCCGGCGGAGGGCTCCGAACGGCTCCTCCCCGAGCCACGCCATCTCGACGTCGGGCGCGCGCTCCTCGTTGTCCGCGCCGTCGGTACGGCGGATCTCGACGAGCCCGTGCCTGCGGTAGAACCGCCGCGCCGGCTCGTTGCTCTCGAAGACCCACAGTGCGAAGCCCTCGGGTCGCAGGCCCTTGACGAAGTCGAGCAGGAACGAGCCGATGCCCTGGCCCTTGAGGCCGGGGCGGACGTAGAGGGAGTGCAACCAGCCGGGCTCGAGGATCAGGTACCCCACGAGCGCGCCGGCGCCCTCGGCGACCCAGACCTCGCGCTCCCCTGCGAGCTGGCGCCCCACCCACGCCCGGTCCTCCGCTGCCGTGTGCACCGGAGGAGGCATCATCGGCACCGCCGCCCGGCGCGCCGCGGTCAGGAGCTCCGCGAGCGCGTCCGCGTCGTCGGGCGTGCCGGGGCGCAGGCTCAGGGACGCGGTGTCCACGTCGTCCTCCCCCTCCGGCACGGTCTCAGGTCTCGTCGCGGATCAGGTCCAGGGCGTGCTGCAGGTCCGCGGGGTACGGCGACTCGAACTCGACGTACTCCCCGGTCTCCGGGTGCTCGAAGCCGAGGCGTACGGCGTGCAGCCACTGCCGCTCCAGGCCCAGGCGCTTGGCGAGGACCGGGTCGGCGCCGTAGGTGATGTCCCCGACGCACGGGTGCTTGAGCGCCGCCATGTGCACCCGGATCTGGTGGGTGCGGCCGGTCTCGAGGTGGATCTCGAGCAGGCTGGCGAACCGGTGCGCCTCCAGGGTCTCGTAGTGGGTGACGCTGTCGCGGCCGCCGGCCATCACCGCGAACTTGTAGTCGTACCTCGGGTGACGACCGATCGGGGCGTCGATCGTGCCGCGGAGCGGGTCGGGGTGTCCCTGGACGAGCGCGTGGTACACCTTGTCGACCGTGCGGTGCCGGAAGGCGTTCTTGAGGACCGAGTAGCTGTGCTCGCTCTTGGCGATCACCATGACGCCGGACGTACCCACGTCGAGACGCTGGACGATGCCCTTGCGCTCCGCGGCGCCGCTGGTGGCGATCCGGAAGCCCGCCCCCGCGAGGTGCCCCACCACGGTCGGCCCGGTCCACCCCGGGCTGGGGTGCACGGCGACGCCGACCGGCTTGTCGATGACGACGATCGCGTCGTCGTCGTGGATGATCGAGATCCCCTCGACGGTCTCCGGCACGACGGCCACCGAGTCCACCCTTGCCGGGATCTCGACGTCGAGCCGGGCACCGGGGTGTACCCGGTCGGACTTGGACGCCGGCTGGCCGTCGAGCGTGACGTTGCCGGTGGCGATCAGCTCGGCGGCGCGGCTGCGCGAGAAGCCGAACATCCGGGCCATGGCGGCGTCGAGGCGCTCGCCGGCGAGGCCGTCGGGGACGCTCAGGCTCCGGAACTCCGAGCCCCCGCTCGGGTCGAGGTAGGAGCTCACGACGCGGCGGCCTCCCCGGTCCCTGCGGACCGGTCGGAGGAGTCGTCGTGTCGGCTGCCGTCGACGTTGATGCCACGCACCGCCTGCAGGATGATCGTGCCCGCCGCGATGTTGATGCAGATGTCGGCGACGTTGAAGACCGGGAAGTTCGGCAGCATGAAGAAGTCGACCACGTGGCCGCGCATGAAGCCGGGCTCGCGGACGAGCCGGTCGGTGAGGTTGCCCGCGACACCGCCGAGCAGGAAGCCGAGCGCGATCGCCCAGCCGGTGCTGCCCAGCCGGCGGGCGACCCACAGCACCACGAGCACCGCGATGACCGCGACGACGGCGAGCACCTCGGTGTGCCCGGTGAGGAAGCTGAACGCCGCGCCGGAGTTGTAGGTCAGGTACAGCGAGAAGAAGTCACCGACGAGGGGCACCCGGGGCTCCCCGGACAGGTGCTCGACGGCGAGCACCTTGGTGACGACGTCGACCGCGTACGCCGTCGCCGCGATGACGGCGAACAGCAGCAGACGCCGCCGACGGGGCCGGGCTGGGGACTGGGTGATCGTGTCGTCGCTGGGACTCAGCGACGCTCCTCGCGCTGCTTGCATGACAAGCACAGTGTCGCACGCGGGAAAGCCATCAACCGCATCTTGCCGATCGGCTGGCCACAGCTCTCGCACTGGCCGTAGCTGCCGTCCTCGATGCGCTCGAGGGCGTGCTCGGTCTGGCGGAGCATCTCGCGGGCGTTGTTCGCCAGGGTCATCTCGTGGTCCCGCTCGAACGTCGTGGAGCCCACGTCCGCCTGGTCGTTGCCGGCGCCGTCGCCGGCGTCGCGCATCAGGTCGGCGAGCTCGTGCTCGGCCAGGTTCAGCTCGGAGCGCAGCCGGTCACGTTCGGCGTTGAGCTCGTCCCGGACCTCGCCGAGCTCCTTCGCGGTCCACGGCGTCTCGTCGGCCTTGACTGCCAGCTTGTCGGCTGCCCTCTTCGTGGGCGCCATCTTCTTCGTGGGTGCCATCTTCTTCACCGGGGCCTTCTTCGCAGGCGCCGAAGCGGTCGCCTTGCTGGTCGCTGTCTCAGCCACGGCGGTCTTCTTCACCGCGGTCTTCTTCGCTGCGGGGGTCTTGGCAGCCGTGCTGGTCTTCGCAGTCCTGGTGGTGGCGGGACCGGCCTTCTTCGCCGTGGCCGTCGTGGCGGCAGTGCTCTTCCTCGCCGACGCCTTCGCGGTGCCCTTCGCCGTCGTCCTTGTGGCGGTCTTCGCCGCAGTCTTGGCCGCGGGCTTGGCGGTCCTGGTCGCCGGAACCTTCTTTGCCGGGGCCTTCTTGGCGGCAGCCTTGGCCGGGGCCTTCTTCGCGGCAGCCTTGGTCGGGGCCTTCTTCGCGGCAGCCTTGGTCGGGGCCTTCTTCGCGTTCGACTTCGCCGTCTTCGCGGTGCTCTTGGCGGCGTTCTTGGCGGTGCTCTTCTTCGCCGTCGACGACTTCGTCGCGGGCGCCTTCTTGGCGGTGGACTTGGTGGCCGGCGACGTCGCGGTCGTCTT
>DASTPU010000174.1:0-5166 GCA_035762105.1 Nocardioidaceae bacterium | reverse complement strand
CCGTTCCCGGGCAGCGCCGAGTCGTCGAGGAACGGCGGCAACCAGATCGGCAAGATCATGCAGTTCCGGGTCGACAACACCAGGGGCTGGGACGGGGACGTCACCACCGGCACGAAGCTCCGCGCCCAGAAGGTCTTCCGTCTCGACGGCCTGGAGCCCGACCGCGTCCGCACGCACAGCCTCGTCGAGCTGTTCCGGGCGGACGGCGGGGTGCTCATGGCGACGCTGGACAACCGCACCTTCCACAACCACGACTACAGGGACTGGAAGCTGCCGGGCAACGAGCCGGTCCGCCAGGACTCGCTGGAGGTGTGGGAGTTCGCCAACACGACGATGGACTCGCACCCGATCCACCTGCACCTGGTGCAGTTCCAGGTGCTGAACCGGCAGCCCTTCGACGCGGCCGGGTACCTCGCCGCGAACTACCCGGTCGACCCGGGGACGGGGCGGCTCGAGGTGAACACCGGCCCCTACCCCGCGCCCTCACCGCGCGACTTCCTGACCGGCGCGCCCCAGCCGCCGGCGCCCAACGAGATGGGCTGGAAGGACACCGTGCAGGCACCGCCCGGCATGGTGACCCGCATCGTCGTGCCGTTCGGCAGCGGCGCCGTGAAGGGAGAGGAGATCGCCGCGACGAGCGTCTACAGCGGCGAGTACGTCTGGCACTGCCACATCCTCGAGCACGAGGACAACGACATGATGCAGCGGTACGTCATCGAGTGAGGTCAGTCCCCCACCGCCACCCGCTCGAGCACCCGCCCCTGGCGGTCCCGGAAGGTCACGGCGCTGACCGGCTCCGACGACCGGACCCACCACATCGTGCCGCCACCGACCGACGCGGCTTCGGAGATGCGGGTGGGCACGTCGCGGATGTACTGGTTGCCGACGACGGTCGCCCAGGCGGTGGATGCCCGCGACGGCATCCACCCGAGCCACACGTCGGCGTCGCCCCCGGAGCCCACCACGCTCACCCGGGTCACCGACGACGCGTTCCCCGGCTTCCCGAGGCCCGCCTTCCAGACGATCCACCGGCCCCGGTGCTGCACGAGCACGGAGCCGTGGCACGTGTCGGCGGCGAGCGACGGCGTGCAGGCGAAGTACAGCGACCCGACGTCGCTGAAGACGGCGTCCTCCGGGGTCAGCTCGGACATCCAGCCGGGCGGTGTGCCCCGGGTGGGGAGGGAGCCGTAGCCGACGAGTCCGCTGACCCCGAGCTCGACCACGGCACCGTCGATGGCGGCGTCGGTGATCGCGCCGATCCAGACGACGTTGGGGTCGTTGACGGCGGGTACGACGACCATCCCGCCGGTCTCGTAGGCCGCCGGCACCTCGTCGAGGACACGCTGGGCGTTCTTCGTGAGCGGCGGCTCGTCGGTCCCGGGGACGAACCCGGTGACCAGGCCGAGCGCGGCGACGATGCCGGGCCCGGCGATCACGGCCAGTGTCGCCAGGACGGCAGCGACGACCACGAGACGCTCCCGCGCGTCGTGCGCGGCGGGTCCCGCGTGCTCCTGCTCGTGGACGGCGACGCTCAACGCAGCACACCTCCGGTGTGTGACCTACTCCACGATCACACGCCGGAGGCGCTGCCAAAAGGTCTAGCCGAAGAAGACTTCCGCCTCGGCGTACAGCTCGGGCGTCACGAGCTTGAGCTCGCCCGTGCCCTCCTTGAGCGGCACGCGGATGATGTCGGTGCCGCGCAGCGCGACCATCGTCCCGTAGTCCTGCTCCTTGACCGCGGCGATCGCCGAGAGCCCGAACCGGGTCGCGAGCCAGCGGTCGAACGCGGTCGGCGTGCCGCCGCGCTGCACGTGGCCGAGGACCACCGCGCGGGCCTCCTTGCCGGTGCGCTCCTCGATCTCCTTGGCGAGCCGGTCGCCGATCCCGCCGAGCCGGACGTGCCCGAAGGCGTCCTTCTCCCCCGTCTGCAAGGTCATCCCGCCGCCCTCGGCCGGGACCGCACCCTCGGAGACCACGATGATCGGCGCGAAGCCGTCGGCGAACCGCCGCTTCACGTACTCCGCGACCTTGTCGATGTCGAACGGCATCTCGGGGATCAGTACGGCGGCCGCCCCACCGGCCATGCCGGAGTGCAGGGCGATCCAGCCCGCGTGCCGGCCCATCACCTCGACGACGAGCACCCGCTGGTGGGACTCGGCGGTCGTGTGGAGCCGGTCGATCGCCTCGACCGCGATGTTGACCGCGGTGTCGAAGCCGAAGGTGAAGTCGGTGCCGGACAGGTCGTTGTCGATCGTCTTCGGCACGCCCACCACGTTGACGCCGAGGTCGGCGAGCTTGGTCGCGACACCGAGGGTGTCCTCGCCGCCGATCGCGATCAGCGCGTCGACGCCGCTCTTGGCGAGGTTCTCCTTGATCTTCTCGACGCCCGACTCGATCTTGAACGGGTTGGTGCGCGACGACTTCAGGATCGTGCCGCCGCGGGGCAGGATGCCGCGCACGCTCTCCCGGGTCAGCGGCACCGTGTCGCCCTCGAGGGGACCACGCCATCCGCCGCGGAAGCCGACGAACTCGTAGCCGTAGTCCTGGACACCGCGCCGTACGACGGCCCGGATGACAGCGTTCAGTCCGGGGCAGTCGCCGCCGCCGGTCAGCACACCCACGCGCATGGCATCGCTCCTTCGAGGTTGGTCGGTCTGAGCCTAGCGACCAGAATTGGATCGTTCCATCCCTTGGCTGCACGTCAGGACCAACGTCCCGCCGATAGGGTCCGGGCCATGACCTTCTCGATCGTCGCGCGGTCCGCCGACGGCCAGTCCTGGGGCGTGGCCGTCGCCTCGAAGTTCCTCGCCGTGGGCTCCCCCGTCCCGGCCGCCGTCGCCGGGGTCGGCGCGGTCGCCACGCAGGCCGAGGCCAACGTCGCCTACAAGGGCCTGGCGCTGTCCCACATGGACGAAGGCGCCACCGCCTCCGTCGCGTTGCAGCGGCTGATCGAGGAGGACGACGGACGCGAGCACCGCCAGGTCGGCATCGTCGACGTCGACGGCAACGCCGCCACGCACACCGGTCACGAGTGCCTCGACTGGGCCGGCGGCGTCACCGACACCGACGTCGCGATCCAGGGCAACATCCTCGCCGGGCCCGAGGTGGTCGAGGCGATGAAGGCGGCGTGGGACTCCTCCCAGGACGAGCCCGACCTGGCCCGCCGCCTGATGGCCGCGCTCATCGCCGGCGACGCTGCCGGCGGGGACAGGCGCGGGCGGCAGTCGGCGGCGCTGCTCGTGGTCCGGGACGGCGCCGGGTACGGCGGCAACGACGACGTCGCGGTCGACCTCCGCGTCGACGACCACGCCGACCCGATCGTCGAGCTGGGCCGGCTGCTCGACCTCAACGACCTGTACCTCACCGCCTCCACCGACGAGGAGAAGGTGCGGGTCGACGACACGCTCGCCAAGGAGCTCGACGACCGCGCCCACCGGCTCGGACACCGCGACTTCCACGCCTGGGTCGGGACCGAGAACTACGAGATGCGGGTCAGCCCCGAGGGCCACGAGGACCGCTGGATCGACCAGCGGATCCTCGACATCCTCCGCGAGCAGAGTGAGGCGAGCGGTCCCGCCTGAGCGGCAGTGCGCTCAGGAAGGGATCAGCCCTCCTGGCTGCGCGAGGCCTGGCGGGCGCGATAGGCGGCCACGGCGTTGCGGTTGCCGCACGCGACGCTGCAGTATCGGCGCGAACGGTTCTTCGACAGGTCGAGCACCAGCCCCTCGCAGCCGTCGTCGTCACACACCCCGAGCCGGGACATCTCGTCGGCACGGATCACGTCCATCATCGCCATCGCGACCTCGACCGTGATCCGGGTGACCAGGGGCGCGTCGGCGGGGACCGCGTGCAGGTGCCAGTCGAAGGCGTCGTGGCGGACCAGCTGGGGGACGGCACCGGCCTCGGCGAGCATCGCGTTGACGATCCCGGCCGCCTCGTCCCGGTCGCTGGTGAGGAGCTCGCGCAGCACGGGCCGTAGCGCACGCACGCCGTCCAGCTCGTCCTCGTCGGCGTCCCGACGGCCGGTGAACGAGTACTCGGTGAACCACTCGGCGAGCTCCTCGACCGACGTCAACGTGTCGGGCGGCTCCGCGCTGTTGACCAGCGCGACCGCGGCCTGCAGGGCAACCTCGGTGTCATGAGTGAAAACCACGTTGACATATTACACAGCCGCGTCGTACCGTCATGTGTCATGACCGCTATCACCCATGACACCGTCGTCCCGCGACCGGTAGCCCCTGCGGGCGGGCACCTCGTCGGCGGCCTGGCGTTCGCGGTCATCTCGGCGGTGTCGTTCGGGCTCTCCGGCCCGCTGGCCCGCGGCCTGATCGACACGGGGTGGAGCCCCGGCGCGGTCGTCCTGGTCAGGATCGGGCTGGCCGCCCTGGTGGTGACCCCGCTCGGCGTGGCGGCGCTGCGCGGCCGGTGGCAGCTGCTGCGTCGCAACGCCGCCCTCATCGTGGTCTACGGCACCCTCGCCGTCGCCGGGGCACAGTTCGCCTACTTCTCCGCGGTCTCCTACATGCAGGTCGGACCTGCCCTGCTCATCGAGTACACCGCGCCGGCCGCCGTGGTCATCTGGCTGTGGCTCAGGCACGGCCAGCGGCCCGGGCCGGTCACGCTGCTCGGTGCCGGTGTCGCCGCGCTCGGCCTGATGCTGGTGCTCGACATCTTCTCCGGGTCCGACCTGAGCACGGTCGGAGTGCTCTGGGCGCTGGGCGCGATGGTGGGCGCGACGTCGTACTTCCTAATCTCGGCCGACGTCGACAACGGCCTCCCGCCGTTCACCCTGGCCGCCGGCGGGCTGGTCGTCGGCACGGCGATCCTCGCGCTCCTCGGCGCGGTGGGCCTGCTGCCGATGCACGCGAGCACCGAGGCGGCGACGTACGCCGGACACACGGTCGCCTGGTGGGTGCCGCTCCTGCTCCTCGGCCTGGTGACCGCCGCCATCGCCTACGTCTTCGGGATCGCGGCCGGTCGCCGGCTGGGGTCGCGGCTCGCCTCGTTCGTCGCGCTGCTCGAGGTGCTCTCCGCGGTCGTGTTCGCCTGGCTGCTGCTCGGCGAGCTCCCGAAGCCGGTGCAGCTGGTGGGCGGCCTGCTCATCCTCACCGGAGTCGTCGCCGTCAAGCTCGGCGAGCGGCGGATCCCGGCCGGGCAGTAGCCACC
>DASTPU010000173.1:0-17615 GCA_035762105.1 Nocardioidaceae bacterium | reverse complement strand
GTCTCCCTGTCGCTCAAGGCGACCCAGGAAGACCCGTGGCAGCACTTCGCCCGCACCCACCAGATCGGTCAGATCGTCCCGGGCAAGGTCACCAAGCTGGTGCCGTTCGGTTCGTTCGTCCGCGTCGAGGAGGGCATCGAGGGTCTGGTGCACATCTCCGAGCTCGCCGAGCGTCACGTCGAGATCCCCGAGCAGGTCGTCCAGGTCAACGACGACGTGATGGTCAAGATCATCGACATCGACCTCGAGCGTCGCCGGATCTCGCTGTCGCTCAAGCAGGCCAACGAGACCGCCGCTGCGGCCGAGGTCGAGGAGTTCGACCCGACGCTGTACGGCATGACCGCGTCCTACGACGAGCAGGGCAACTACATCTACCCCGAGGGCTTCGACCCGGAGACCGGCGAGTGGCTCGAGGGCTACGACGAGCAGCGCGCCGCCTGGGAGGAGCAGTACGCCAAGGCGCACGCCCGCTGGGAGGCGCACGTCAAGCAGCAGCAGGAGGCCAAGGCCGCTGCGGCCGAGGCCGGCGAGGCCACCTCGTACTCCTCGGACCAGGGTGTCGAGGAGCAGACGGGCGGCTCGCTCGCCTCCGACGAGGCGCTGCAGGCGCTCCGCGAGAAGCTCACCGGCGGCCAGTGAGGCACCGGCTGTCTCTCGGCTGATAGCAACGAAGGGCCCGACCACCGCTCAGGTGGTCGGGCCCTTCTGCGTCGTCCGTCGGGGCGGCGGGCGTTCGGGTGGAGGGTCGCCCGACTGCAACCGGTGACGACGTGCGGCGCTCAGCACGACTGCACCCCGTGGTGGGGGTCGAAGGGGTCGGGGTGGTGGCTGGGCGGGGGCTGACGGCGGCCGAGGCCGTCGTCGTACACGTCACGGAGCGTGGCGAGCACGGCCGCGACGACGAGGACGATGATCCAGAAGATGAAGAGCTCGGTCATGGCAGTAATCCTGCGCTCATCTCGATGCTGCCACGAGTGGCAGTTTTGCCAACCTCCATCGATTTTCTGCCAGATCCCTGCCATAGTTGCCGCATGATCGAGAACGTGGCCGTGGTGGCCTACGACGGGGTCTCGCCGTTCGAGCTCGGCGTGCTGTGCGAGGCGTGGGGGACCGACCGGTCCGACCAGGGTCTGCCGGTGTTCGACTTCGCGCTCTGCGCTCCCCGGCCGGGCCGCGTGGAGACCGCGGCGGGCTTCGGTCTCGCGGTGGACCACGACCTGGGTCGCGTGGCCGAGGCGGACCTCGTCGCGGTGCCCGCCGTGCCGCGCCGGGAGCCCGTGCCGGACTCCGTCGTACGGGTGCTGCGCGAGGCCTACGAACGCGGGGCGCGCGTGATGTCGATCTGCTCCGGGGCGTTCGCGCTCGGCGAGGCGGGCCTGCTCGACGGCCGCAGCTGTACGACGCACTGGTTCTACACCGACGAGCTGGCCGAGCGTTTCCCCGAGGCCCACGTGATCCCCGAGGTCCTGTACGTCGACGAGGACCCGATCATCACCGGGGCGGGGTCGGCAGCAGGGCTCGACGCGTGCCTCCACCTGTACCGCAAGGAGTTCGGGGCGACGGTCGCGAGCATGGTCGCGCGACGGATGGTCGTGCCGCCGCAGCGCGACGGAGGACAGGCGCAGTTCATCCGCAGCGCGGTGCCCGAGTGTCGCGCGGAGACGCTCGGTCCGCTGCTCACCTGGATCACCGCGCACCTCGACGAGCCGATGAGCGTGGAGTCCCTGGCGAGGCAGAACGCGATGTCGCCGCGCACCTTCGCGCGGCGGTTCCGTGAGGAGACCGGGACCACCCCGCACGCCTGGATCACCAGCCAGCGGGTGCGGCGGGCGGAGGAGCTGCTCGAGAGCACGGACCGGTCGGTCGACCAGATCGCCTACGACGTGGGCTTCGCCAACGCCGCCACGCTGCGCCACCACTTCACCCGCGTCCGGGGGCTCAGCCCGCAGCGCTACCGGCAGACGTTCGGCTGCTCAGAGGAGGCCGAGCAGGCCGGGTAGCTCGAGCCGCTTGATCTTGCCTGTCGCCGTGTGGGGGAGCGCCTGCACGGGGAAGTACTCCTTCGGCCGCTTCGGCGGAGCCAGGCGCTCCGCGACCCAGGCGGTGAGCTCCTCGGCCGACGCGGACCCGACGACCGCGGCGCAGACCCGCTGACCCCAGCGGTCGTCGTCGACGCCGAAGACTGCCACGTCGGTGACGAGGGGGTGCTCGGCCAGGACGTGCTCCACCTCGACCGGGTAGACGTTGACCCCGCCGGAGATCACGAGGTCCTCCCGCCGGCCCTCGAGGTACAGGTACCCGTCCTCGTCGAGACGACCGAGGTCGCCCACCGTGAACGCCGGCCCCTCAGGGGTGTCCCTCCACGTCGCCGCGGTCTTCTCCGGCGCGTTCCAGTAGGTGAAGCGAGCGTGCTCGGGCACCGTGCACCAGATCGTGCCGTCGGCCTCGACAGCGAGCGTGCGTCCCGGGCGGGCCCGCCCGACCGTGCCCGGGTGCTCCAGCCACTCCTCGCTGCGACAGGCGGTGAACTGGCCCTCGGTCGACCCGTAGAACTCCCAGGTCGTCCCAGCCGGGAAGAGCCCGATGAGCCGCTGCTTCACCGGCGGCGGGCAGGCGGCGCCCGCGTGGGCGAGCAGCCGGAAGCACGACAGGTCGGGGGCACCGACCTCGTCCCAGTGCGCGAAGAGCCGTTGCAGGTGGGCGGGCACGCAGAACACCGTGGTGGGCCGCTCCTCGACGATCGCCCGCGTGGCTGCCGCCGGGTCGAAGGGGCCGGGTACGACGATCCGCCCGCCGGCGAGGATCGTCCCGACCGCGAAGCGCAGGGGCGCCGAGTGGTAAAGGGGGCTCAGCACCAGGTGGACGTCGGAGGCGGTGAACCCCCACAGCTCGCGCTCCTCCTCGACCAGGGCACGTGCCGCGGCATCGGCGAGCACCCCCGACCACACGCCCTTCGGTGTCCCGGTCGTGCCGCTGGTCATGTGCATCGGCCGGACCAGCGGCACCGGGCTCGCCGGGTCCGGGTCCAGCCGGGCCGCCAGCGCAGCCAGCTCGCCGGCGGAGCGGACCACGACCGCCGGGTCCACGTCGGCGAGGATCGCCGCCTGCTCCCGCTCGGTGAGGCGCGGGTCCAGGGGGACGGGAACGACGCCCTGGCGGGTCGCCAGGATCACCAGGTCGACGTACGACGGGCCGCCGGGGACCAGCAGGGCGACCCGGTCACCCGGACGAAGACGATCAGGCACGAACGTCATCCTCTCAGGGGGAAGGATGGGGCATACTGGGAGGTAACAGATGGCCGCCGGGCGTGGGAACCCGGGAGGCCGGGGGATGAAGGCGTCACTTGGGGGGCCTCGATGGCGATGTTCGATGCGCGGAGCGGGGGCGTCCTCGCCTCCTTCGCGATGCTGGGCGCGCTGGCGCTCGGTGCCTGCGCGTCCCCGGCCGCCGAGCCGGCGCGGGCGACCCTGGCCGGCTCGGAGACCACCGAGACCACGGCCGGCCCGGCTCCCGAGATCGCACCGGTCCCGGCCGATGGGGAGACCCCGGACGGCGGCGAGCCGTGGGACGGCGCGGTGACCGAGGCCTGTGCGGCGGCGGTGGACCGGTCGTTCACGGAGGTCGCGCAGTCGTCGGACGCGGTGGGGGTCACGTCGTTCTGGACCCGCGGCAGGAAGTGGGCCGCCTGCGACGTCGTCGGCGGCAGCGACCCGGTCGTCATCGTCTCCGCCCCGGGCCGGCCCGGCTTCGACGAACGGTCGCTCTCGCTGACCACGACCGTCGTGGCCGCGGGCGAGGAGCCCGCCGTGCGGTTCGTGGCGGCCGGCCTGCTGCCCTGGCCGGTCGACGAGATCAGCTACACCTTCCCCGACGGCAGCACCGAGGCGGCGCGCTACGTGACCAGTCAGGACGACGCGGACGACACCTTCTGGGCGGTCACCTACACGGCCACGGAGGGTCCCCTCGTGGACCCCGGGACCGAGGCGGCCGAGCTCGACCCGGTGACGATCTCGATCGTCGGCGCGGCGGCCGAGGCGTTCCGGCTGCCGTGGGAGGAGCTTCAGCGCAGCGAGTAGTGCACGTGCACGAACGGGCCCCCGGTCTCGTGCCGCACCTCGAGCACGCGCATCGGCTCCGTCCTGCGGCGGGGGAGCAGCGGCGCGCCCTTGCCGAGGACCAGCGGGGCGATGCTCACCCAGATCTCGTCGAGCAGGCCCTCGTCGAGGAACTGCCCGACCAGGTCGCCGCCGCCCACGAGCCACACGTTCTTCCCGGCCGCAGCCTCCACCATCTGCCGGTGCACCTCGCCGGCCGGCTCCGACGTCAGCCGGACGTCGCCGCCCTCGGGCACGGCGAGGTCACGGTGCGTGAACACCCATGTCGGCAGCGGGTACGGCCATCGCCCCTCCTCGTGGTCCATCACCCACTCGTACGTCGTCGCCCCCATCGCGAGCGCGCCGACGCCCTCGATGAACTCGTCGTAGGGGCCGGAGTCGGGCCCCTCGAGCTGGAAGAGCCAGCCCAGGTCGTTGTCCTCGGTCGCGATGAACCCGTCCAGGCTCGTCGCCGTGAGATAGGTCGTGGACGCCATGAGCCGATGCTGTCACTCCCCGGCGACCGTGGGTAGCGCGCCGTGGACACCGTGCTGTCGACCAGCCTCAGCCCCCGCGGAGACCGTACCCTCGGCGAACAGCCGCTTGCCCGACCCGATCACGAGCGGGAAGACCAGAGGCGGTACTCGTCCCAGTAGTTCACCGACCAGCCGCCAGCGGCGAACCCGCCGTCCGCGTCCTCCTCAGGTCCGCCGGGAGCCTGGACGTCCGGGCGGAGCTCATCGCTTCACGTGCGCATCGCGTCGCCTGGCTGCGTGACGCTCGTGCGGTCCGAGCGGGGCCGCTGTTCGCAGCCGGTTTCAAGGCCCTTCGGCTCTGGCGACCGACCAGCCACGGGACGACGGTTGTTGTGTGGCGGCGGCTGCGGCCATGAAGAAGCGAGTGTGGGGAGGAGGTGAAGATGATGCGCGACGAGAACCTGGACCTGATCAAGAAGGGCTATGAGGCGTTCGGCAAGGGTGACCTCGAGTTCGTCCGGTCGATGCTCTCCGCGGAAGGTGTCTGGCGCACACCGGGGTACGGCGTGCTCGAGGACGAGTACAAGGGCCGAGAAGGGGTGGTCAAGTACCTCACCAGCTTGTTCGAGCTGACCGACGGAACGTTCAAGAGCGAGTCCGAGGCACTGTTCGCCGACGACGACCGGGTTGTCTCGCTGGACCACATCACGGGCACCCGTAAGGGAATCGTGCTGGACACGCACGTGGTCCATGTCTTCGTGGTCCGCGACGGGAAGGTGGTCGAAGTAACCGACTTCGCGTCAGAGCCCAAGGCCAACGAAGCCTTCTGGAGCTGACGAAGCCGAGCACGTCGACGGGCCTCGCCGTGACGGTCCTCATCGGCCGGGCCCGTCCATCCCGGGTGGCTATCGAGTAGCGGCCCCTTCGTTCGACGCCTCTCGGGGCTGGAATACTGCCCGGCGTGAGCAGAGTTCGCGTGGGCCTGACCGGGGGAGTGGCATCGGGCAAGAGCACGGTGTCGGCCGTGCTCCGAGACCTCGGCGCGGTGGTGATCGACGCCGATCTCCTCGCCCGCGAGGTGGTCGCGCCGGGCACCGACGGTCTGGCGGAGATCGTCGAGACCTTCGGCGAGAAGGTGCTGACTCCCGAGGGCGAGCTCGACCGGCCCGCCATGGGCGCGATCGTGTTCGGGGACGACGAGGCACGCCGCAGGCTCGAGGCGATCATCCATCCCCGCGTACGCCGGCGCAGCGCCGAGCTCGAGGCGTCCGCCGGTGCCGACGCCGTCGTGGTGCACGACATCCCGCTCCTCGCCGAGACCGGTCAGGCCGGCGCCTTCGACGCCGTGGTCGTGGTCGACGTACCCGTGGAGACCCAGGTCGACCGCATGGTGCGCCTGCGCGGCATGACCGAGGAGGAGGCGAAGGCCCGCATCGCCGCCCAGGCGACCCGGGAGCAACGGCTGGCCGTCGCCACCCACGTCATCGACAACACCGGGACGCTCGAAGACCTCCGCGACAGGGTCACGGAGGTCTTCGACGAGCTGACGGCTGGGCGCTGACGCTCAGGCCGCCAGGTCGGGGTCGGCGAGCTGGCGGAGCTTGGCGATCGCCTCCCGCTCGAGCTGGCGGACCCGCTCGGCGGAGATGCCGTGCTTGGCACCGATGTCGGCCAGCTTGTGCTGGCGACCGTCGACCAGGCCGTAGCGCGAACGGATGATGTCCGCGGCGCGCTCGTCGAGCAGCTCGACCAGCCGGGAGAGACGGTCACGGGACTCGGTGTCGAGCACCGTGGCGTCGGGGCCCGGGGCGGTCTCCTGAGCGATCAGGTCGCCCAGCGAGGTGTCGCCGTTCTCGTCCACGGGAGTGTCGAGGCTGACGTGCTCGCGGCCCCAGGTGATCAGGTCGAGCACCCGGTCGAGGTCCATGCCGAGCTCGGCTGCGATCTCCTCGGGCTCCGGGTCACGGCCGAGCTGGCGCTCGAGGGTACGACGGGCGGCACCCACCTGGTTGAGCTCCTCCACGACGTGCACGGGCAGCCGGACCACGCGGGCCTGCTGGGCGATGCCTCGCGTGATCGCCTGGCGGACCCACCACGTCGCGTAGGTGGAGAACTTGTAGCCCTTGGCGTAGTCGAACTTCTCGACAGCACGGATCAGGCCGGTGTTGCCCTCCTGGACCAGGTCCAGCATCGGCATCTGGCTCCGGCCGTACTTGCGGGCGATGGACACCACGAGCCGGAGGTTCGCGGTGATGAACTTCTGGATTGCTCGCTGCCCCTCGGCGGCGAGCCACTCGAGCTCCTCCTGGGTTGCGCTCTTGGGGGCGCCGCCCTTGCGGCGTCCCACCCTGCCCGTGTCGAGCAGGTGCTGCGCCATGAGGCCGGCCTCGATGGTCTTGCTGAGCTCTACTTCGGTGATCGCGTCGAGCAGCGGAGTACGCGCGATCTCGTCGAGGTACAGCCCAACGCTGTCACGACCCTCGATCTCGCGCGTGTGCGGACGACTCGTAGCCACGTGCGCTCCCTTCCTGTCCCCAAGCGCTTACCCGGAGGTAGCACCTGTATTCACTCAACGACCACGGGTTCGTCGAGATTCCCGAAAACGGCCTCTGTGCAGGCAGTTCGTTCCGTGTGCCCCGTAGGACGGGTGAGTAGGCTTGAAAGTTGCCGTCGGACGGCAAAACTCAGGGAACTTTCAGACAAGCCGGTCACCGGTCCACGCCACCTGTGCCCGAATCGGCCCAGAAGAACCGCTGCGCGCCCCGTCGAGGGGTGGCAACATGCAGGGAGGCGAGCGATAGGGGATCTGCCTGTGGTGTACCTCATGACGAACGGCGAGGGCATGCGCGGCGGCAGCGTCCACCACACGATCGCGGACCAGCCCTTCGTGGGCGAGCGGGTGACAGCGGCGAAGTACCGCTTCTTCTCGGTGCGCGACGAGTTCCCCGGCATCCTCCCGGTCGGGGACGGCGCCGGCGCGGCCATCCGCGGCGAGCTGTACGACGTCCCCCTCGAGGTGGTCCGCGACCGCTTCCTGCCCGACGAGCCTCCGGAGCTCGAGCTCGGCGTCGTGGAGCTCGAGGACGGGACCGCCGCGTTGTCCATGGTGCTGCGCCGGGAGGAGAGCGGACGGCACACCGACATCACCCGGCACGGCGGGTGGCGCGCCTACCGCGAGTCCCTGGACTGACATGCGCCCCGACCTCGTCATCGCGGCTGCCCGCGCGGTGGTCGACGGTGAGGAGCGGGCCTGTGACGTCGCGGTCGCCGACGGACGCATCGTCGGGGTCCACGAGCCCGGAACCGGCGACGCTGCCGAGGTGGTCCGGCTCGACGGGGACGTCGTGCTGCTGCCGGGTCTGGTCGACACGCACGTCCACGTCGACGAACCCGGACGGACGGAGTGGGAGGGGTTCGCACACGCGACACGCGCGGCAGCCGCCGGCGGGGTGACCACCGGCGTGGACATGCCGCTCAACAGCGTCCCCGCGACCGTCGACGTCGCCGCGCTGGAGACGAAGCGCCGTGCCGCTGAGGGACAGTGCCACGTCGACGTGGGGTTCTGGGGCGGTGCGGTGCCGGAGAACCTGCACGACCTGGCGTCGCTGTGGGACGCCGGTGTCTTCGGCTTCAAGTGCTTCCTGGTCGACTCCGGCGTCGACGAGTTCCCGGCGCTGGGCGAGGCGGAGCTCGAGAAGGTGATGGAGCAGCTGTCCTCCTTCGGCGGACTGCTGCTCGTGCACGCCGAGGACCCCGAGGCCGTGTCGCCGTGCCCGGCCGGAGCGACCCGCTACGCCGACTTCCTCGCGTCGCGACCCGAGATGGCCGAGGTGTCCGCCGTCTCCGCCGTGGTCGAGGCGGCCCGTCGTACCGGCTGCCGCACCCACGTGGTGCACGTGTCCGCGGCGGGCGCCCTGCCCGTGCTCGCCGCGGCCCACGAGGCCGGTGTCCCCGTCACCGCAGAGACCTGCCCGCACTACCTCGCGCTGAGCGCCGAGGAGGTCCCCGACGGCGCCACGGAGTTCAAGTGCTGTCCGCCGGTCCGCGGTGCGGACAACCGCGACCTGCTCTGGGCGGGGCTGGCCGCCGGGACCCTCGGCTGCGTGGTGTCGGACCACTCGCCGGCGCCGGTCGGCCTGAAGGCGGTCGACTCCGGGAGCTTCGCCGACGCGTGGGGCGGCATCAGCTCCCTCCAGCTCGGGCTGCCCGTCGTGTGGACCGCGGCACGAGAGCGTGGGTTCGGCCTCGCCGACGTCGCGCGATGGATGGCCTCGGGGCCTGCGGACCGCGCAGGCTTGCGACGCAAGGGCAGGATCACGGTCGGCAACGACGCCGACTTCTGCGTGCTCGCACCGGAGGAGACCTTCGTCGTCGACCCCGTCCGGCTGGCGCACCGGAACCCGCTCACGCCGTACGCCGGTCGCCGGCTCGGCGGTGTGGTCCGCCAGAGCTGGCTGCGCGGCCACCCCGTCGACACCGACGGCCCGCCGCGGGGCAGGCTGCTGCGCCGAGGGGAGGGCTGATGGCCGACGACTTCAAGGCCCTTCCCGACCTCGCCTCGCGGCTGCTCGGCGGCAGCGTGGTGCACGCCGACGACGACTTCTTCGCGGCCCGCGAGAACCTCGTCAGCGCAGGCGCGCCTGAGCACGACCCCGCGGCGTTCGGGCTGCGGGGCAAGGTGTACGACGGGTGGGAGACACGTCGGCGGCGCGAACCCGGCGACGACACCGCCGTCATCCGCCTCGGAGTGCCCGGCGTGGTCGAGGGAGTCGTCGTGGACACCTCCTGGTTCACCGGCAACTTCCCCCCGCACGTGTCCGTGGCGGCGACCGAGCTGCCCGGCTACCCGAAGCCCGACGAGGTCCTCGGGTCGGACTGGACGCCGCTGCTGAGCCACGTGGCCGTCCAGGGAGACGCCGCGAACGAGTTCGCCGTCGACCTCGGACGCCGCTTCACCCATGTCCGCCTGACCCTGCATCCGGACGGCGGCGTAGCGCGTCTCCGGGTCCACGGCACCCCGGTGCCGGACCCGGCGCTGCTCGCCGGCACCGTCGACCTCGCCGCCCTCGAGCACGGCGGCGACGTCGTCGCCTGCTCCGACATGTACTACGCCGCGGCGCGCAACCTGCTGCTCCCCGGGCGCGCCCGGAGCACGGCGGAGGGGTGGGAGAACGCCCGGCGGCGCGGCGGGGGCAACGACTTCGTCACCGTCCGGCTCGCGGGCGCCGGGGTCGTGCGCCGGGTCGTCGTCGACACCTCCTGCTTCGTCGGCAACGCCCCGGACTCGGTGTCGGTGCGCGGTGCCGACTCCCGCACGGACGACCTCGACGACCCCGGCGGCTGGCTCGAGCTCGTGCCGAGGACGCGGGTCCAGCCCGACACCCGCCACCAGTTCCCGGTCGACCAGCCCCGGCCGGTCACGCACGTGCGGCTCGACGTGTTCCCCGACGGCGGGCTGGCCCGGCTCCGGGTCCTCGGCGAGCTCGAGTCACTGCCCACCTTGGGCAACGGTCGAGGGCTGGGTCGGCTCAACCGGCTGGACGAGGGGGAGGCGTCGACCGAGCTCCGGGCTGTGTGCGCAGCGACCAGCTGGGTGCGCGGCATGCTCGCTGCGCGTCCCTACGCCTCGGTGGAGGCCCTCCTGGCCACCTCCGACCAGCTGGTCGCCACGCTGGACGACGAAGGCCTGGCCGAGGCGCTCGCGGCGCACGCGCGGATCGGCGAGCGGCGCACCGGAGGCTCCCGCGAGGACCGCTGGTCCCGGACGGAGCAGGCGGCGGCCCTGGCGGCGGGTGAGGACCTCCAGCCCCTGCTCGAGGAGGGGAACCGCGAGTACGAACGACGCTTCGGCCGGGTCTTCCTCATCCGTGCCGCCGGCCGCAGCGCGCGGGAGATGTACGACGCGCAGCGCGCCCGGCTCGGCAACGACGAGGAGACCGAGCGCGCAGTGGTGCTCGGAGAGCTCGCCGCCATCGTCCGGCTCCGGCTGGAAGGGATGGTGGACGGATGAGCCTGTCCAGCCACGTCCTCGACGGCACCACCGGCACGCCCGCCGTCGGGGTGTCCGTGCGGTGGGACCGGCTCGACGACGGCGCGTGGCACGAGGTCGCCCGGGTGCTCACCGACGAGGACGGCCGGATCACGGACTGGGGCACGGCCGGGCCCGGCCGGGGCACGCACCGCCTCGTCTTCGGCACGGGCGCCTACTTCGACGCACGGCACGTCCGGACGTTCTACCCGGAGGTGGTGGTGGTCTTCGCGGTCGACGACGCCGACGAGCACTACCACGTGCCGCTGCTGCTCAGTCCGTTCGCGTACTCGACGTACAGGGGGAGCTGACATGGCCACGCTGGGACCGAACCGCTACGGCAAGGCCGAGGTCCGCCTGATGAAGGTGGACCGGGGCGCCGACCGGCATCGGCTGCACGACCTCACCGTGGACGTCGCGCTCGCCGGCGACATGGAGGGCGCGCACGTGTCGGGCGACAACTCGGCGGTGCTGCCGACCGACACGCAGAAGAACACCGTCTTCGCGTTCGCACGCGAGCACGGGGTGTCCGAGATCGAGGAGTTCGCCGTGCGGCTCGCCCGGCACTTCGTGGACGACCAGCCGAGCATCCACCGGGCCCGGGTGGCCGTGCGCGAGCACACGTGGGGTCGCGTCGAGGACCGTCCCCACACGTTCGCCCAGTCGGGCGGGGAGGCACGGACCACCGTCGTCACCTTCGACGGCGAGACGGAGCGCTTCCTGTCGGGCCTCACCGGCCTGGTGGTGCTCAGCACGACGGGGTCGGAGTTCCGCGGGTTCGTCCGCGACAGGTACACCACCCTGGCCGAGGCCGGTGACCGGATCCTGTGCACGACGGTTGACGCGACCTGGCGACACGCGACCCCGCCGACCGACTGGGGCAAGGACTTCGACGCCGGCAGGGCCGCCCTGCTCTCGGCGTTCGCGGACACCTACAGCCACTCGCTGCAGGAGACGTTGTACGCCATGGGCGAGCGGCTGCTCGACTCGTGCTCCGGCGCCGCGGAGGTGCGCCTGTCGCTTCCGAACAGGCACCACTTCCTCGTCGACCTGGCGCCCTTCGGGCTCGACAACCCCGGCGAGGTCTTCTACGTCGCCGACCGGCCCTACGGCCTCATCGAGGGGACCGTGCTCGCCGATGACGCCACCCCCGACCCCGAGGCCTGGTGGTAGACGTGGACATGGTGCAGGCAACGACCTGGGCGGACGCCCTCGCCGCGAAGGCGGCAGCGCCCGAGCTGCTGCCGATCGCCGGTGGCACCGACGTGATGGTCGAGATCAACTTCGACCGCCGCCGGCCGGCAGGGCTGCTCGACCTGACCCGGGTCACGGACCTCGCGACGTGGTCGGTCGCCGACGGGGCGGTGGTGCTCGGCGCCGGCGTCACCTACAGCCGGGTGGTCGACGAGCTGGCCGACCTCCTTCCCGGGCTCGCCATGGCCTCACGCACCGTCGGGTCACCGCAGATCCGCAACCGCGGCACGGTCGGCGGCAACCTCGGGTCGGCCTCGCCGGCGGGCGACGCCCACCCTCCTCTGCTCGCGGCGCGCGCGACGGTGGAGGTCGAGTCGGTGCGCGGTCGCCGGCTGGTCCCGGTCGGCGAGTTCTTCCTCGGCCCGAAGCGCAGCGCACTCGAGCCGGACGAGCTGATCCGGGCGGTCCACGTGCCACTCCTGAGCGGTTCCGAGCAGTTCTCCAAGATCGGGACCCGCAACGCGATGGTCATCGCGGTCGCCTCCTTCGGTCTGCGTCTCGACGCCGCAGGACGGCGGGTCGGCACCGGCATCGGCTCGGCCGGGCCGACCCCGCTCTCGGCACCGGAGGCCGAGGAGTTCCTCGCCGGCGAGCTCGAGGCGGCGGCTGCCTGGGACTCGGGCGGGCCGATCGCGCCCGACGTCGTACGACGCTTCGCCGACCTGGTGGCCGCGGCCGCCGCACCGATCGACGACGTCCGAGGCAGCGCTGCCTACCGACGACATGCCCTGGCGGTGATGGCCACCCGGACGCTGGCGTGGGCCTGGGGCGACTACCGGAACGGGGTGGCCGCATGAGAGTGAGCTTCACGGTCAACGGCGAGGAACGGCTCGCCGACGACGTCTGGCCGGGGGAGAGCCTGCTGTGGGTGCTCCGCGAACGCCTCGGCCTTCCCGGCGCCAAGAACGCCTGCGAGCAGGGCGAGTGCGGCTCCTGCACGGTCTACCTCGACGGGCTCCCGGTCTGCGCCTGCCTGGTCGCGGCCGGACAGGCCGAGGGGCGCGACGTCGTCACGGTCGAGGGGCTGGCCGACGGCGACACGCTGCACCCGGTGCAGGAGGCCTTCGTCGCAGCCGGCGCGGTGCAGTGCGGGTTCTGCACTCCCGGCCTGGTGGTCGCGGCGCACGACCTCCTTGCCCGCGACCCCGACCCCTCCGACGCCGACATCCGGGAGGCACTGGCGGGCAACCTGTGCCGGTGCACCGGCTACCAGAAGATCATCGAGGCCGTGCACCTCGCCGCTCGCGGAGCCCCGGGATGAGGACCGTCCTGCAGGGATGCGCCGTCGCCACCGTCGACGGGACGGGGACGGAGTACCCCGACGGGCACGTGGTCGTGGAGGGCAACCGGATCGTCGCGGTCGGCGCCGGCGCCGCTCCCGGTGTGACCGGGGACGACCGGGTCGTCGACGCCCGCGGGTGCCTGGCCACGCCCGGTCTGGTGAACACCCACCATCACCTCTACCAGTGGGCGACCCGCGGGCTGGCGCAGGAGGCGAACCTCTTCGACTGGCTGACCGCGCTCTACCCGGTGTGGGCGCGGTTGGACGCGGACGTCGTCGGCGCGGCCTCCGCTGCCGGGCTGGGCTGGTTGGCAAGGACCGGGTGCACGACCACCACCGACCACCACTACGTCTTCCCCCGCGACGGCGGCGACGTGTTCGCGGCCGAGGTCGAGTCCGCCCGCCGGATCGGCCTGCGCTTCCACCCCTGCCGCGGCTCGATGGACCTCGGCACGTCCCGCGGCGGTCTTCCCCCCGACGACGTGGTCGAGGACACCGACGCCGCGCTGGCGGCGACCGAGGCGGCCATCGACCGCTACCACGACCCCGCACCCGGGTCGATGCTGCGCGTCGCGGTGGCGCCGTGCTCGCCGTTCTCCGTGACCGGCGAGCTGATGCGGGAGGCAGCAGCGCTGGCGCGGGACCGTGGCGTCCGGCTGCACACCCACCTGGCCGAGACGGTCGAGGAGGAGGCCTTCTGCCGCGAGCAGTTCGGCGCCGGCCCGGCGGAGTACGTCGAGGAGCTCGGCTGGCTCGGGCCTGATGTCTGGCTCGCCCACTGCGTCCACCTCGACGACAAGGCCGTCACCCGGTTCGCCGAGACCGGCACCGGCGTCGCGCACTGTCCCACGAGCAACGCCAGGCTGGGAGCCGGTGCGGCACCGCTCGCTGCGTTCCTCGGTGCGGGCGTCCCCGTGGGCCTCGGGGTCGACGGGTCGGCCTCCAACGAGGAGGGCTCCCTGGCCGCCGAGCTGCACGCGGCGTTGCTCGTGGCCCGGTTGCGCGGCGGCCCCGCTGCCCTGACCGCTCGCCAGGCGCTCGCGGTTGGCACCATCGGCGGGGCGCGCTGCCTCGGCCGCGCCGACGAGATCGGGTCCCTCGAGCAGGGCAAGCTCGCCGACATCGCGCTGTGGCGCCTCGACGGCGTGGCGCACGCCGGGATCGACGACCCCGTCGCCGCCCTCGTGCTCGGGTCCCGACCCGCGCTGCGGCTGCTGCTCGTGGACGGCGCTCCTGTGGTCGAGGACGACGTGCTGGTCACCGCCGCCGAGCCCGAGCTCGCCCGTGACGCCGCCCGGGCTGCGCGCAAGCTGCTGGAGAGACGCACAGGAGGTGCAGGGCGATGACCGGAGACCTCACCGAGACGGTCCGGGGACGGCCTGCCCCGACGGCGACCCGGGCAGAGGGCGGTGTGGGGGAGAGCGCCCGGCGGCCCGACGGGTCGCTCAAGGTGAAGGGCGAGTTCGCCTACTCCTCCGACCTCTGGATGGACGGGATGCTCTGGGGAGCGACGCTGCGCAGCCCCCACCCGCACGCGAGGGTCACGAGCATCGAAACCGCGCGTGCCCTTGCCCTGACCGGTGTCTTCGCGGTGCTCACGCACGAGGACGTGCCGGGCACGAACGCGTTCGGGCTGGAGCGGGCCGACCAGCCCGTGCTCGCCGCCGACCGTGTCCGGTACCAGGGGGAGGCCGTCGCGCTGGTGGCCGCGGACCACCCGGAGACAGCCCGTCGCGCCCTCGACCTCATCGAGGTCGGCTACGAGCCGCTGCCACCGGTGACCGACGCCCGCGCCGCCGTCCGCGGAGACGCCGAGCCCCTGCACCCCGGCGGGAACGTGGTCCGGCACGTGCGGATCCGGCACGGCGACCCGGACGCGGTCGCGGACGTCGTGGTGTCGGGGGAGTACGAGGTCGGCATGCAGGACCAGGCCTTCCTCGGGCCCGAGTCCGGCCTCGCCGTGCCCGCGCCCGACGGCGGTGTGGACCTCTACGTCGCCACGCAGTGGCTGCACGTGGACCGCGGCCAGATCGCGGCGGCACTCGGGCTCGAACCCGAGCTGGTGCGGATCACGCTGGCCGGTGTCGGGGGTGCCTTCGGCGCCCGGGAGGACCTCTCCATGCAGGTGCACGCCTGCATGCTCGCGATGCGCACCCGCCGGCCCGTCAAGATGGTCTACTCCCGGGAGGAGTCCTTCTTCGGGCACGTGCACCGGCACCCCGCCCGGATGCGCTACGAGCACGGCGCGACGCGTGAGGGCAGGCTCGTCTACGTCAAGGCCGAGATCATCCTCGACGGGGGTGCCTACGCGTCGAGCTCGCCGGCAGTGGTCGCCAACGCCGCGACCCTCGGCGCCGGCCCGTACGTCGTGCCCACGGTCGCCGTCGACTGCTACGGCGCCTACACCAACAACCCGCCGTGCGGGGCGATGCGCGGGTTCGGAGCGGTTCAGGCGGCCTTCGGCTACGAGTCGCAGATGGACCGGCTCGCGGAGGCAGTCGGGCTCCACCCGGCCGAGATCCGCATCCTGAACGCACTCGGCGAGGGCGACCAGGTGGCCACGGGGCAGGTCATCGACTCCGCCGCGCCCGTGGCGGATCTGGTACGACGGGTGCGCGACATGCCGCTGCCCGACGGGGCCGGCGCGGACCTGCGCGAGATGCCGGGCGGCGTGGCGAACACGACACACGGCGAGGGCGTCGTGCGCGGCGTCGGCTACGGGGTCGGGATCAAGAACATCTGCTTCTCCGAGGGCTTCGACGACTACTCGACGGCACGCGTGGTCCTCGAGGTGGTGGGCGGGGAGCCTGCCGCGGTCGTGCACACCGCCGCGGTCGAGGTGGGCCAGGGGCTGGTCACCCTGCAGGCCCAGATCGCCCGTACCGAGCTCGGCGTGGACAGGGTCACGGTGCAGACCGCCGACACGCAGGTCGGCAGTGCCGGGTCGACCTCGGCGTCACGGCAGACCTACGTCACCGGCGGAGCGGTCCAGGCGGCCTGCCGCGCGGTGGCCGACGAGGTGCTGGGCCTGGCCGCGGCACGGACCGGCCTCGACGCCTCGCAGCTCGAGCTGGCCGGCGGAGCCGTGCTGACCCGCGAGGGCGTCGAGGTCGCCGGGCTGGTCGACCTCCTCGGGGAGCGCCGGATCGAGCGGACCGTCGAGTGGCGGCACCGTCCCACGACCGGCCTGGACCCCGAGACCGGTCAGGGCACCGCGCACGTTCAGTTCGCGTTCGCCGCCCACCGCGCGGTCGTCGACGTGGACGTCGAGCTGGGCCTGGTGAAGGTGGTCGCCCTCGACTGCGCCCAGGACGTGGGCTTCGCGATGAACCCCGACGCGGTGCTGGGCCAGATCCACGGCGGCAGCGCCCAGGGCGTCGGTCTCGCGGTGATGGAGGAGGTCCAGGTGGTCGACGGGCTGGTGCGCAACCCGTCGTTCACCGACTACCTGGTGCCGACGCTGCTCGACATGCCGCCGATGCGGGTGGACGTGCTCGAGCTCGCGGACCCGCATGCGCCGTACGGCCTGCGCGGGGTCGGCGAGCCGCCCACGATCTCCTCCACCCCGGCGGTCGTCGCCGCGATCCGGCAGGCGACCGGAAGGGCACTCACCCGGGTCCCGGTGAGGCCGGAGCACCTGCTCACGCTGCCGTGAGCGGGGTCAGGCGCGTCCGAGCTTGTCGAGCACCCAGGCGTAGCTGAACGCCCGGTCCCGCCACGCGTTGTAGCGCCCGCTCACCCCGCCGTGCCCGGCCGACATCTCGGTCTTCAGCAGGAAGTCCTTCGGCTCGAGGGCGGTCGCACGCAGCTTGGCGATCCACTTCGCCGGCTCGACGAACAGCACGCGGGTGTCGTTGAGGGACGTCTCGGCCAGGATCGCGGGGTACCTCTTCGCCTCGACGTTCTCGTAGGGCGAGTAGGACTTCATGTACGCGTAGACCTCGGGGTCCTCGATCGGGTTGCCCCACTCCTCCCACTCCACGACGGTGAGCGGGAGCGAGGGGTCGAGGATCGTGGTGAGCGCGTCGACGAACGCGACGTCGGCGACGATCGCCCGGAACGCGTCCGGGGCCAGGTTCGCGACCGCGCCCATCAGCAGGCCGCCGGCGCTGCCTCCCTCGGCGGCGAGCCGGTCCGGGCTGGTCCACCCGGTCCGGGCCAGGTGGCGGGCGCAGGCGACGAAGTCGGTGAAGGTGTTCTTCTTGTGGAGGAACTTGCCGTTGGTGTACCAGCGCCGGCCCATCTCGCCGCCGCCGCGGATGTGGGCGATGGCGAACACGAACCCCCGGTCGAGCAGCGACAGCCGGACCGCCGAGAAGTACGGGTCCATCGACGACTCGTAGCTGCCGTAGCCGTAGAGGAAGGCGGGGGCCCGCCCGTCGCGCTCGAAGCCCGCCCTGTACACCACCGACATGGGCACGCGGGTGCCGTCGGGCGCCGTGGCCCACAGCCGCTCGGTGACGTACGCCGCGGGGTCGTAC
>DASTPU010000172.1:0-6778 GCA_035762105.1 Nocardioidaceae bacterium | reverse complement strand
CGGCCGCCTCCCGGATGTGCTCGATGTCCTTGGTGGTGAGCGGCCCGGCGACGGGGACGGCGACCGCGCCTTCGCCGTACTGGCTCCGGACCTGCTCGGGCGACAGGAACAGCCTCCGGAAGGCACCGAACTCGTTGTGGGTGACCGGGGCGACGTCGCCGACGATGCCGGCCTGGCCGTCGACGCCGGTGTCGTAGACCGACTCGACCGTGACCGTGGCCAGCGGGACGCCTTCCGGGTCGACGAGCTCCAGGGCGCCCGCGCGCTGCGCGGAGGCTGCCACGTCGGCGGGCACGTGCAGGGTGACGAGGCCGTCGGGTCCCTCGAACCCGGTCAGCGGCGCGAGCGCGCCGTGGCTGAGCAGCTCGAGGTCGTCGAGCTCACGCGGCGAGGGGGAGTGCTGGGGAGGGGTGCTCGAATCAGACACCGCGCAATCTTCGCATCACCGAGACGGTGGGTCTCGACAGGCTCGGTGGGCGGGCTCGTTACGGTCTGCCCTATGTCTGAACCAGTCGTCGTCGCCGAGATCGTCCGTTCGGGTTTCGTGGAGGGCCATCACCACGGCTCGGTCGTGGCGCTGGAGGCCGACGGCTCCGTCGCCTGGAGCGTGGGCGAGGTCGAGTCACAGATCCTCCCGCGGTCGTCGAACAAGCCGATCCAGGCGCTCGGCATGCTCCGCGCCGGCCTCGACCTGGACGGGGCGCTGCTGGCTCTGGCGTGTGCATCGCATTCGGGTGAGCCGTTCCATCTCGAGGGGGCGCGCGAGATCCTCGTGAAGGCCGGTCTCGACGAGGCTGCGCTACAGACCCCTCCGGACTACCCCCTCGACGACGAGGCGCGGGACCAGCTCCTCCGGGAGGGCGGCGCGAAGACCTCGATCCACATGAACTGCTCCGGCAAGCACGCCGCGATGCTCGCCACGTGCGTCGCGAACGGCTGGGACACCTCGACCTACCTGGCACCGGACCATCCGCTCCAGGTGAGCATCCGGAAGACCTTCGCCGAGGTCACGGGCGAGGACGTGGAGAAGGTGGCGGTCGACGGGTGCGGGGCGCCGCTGCTGTCCACGTCGCTGACCGGACTGGCGACGGCGTTCCGCCGCCTGTCCCTGGCCGGTGAGGGACCCGAGCGTCGCATCGCTGACGCGATCAGGCAGCACCCGGAGTACGTCTCGGGGACGCGGCGGGACGAGGCACGGCTCCTCAAGGCGATCCCCGGCGCGATCGCCAAGGCCGGCGCGGAAGGGGTCTACGCGGTCGGCCTGCCCGACGGCCGGACCGTGGCGCTGAAGGTGGACGACGGCGCGGCCCGGGCCCGGCCGGTCGTCATGGCCCACGCGCTGGCGAGGCTCGGGGCCTCGGACATGAGCGGCGTCGACGCCGCTGCGGTGGCCCGGACGGGCCATGCGCCGCTGCTGGGCGGTGGCCGTCCGGTCGGCGAGGTTCGCGCGGTGTTCTGACTCCCCATCGCCGTGCACTCGGGGTCGAAGGACCCGCTCGTATAGTCATTTCGGGCTATTTCCGTCATCAGAGGACTACGAGGGCGTTTTCGGTCCGATTGGATTGGTAAAGTCAGCCTTCGCAACGCGCATCTCGGGGAAGCGAACCCGGACCTGTGCATATCCCCAGGTCGACGGCCGCGTTGCTCACGAGGGGAAACCATGTTCAAGAAGATCCTGCTCCGGTCGTTCGTGGGGACGACCGTCCTGAGCAGCGCCCTCGCCGTCGCGCTCGTCGCGAACCCGGCGGCCACCTCTGCTCCGGAGCTCCGCACGGTGGACAACCACTGCGAGGAGCCGTACCCGGGCAGCGTCACCACGAGCACCGACATCGACCTTCGCACGCCGGTCGGCGTCTACGGCGCCTTCAACACGGCCACCGCCACCGTGAGCGCCAGCGAGGACGTGTCCGACGGCACCGTGCGCTTCGTGGTCACCACCGACGGCAGCACCGTGAACACCCAGACCCGGCCGGTGAACGCCAACGGTGTCGCCACCATCAGCCTGCCCCGGTACCTGAAGGCCGCCTCCACGTACACGATCAGCGCGACCTATGTGCCCGAGGAGTGCTCGGTCCTGGCCGGCAGCTCGTCGTCGCCCGACGGCTCGTACACCGTGTACAAGCGCGGCACGCAGACCGTGGCCGACGCCCCCAGCCGCGCACGTGGCCGGCGTCCGGTCGTGAAGGTCGCTGTGGACTCCGGACTGCCGCGGTATGCCCAGGGCAAGGTCCGCATCGCGATCTCCCGCCGCGACAACGTGCTCGCCTCGCGCGTGGTCGGCCTGAACGACGGCTCTGCCCGCGCACTCTTCCGCACGATGCGCCCCGGCCGATACGACGTGGCCGTGCGCTACCTCGGCGCCCGAAACTTCCGCGCCAGCTCCGACGGCGACGGGTTCCGCATCCGCCGCGGCAGCTAGTCCTTGCCTTCCAAGCACGTCTCGCGACTCCGGTTGACCCTCGGGTTGGCCGGAGTCGCTGCTGTTGGGCTGATGGGTCTCACCGCGTACCAGGCTCTCGAGGTCAAGGGCTCCCTCCAGGTGGTGGCCCGTGAGTTCGAGGCGATCGCCGAGGACCTGAAGACCGGCGACGAGGACGGCGCCCGCGCAAGCCTCGCCAAGGCCCAAGTGGCGGCTGCCGATGCGGACGACAACACGCACGGACCCGGCTGGTGGCTGACCAGCCGGCTGCCGGGCGTCGGGGACGACATCGAGGCGGTGCGCACCGTCGCCGACGTAACCGACGTGCTCGCCGCCGAGGTGATCCCTGACGTGGTCGTCGCCAGCGAACGCCTCGGCCCGGCGAACCTCCGCCCTCGCAACGGACGAATCGCCATCGAGCCGCTCCGCGACGTTGCTCCGGCCGTGGTGGCCGCCGACGAGCGGATGCAGGACCAGACCGAGCGTGTTGCCGCCATCGACACCGGCGAGCTGATCGCCCAGCTCGCCGGACCGGTCGAGCTCCTGCAGGGAAAGCTGGAGGAAGCGGCGTCGCTCTCGGCGAAGGCGTCCTACGCCGTGCGCCTTCTCCCGACGATGCTCGGCGCCGACGACGAGCGCACGTACCTCGTCCTCTTCCAGAACAACGCAGAGATCCGGGCCACGGGCGGAATGCCGGGTGCCCTTGCTGTCGTCGAGGCGAAGAACGGCCGCTTGTCGATCCGGCGCCAAGGCACCGCCCAGGACCTCGGCCTCCATCCCGAGCCTCCCGTGAGGCTGACCGGCGAGGAGATCTCGCTCTACGGGCGCAAGCTCGGCGTGTACCCGGCCGACATCACGTTCACCCCCGACTTCCCCCGCGTCGCCGAGCTCGCCCGCGCGATGTGGCTCTCCGCGCAAGGAGAGCGGATCGACGGAGTGCTGTCGGTCGACCCTGTCGGACTCTCGTACGTCCTCGACGGCACGGGCACGGTCGACGTCCCGGGTGGGACGAGACTGACGTCCGCCAACGCGGTGCAGGTGCTGCTGAACGACATCTACCGCGTGCAACCCGACCAGGACATGCAGAACGCCTACTTCGCGGGTGCAGCGAAGGCTGTCTTCGGAGCCCTCGTTTCCGGACGCGGCCAACCGGCGGCGATTCTCGAAGGCCTGGGCCGCGCGGCGACGGAAGGCCGGCTCTACGCGTGGTCGGCCAGTGAGCAGGAGCAGCGTCTCCTCGTTGCGACCTCGGTCGGCGGCGCGGTGCCCCGAGACGCCGGCGCATCGCCGTACGTAGGCCTCTTCCTGAACGACGGCACCGCGGCGAAGCTGCAGTACTACCTGGAGCACCGCGTGGACGTCGAGCCACTCAGCTGCAACCCGATGGGCCGCCAGACGCTGGAGGTGGTCCTGACTCTGACCTCTCACGCGCCGGAGGACGCGGGCCGGCTACCGGCGTCCGTGATCGGCCCCCGCGACGGTGGCGAGGCCTACATCGGGGTCGAGCCCGGCCACATGCGTCTCAACGCGCACTTGTACGCGCCGATCGGGGGGTGGATCGAGGACGTAGCCGTCGACCGCGTGGACGTGCCGCTCAACGAGGTAGAGCACCTGGGCCACCCGGTGGGCACGGCAACGGTTGAGCTCGCGCCGGGAGAGACGCGGGTCCTCCGCTACACGGTGATGACCGGGCTCGACCAGCCTGGTGCGGTCGAGCTCCGAGTGACGCCGGGCGCCCGCGGCAGTGGGGCCGGCGCGGTTGGACCTACTGCTTGCAAGGTGGGCTAGCGGCAATTCCTGGCACTTTCGCCTTTCCTGGCGGGCCCACTGTGTGCCGTCTCACCTCCCGAGGGCTTGCAAGTGCTTGCAAGAGTTAGCACTATGGAGACATGGCCAAGCTGAAGGTCGGCAGGACCGTCGAGAACCTCGGTGACTACCTGCGGGAGCAGCGCGAAAGCGCCGGGCTCTCGCTGCGGAAGCTCGCCGAGCAGACCGGCGTGTCCAACCCGTACCTCAGCCAGATCGAACGCGGTCTGCGCCGGCCGTCCGCGGAAGTGCTCCAGCAGCTCGCTAAGGCGCTCCGCATCTCTGCCGAGACGTTGTACGTCCGGGCCGGGATCCTCGACCCGAACGACGCGGAGGTCCGCTCCGTGGAGCTGGCGATCCTCGCCGACCCGGGGCTGACCGAGCGGCAGAAGCAGTCGCTGCTGGACGTCTACCTGTCCTTCCGCGCAGCCAACGGCAACCCGGTCGACCGGGTCACGGAACCCACCGAACCAACCCAGGAGGAAACCTCATGACCGCCAAGAAGATCGACCCCACCCGTCCGTTCTACGCCGTCGTCGGGGCGACCGACCTCGCCGTCGAGTACGCCCGCCACTACACCGCCGACGTGCAGGCCCGCGTCGCCGGCGTCCAGACCCGCGTCTCGAAGATCGAGCTCGAGCCGAAGGCGCTCCGCGACCAGGCCCGCACCCTCGTCGTCTCCCGTATCGACGAGCTGAACGAGGACGTCAAGGGCGCCCGGAGCACCGTCGAGAGCCGCGCCAAGGAGACCCGCAGCCAGGTCGAGTCCTACGTGAACGAGGCCGTGGCCGAGGTGTCCGAGACGTACGGCGACCTCGCCGCGCGCGGCCGCAAGCTCGTCGAGCGCATCCGCCGCCAGCAGGCCACGCAGGACGCGAAGGCCGCCACCAGGACGACGGTCGCGAAGGCCAAGACCGCCAAGACGCAGACGACCAAGTCCGCGAAGAGCTCGGCCTCCGCCACCAAGTCCGCTGCGAAGACCAGCACGAAGCGCGCCACGTCGTCGGCGAAGAAGACCGCCGACACGGCCAAGAGCAGCGCCAAGGCCACGGGCACCTCGGCCCAGAAGGCCGCCGAGGCCACCACGAGGGCCGCTGCCGACGCCGCCGAGAAGGTCGGCGACTGAACGGCTCCGGCTCCGGAGCGGAAGGCTGATCCCGGTCAGCCGACCCTGTTCTAGCCACGCCGCCCCTGTCGGAAGACGGGGGCGGCGTGCTGTTCACCTAAGATTGACCCGTGCCACTCGTTTCCATCGTGCAGGAGTACGTCCTCGTCACCGCCGCGATCGCGTTGTTCGTGGTCGAGGCCTGGGCGTTCATCGACGCGATCTCGCGCCGTCCGCAGGAGTTCGAGGCCGCCGGGAAGCAGACCAAGACGATGTGGATGGTTATCCTCGGCGTCGCCCTGGCAGCGCACATGCTGATCTGGCACCCGATCCACCTGCTCAACATGGTCGGCGCGGTCGCCTCGATCGTGTACCTGGTCGACGTACGGCCGGCCATCCGCTCGCTCACCCGCCGCTGACTCCCGGGCCCCGAGGGGCTTACTGAAGCAGCACCACGCGCGGGGTGCGTAGTCAGTTCGTCCAATTGGTGGAGGCGCGGCCGGGGCAAGACGGGCTTTCGTTGCGGAAGTCGGTCTTTTCCTCGAGATCCGTGGGGGCACCATGTCGCGTCAAGCCATCGCCAGGTCCGCCATCGCCTTGCTGGCCGGTGGGGTCGTCGGTCTTCAGTTCCTGGGCGTCGGTGCCGCGACAGCGGACGACCACGACGACTGCGGCTACGCGGCCGACGTCATCACCGCCACCGACCTCACACTGGACCGTACGTCGATCGCGCCGGGAGAGACGACCACCGCCCGGGTGACCGTGACGTCCGGGGCAGGCGTCCCGCCGGGCACGGTGACGTTCCAGGTCACCGGCCACGCGGCGTCGACCGTGGGACTGTCGGCGGGTGCCGCCTCCTACACGATCCCGAGTGACCTCGTCGCCGGCACCTACACCGTCACCGCCAGCTACCCGGGCGCTCCGTGCTACCTGCCGAGCAGTGACAGTGCCTCGCTCCAGGTCATCGCGCCGGCCGCTCCGCCGCCCGCACCTGGCCCGGTGGCGCCGCCTCCGGCCCAGCCCCCGGCGCCGCAGCCGCCGGCGCCGCAGCCCCCGGAGGCCGCACCGACCGAGGCGGTGCCGCCGCCTGAGATCCCCCCGGCGGGCGGGGTCGCCCCACGGCCCGCTCCGACGCAAGGACTGCTGCCGAGCGTCGGTGCCGACTCCAGCGTGACGTGGTACGGGCTGGCCGGCCTGGGTCTGCTCGGAGCGGGTGGGATCAGCCTGCTCGTGCACCGGCGTCGCCGTACCTCGTCCTGAGCCGGACGTGAGCCGGATCGGGCGCGCCGTCGGGATCCTGGTCCCGACGGCCGCCCTTCTGGCCGGCGGCGTGCTGGCCTACCAGGCGCTCGAGACACGGTCGGCCCTGGTCACCGCAGTGGCCCGCTTCGAGGAAGCCGGCGAGCATCTCCGTGGCGGCGACGCCGCGGCTGCGCGAGACGCCGTGC
>DASTPU010000171.1:0-6005 GCA_035762105.1 Nocardioidaceae bacterium | reverse complement strand
CAGGAGGCAGGGGAGTTCCGCGTCGAGTTCGACTCGTACGACGACCGGGCGGAGGTCCGGGACGCGGTGGAGCAGGGCGACGCCACGGCGGGCCTCGTCGACGACACGCTGTTCACCTCCAGCCAGGCGGACGGCACCTTCCCGGTCCTGGTCGCCCAAGCAGTGGTCGCCCTCGAGACGTCGACCCGCCTGTCCGAGGCCGGGCTGACCCCCGTTCAGGTGGCACGGGTCCAGGATGTCCAGCCGCCCGAGCAGGTGCCGGTGAGCCAGGTCGCCGACGAGGGCCGCGCGGGGGTGGGTTTCGCGGTCGGGATCGTGCTCTACCTCGCGCTGGCGTTCGCCGGCAGCGCCATCTCCACGACGGTGGCGATGGAGAAGTCCACCCGGATCTCCGAGGTGCTCCTCGCGGTGCTTCGCCCCAGCCAGGCCCTGGTGGGCACGGTGCTCGCGGTCGGCGCCGTGACCCTGTTGCAGCTCATCGTGCTCGCGGTACCGACCGCCGTGGCGGTCCGGCTGACGGACGCGATCGGGCTGCCGGCCGTGGCCACCGGTGACCTGGCGCTCGCGCTCGTGTGGTTCGTCCTGGGCTTCGCCCTCTACGCCTTCCTCTTCGCCGCCAGCGCCGCCCTGGTGGACAAGATCACCGAGGCGAACTCCGCGACCCTTCCGGTGATGACCGTGCTGATCGTTGCCTACCTGCTCTCGGTGACGATGGTGGCCGCCGACCCCAGCAGCGTCGTGAGCGTCGTGGCATCGATCTTCCCGCTGACGGCACCGGTGTCGATGCCGATCCGCTGGGCCAGCGGCGACGTCCCGGTGTACCAGCTCGTGGCGGCGATGGTGCTCACGGCACTGACCGCGGTCGTCCTGGTCAGGCTGGCCGCTGCCATCTACAGCCGTGCCCTGCTGATCACCGGCAGGCGGGCACGCTGGCGCGAGGTCCTGCGCTGACCCGGGAATGCCGGTTTACCAGGGGATGTAGGAAAACTGCCTCTCCCCACGGCATGTTCCCCATGGGGAGAGCGCAATTTCCTGCATACCCTGGTAATCGGTCAGGCGATCGGCAGCAGCTTCTGGGCCTCGGCGGCCTCACGCGACGCGGCGGCGCGCCTCTCGGCCTCCGCGAGGTCCTGGCCGTGGTGCTCACGCCACCAGGCCTGGCCGGGCTCCGGGAGCGTGTGGATCGGGTCGTAGTACTGGTAGGTGCGCGTCAGCGCCTCGGGGTCGCTGGCCTCGATCGAGGTCCGGTAGTTCTTCGTCCAGTGCGAGATGCCCCGCTCCTCGTCGTACGACTCGAGCTGGTGCACCCACCGCTTTCCGACGAACGGCACGTCGCACACGATGCGCGGGGTGGCGAACCCGGGCAGGTAGCCCATGATCGCGTGCTGGAGGCGCTGCGCCTCGGCGACCGAGACCCGCCAGTGCTCGCTGAACGGGATCATGTCGGCCATGTAGAAGTAGTACGGCATGATCTGCGCGCCGTCGAGGAGCGCGAAGCTGAGGTCGAGCAGCGTGTGCGCGTCGGCGTTGACGCCGTTGAGCAGCACGCCCTGGTTGCGGACGTCGCGGATGCCGGTGTCGAGCATCGCGCGGGCCGCCTTGGCGACCAGCGGCGTCACGGAGTTCGCGTGGTTCACGTGCGTGTGGATGGCGATGGACACCCCGCGCTCACGGGCGATCGTGGCCACCCGCTCCATGCCGGCGCGGACGTCGTCCTGCAGCCAGTGGTGGGGGAGACCCATCAGCGCCTTCGTGGCGAGCCGGATGTCGCGGATGTTCTCGATCTCGAGGAGCTTGGTGACGAAGTCCTCCAGCCGCGCCCACGGGAGGTTGGCCACGTCCCCGCCGGAGACGACCACGTCGCGCACCTCGGGGGTACGGCGCAGGTAGTCGATCATCGCGGCGTGCCGGTCGACGGGCTTGCCGAGGAACTTCAGCTTGTCCACGACCGGCGTCGAGTTGCCGACCAGGTCCATGCGGGTGCAGTGGCCGCAGTACTGCGGGCAGGTCGGCAGCAGCTCGGCGAGGACCTTGGTGGGGTAGCGGTGGGTGAGCCCCTCGGCGACCCACATGTCGTGCTCGTGCAGGGAGTCGCGGGTGGCGTGCGGATGCGAGGGCCAGTCGGTGCGGCGGTCGGAGAACACCGGAAGCATGTAGCGACGGACCGGGTCGGCGTACATCGCGTCGGTCAGCGAGCCCGGGCCGGCCGGCTCGTCGTACCGCATCATGGTGTTCATCATCTGCGGCGTGACGAGCATCGACATCGTCGCGCGCTCCTGCTGGTCGCGCTCGAGGTCGGCGTAGAAGCGCTCGTCGACGAGGTCGCCCATGAGGTCGCGCAGCTGCCTGACGTTCTTGACGCAGTGGGCCCGCTGCCACTGGACGGACTCCCACTCCTCGGTGGTGACGTCCTTCCACCCCGGGAAGCGGGTCCAGTCCGGCTCGACCAGCTCGACCTTGCGGTAGAGGTAGGGCTGGCCCGTGGTGCGGTCAGTCGTGCTCTGCGTGGTCATCAGTCACTCCGGTCTTCGTTGATCGCAGCTGGTGGTACGTCGTACGGGCGTGGCTGTTTGTAACCGCGCGGCCCTGCATGTCAGAGTACGCAAAGAATCTCCCGTTGAACAACCGCCACACCGCAAGATTTCCCGGCACCGTCCGACTCGGAAGGATGATCGCGCGTGTCCCACCCCACGGCACCTGACGGTCGACCCAGCGACCCCACCGGTCTGCACCGGGTCCTCGAACCGGCCGGCGTGCTCCCGCAGGCCGCCGCGCGGCTGGACACCCGCCGAGAGCTGTGGCCCGACGAGGTCCGGATCCGGGTCGAGCGTCTCAACCTCGACGCGGCGTCCTTCCGGCAGCTCGAGCGCAAGCACGGCGGGAACGGCGACGCGGTGCGCTCCGAGGTGCTGGCCATCGTCGCGGAGCGCGGCAAGATGCAGAACCCCGAGACCGGCTCCGGCGGGATGCTCGTCGGCACGGTCGAGGAGGTGGGGCCGGAGTCAAGGCTCGGCCTGGCCGTCGGGGACCGGGTGACCACGTTGGTCTCGCTCACCCTCACCCCGCTGGTGATCGAGGACGGCCTCGCCCGCTGGGACGGCCACAGCGAGCAGGTGCCCGCCGACGGCTACGCGATCCTCTTCGGACGGTCCATCGCCGCGCGGATCCCCGACGACCTCCCGGCCGAGCTCTCGCTGTCGGTGATGGACGTGTGCGGGGCGCCGGCGCTCACCTCGCGCGTCGTCGGCGGCTACGACGCCCCGACCGTCGCGGTGATCGGCGGCGCCGGCAAGTCCGGCTCACTGTCCCTCGCCGCTGCCAGGGACGCCGGTGCGGCCAGGACCATCGGCGTGGTGCCGCACCAGGCCGAGGCGGAGCTCCTCGAGAAGGCGGGTCTCGCGGACGTGGTCACGGTCGCCGACGCCCGCGACCCGGTCGCGCTCTCCTGCGCGGTGGCCGAGGCAGGCGGCCCGGCCGACGTCACGGTCGTGTGCGTGGACGTACCCGGCTGCGAGGGCGGGGCCATCCTCTGCACCGCCGACCGGGGCACGGTCATCTTCTTCTCGATGGCGACCTCCTTCAGCGCCGCGGCTCTCGGCGCCGAGGGGCTGGCCGCCGACGTCACCATGCTGGTCGGGAACGGCTACGTGCCCGGCCACGCTGAGTACGCGATGTCACTGCTGCGGAACAACGACGGCGTCCGCGGTCTGTTCGAGCGCCGGTTGTGAGCCGGTTCGACGGCAGCGGGGTGGGTGTGCGGAGAATGAGGCCGTGACTCGGACTCTCTTTCGTGGTGGCTACGTCCACACCCCCGCCGACCCGCACGCGACCGCCCTCTGCATCGAGGAGGGGCAGGTCGTGTGGACCGGCGACGACGACGCCTCGGCCCACTTCGTCGACAACGCCGACCGGATCATCGACCTGGAGGGGCGCCTTGTCACGCCGGCCTTCGTCGACGCCCACGCTCACCTGGCACAGACCGGGCTCGCCGCCACCAGCCTCGACCTGAGCGAGACGCCGACGATGGCGGCCGCGCTCGACGCCCTGGCCGCCTTCGCGTCCTCATCGAGCTTCCCGATCGTGCTCGGCTACGGCTGGGACGAGACGCAGTGGCCCGAAGGGCGCGCGTTCACCCGTGAGGAGGTCGACCGCGCCGTCGGCGCCCGTCCGGCGTACCTCGCCCGGGTCGACGTGCACTCCGCGGTCGTGTCGTCCGCGCTCCTCGACGCCGCGCCTGACGTCGTCGGCGTGGACGGGTACGACGCATCAGGGTTCGTGGCCCGCGACGCGCACCACCTGGCCCGCGAGGCCACCTTCCGGCTGATCCCGGCCTCCGCACGCGAGGACGCGATCCACCGCGCGCTCCGGAACGCGGCCGCGCAGGGGATCGGCATGGTGCACGAGCTCGGCGCACCCCACCTCTCGCCGCCCGGGGACTTCGCGGTCGTCGACGGCCTCCGCGCTCAGGCACCACTCCCGGAGGTCGTGGGCTACTGGGGCGGCCTCAAGGAGGTCGAGACCGCCCTGCACCTGGGATGTGTGGGGGCCGCAGGTGACCTGTGCATGGACGGGGCGATCGGCTCGCGCACGGCCGCGATGAAGGCGCCCTACGTCGATGCGGACACCTCCGGGCACCTCTATCTGACCGCTGAACAGGTGCGCGACCACGTCGTGGTGTGCACCCAGGCGGGCATCCAGGCAGGCTTCCACGTGATCGGCGACCGGGCGACCAACGAGGTCGTGGCCGGGCTGCGCATGGCAGCCGACGTCGTCGGGGTGCCGGCGATCGTCCGCGCGCGGCACCGGCTCGAGCACCTGGAGATGGTGTCCGCCGAGGACATGGAGGTCCTGGGCCGGCTCGGGATCACCGCCAGCGTCCAGCCGGTCTTCGACGAGCTCTGGGGCGGACCCGACTCCCTCTACGCCCAGCGCCTCGGCGCCGAACGTGCCCTGCCGATGAACCCCTACGCCTCGCTCAACCGCGCCGGCGTCGCGCTCGCCTTCGGGTCCGACACGCCCGTGACCGCCTTCGGCACGTGGGCAGCGGTCCGCGCCGCAGCCCACCACCACAGCGAGGGCGAGCGACTCACCGTGCGCGCGGCGTTCAACGCCCACACCCGCGGCGGATGGCGGGCAGCACGTCGCGACGAGGGCGGCGTGATCGCGCTCGGTGCGCCGGCCAGCATCGCCGTGTGGGACGTCGCCGGCGACCTGCTGGTGCAGACCCCGGACGCTCGGGTGGCCGCCTGGTCGACCGACCCGCGGGCCGGCGTACCCCACCTCCCCGACCTCCACCCCGACACCGACCTGCCCACCTGCGTGATGACCGTCGTGCAGGGCCAGGTCGCCTACGAAGAACCAGGAGCACTCGGATGACGACCCGTCGCCCGCGGGGCAAGCTCGACCTCGACCCGGTGACCGTGCGCAAGGCACGGTCCCTGGCACGCAAGGTCGGCCGGCCCATCGTGAACCTCGCCAAGCAGCACACCACCGTCTCGGTGGAGCGCGCGACGCTGCGCCTCGGTGGTCTCCAGGGCGCCGACGCCGACGGCATCCCGTGGGTGAACCGGCTGCTCGACGCGGTGCGCGGCGACGTCGGCATCGAGCACGGCGTGGCACTCCCGGTGTGGGACGCGCTCGTGCGGGGCGAGGCCGACGACCTCACCGTCCTCGCGCAGAAGGCGGCCGCCGGGTCCGTGCGGTTCCGGCTCCCCGAGGGACGCGACCTCACCCGAGCCCGGTCCGCCGCCCGCAAGCAGGTCGGTGCCGGGATCAAGCGGGTGGACGCCCGCCGCCGGGAGCGCGAGCGGCTGGTCAGGAGGTGGGGGGACCCCGAGCAGAAGCCCTGGATCTACCTGATCGTCGCCACCGGCGACATCTACGAGGACATCCCGCAGGCCCAGCAGGCCGCGCGGGAGGGCGCCGACGTGATCGCGGTGATCCGGTCCACGGGGCAGTCGCTGCTCGACTACGTGCCCGAGGGCGCCACGCGCGAGGGCTTCGCC
>DASTPU010000170.1:0-15688 GCA_035762105.1 Nocardioidaceae bacterium | reverse complement strand
CGATCCGGATCTCGCGCGCGGTCGCGTCGATGTCCGCCTCGGACAGCCGGCCCTTGCCCCGGAGGTTCTTGAAGGTCTCGGCAAGGCGGTCAGAGAGAGTCGCAAACAATGGTGGTCAGTCCTCGTGTCGACGTCGCAGGCATGCACGACCCCCGGGTCAGCTGTCCGGAGGTCAGACGTCAAGGGTAACCGGGTGTGAGGACCCTCCGTACGGCGTGCGCCGCCTCGGAGGCGCGTTCGTCCCCCAGAGCGCCTGCGCCGTCCTCCTGAACGTAGAACACGTCGACCGCCTGCGGGCCGACGGTCGCGACGTGCGCCGACCGCACGACCAGGCCGATCTCCGCGAGCGCGGAGCAGACCAGGTGCACCACACCGGGCCGGTCGTCGACCCTCACCTCGATCACCGTGGACCGCCGGGAGGCCTCCGGCCGCACCGCCACGGAGGGGTCGAGGTTGCGGCCGCCGGTGCGGCTCAGCCGCTCCCCCGGGTCCAGCCGCCCGTCGAGGACCGCCTCCACCTGGGTGCGCACCACCGCCGGGTCGAGGTGCTCGTGGTCGACGTCCCAGCGCGAGAACGCGAGCTCCTCCTGGTTCCAGGCACGGGCGGACCGGATCGGCGCGCGGAGCAGGCCCAGCGCTCCCGAGACGGCGGCCAGCAGCCCGATCCGGTCCCCGGTGACGACGGTCACCTCGCTGCCGTGCTCCGTCGGCCGGACCTGTACGTCGACCACCGCGCTGTCGCGCCGTACCGCGTCGGGGACGGGCAGCGGGGCGGCGTCGTCGGCCGGCTCGCCCACGGCCCCGTCGCCGAGGGCCGACCGCACCCGGGAGACGAGGTCGCCGACGAGCCCGGCCCGCCAGGACGTCCACGCCTTGGCGGAGGTGGCCCGGGCGTCGGCCTCGGTGAGCGCCGCGAGGAGGTCGAAGGTCAACGGGTCCTCGACCCGGGCCACGACGTGCTCGACCGTGGCGGGGTCCTCGAGGTCACGGGTGGTGGCGACGTCGGCGAGGAGCAGGTGCCACCGCACGAGCGCGCCGACCACGGCGACGTCGGCTTCGTCGAAGCCGAGGCGGCGGGCAAGGGCGGCGGCGACCGGCTCGCCCGCCACGCTGTGGTCCTGGACGCCGCCCTTGCCGATGTCGTGGACCAGCGCGGCCACGAGCAGCAGGTCGGGCCGGGACACCCGCCGGATCAGCCTCGACGCCTCGATGCACGTCTCGACCAGGTGGCGGTCGACGGTGAACCGGTGGACGACCGACGCGTGCGGCAGGAGGCGCACGCGCTCCCACTCCGGCAGCAGCCGGGAGAGCGCCCCGGTCTCGTCGAGGGTCTCCCAGACGGGCAGCACACCGGGGCCGGCCGCGAGCAGCCGCACGAGCAGGTCGCGCGCCTCCGCCGGCCAGGTCTCGGGCAGGTCCGGGGTCTCGCGGACCAGGCGGGCGACCGTGTGCGGCGAGACGATCAGGCTGCGCTCGGCGGCGAGTGTCGCCGCCCGGAGCAGCATGGCCGGGTCCGAGCCGACCGGCGCGTCCCGCCGTACCACCACCTCACCGCCGGTCTCGGCGAGACCGCCGCCGAGCGGGAGCAGCACGGGCCCCGGCGTGCGCGGTCCGGCCGGCCGGGGCGCGAGCACTCCTTCGACCCGCCGCCAGGTGAGCCGGGAGATGTGGGTGGTCCGGCGTCCGATCTCACGGACCCGGCGCTGGGCGGCCGCCGCGTCGCCCCGGCCCATCGCCGCGGCGAGGTCGCCCCACATCTCGGGGCCGACGCGGTCCGAGGCCCGGCCCGCCACGGTGTGCAGGGCGTCGCGGACGTCGAGGAGCGCCTGCCGGCTGCGCTCGAGATCGCTGTGGGGGACGTCGACGAGCCAGGTGGCCACGAGCGCGTTCAGGATCGTGGCGTCGCGGAGCCCTCCCCCGGACTCCTTGAGGTCGGGCACCGAGGCGTGGGCGAGCTCGCCGAGGCGCTCCACGCGGCGCTCCACCATGTCCCTCAGCTCGGGCAGCCGGTGCCGGGCGTCACGCCGCCACTGCGTCAGGAGGGCGGACCTGAGCCGGAGGGTGACTGCCGGGTCGCCGGCCAGGTGCCGGGCGTCGAGCATCCCGAGCGCGACCCGGACGTCCTGCTTGGCGGCCTCGGTCGCATCGGACAGGGCGCGGACCGCGTGGTCGACGTTGGCGCCGGCGTCCCACAGCGGGTACCACAGCTCGGTGGCGAGCACCCCGACCTCGGCGTCCTCGGTGTGCACCAGGACCACGTCGAGGTCGGAGTGCGGCGCGAGCTCGCGGCGTCCGTAGCCGCCGACCGCGACCAGGGCGACGCCGCTGTGGTCCTCGGCCTCGGTGGGGCGTTCGAGCCCCAGCGCACGCGCGAACGCTGCCGAGCACAGGGCATCGGCAGCGTCCGCACGTGCTTGTCGTTCCGTGGCGGTCACGACGGGCTCAGAGGGCAGCCTCGTCGCGGTCCCCCGTGCGGACGCGCACGGCGCTCTCCACGGGGACGACCCAGACCTTCCCGTCACCGATCCGGCCGGTCTGCGCGCTCTTGACGATGATCCCGACGATGTCGTCGGTGTCGGCGTCCTCGACCACGATCTCGATCCGGATCTTCGGCACGAGAGCGATGTCGTACTCCGCACCGCGGTAGACCTCGGTGTGGCCCTTCTGCCGGCCGTAGCCGCTGACCTCGCTCACCGTCATCCCGGTGACCCCGAACGTCTCGAGGGCCTCGCGGACCTCCTCCCACTTGTGCGGCTTGATGACCGCGGTCACGAGCTTCATGCGTTGACTCCTTCACTCTTCACGGACGTGTTCAGCACGCTCGCGGGGCTCCGCGACGAGCCGGGCCGGGAGGCGAAGTCGTAGGCGGTCTCGCCGTGCTCCACGAAGTCGACGCCCTCGACCTCGTCCTCGTCGGTGATCCTCCAGCCCATGGTGTACTTCAGCGCCAGCGCGATCACGAGGGTGATGACGCCGGACCAGAGCACCGCGAAGAGCGCGACGACGGTCTGGACGACGAGCTGGCCGACGCCGCCGCCGTAGAACAGGCCGGTGGTGGTGGCGAGGAAGCCGATGCCGATCGTGCCGACGAGACCGGCGACGAGGTGGACACCCACGACGTCGAGCGAGTCGTCGTACCCGAGCTTGTACTTGAGGCCGACCGCGAGCGCGGCGACCGCACCGGCGACCACGCCGAGGCCCAGCGAGCCGACCGGGCTCAGCGAGCCACAGGCCGGAGTGATGGCGACCAGGCCGGCCACGACGCCGGAGGCCGCACCGAGGCTGGTGCCCTTGCCGTCGCGGATCTTCTCCACGAGAAGCCAGCCCAGCATCGCCGCGGCCGCGGCGGCGGTGGTGTTGACCCAGACCAGGCCGGTCTCACCGACGAAGTTGGTGGCGAACTGCACGGAGTTGTCGAACGCGGCACCGGCCTCACCGGCCACGGCGGGGGTCGCGGCGGGGATGAACGAGCCGACGTTGAAGCCGTACCAGCCGAACCACAGCAGACCGGCGCCGAGCATCGTGAACGGCAGGTTGTGCGGGCGCATCACGTCCTTGCCGAAGCCACGCCGGGCACCGATGACGAGCACCAGGACCAGCGCCGCCATGCCGGCGTTGATGTGCACGACCGTGCCGCCGGCGTAGTCGACGGGGAGGACGTCGTCGAAGAACCAGGTGGCCAGGGCGCCGTCGGCGCCGCTGAGGAAGCCGCCGCCCCACACCATGTGCGCGAGGGGGAAGTACGACAACGTCACCCAGATCGGCACGAAGACCATCCAGGTCGAGAACTTGACCCGGTCGGCGACCGCGCCGCTGATCAGGGCCGCGGTGATGATCGCGAAGGTGAGCTGGAACGCGACGCCGATGTAGGCGCCGGCGTCGAGGCCCTCGAGCCCGAACAGCTCGAAGGGGTTGCCGAACAGTCCGGCTGCACCCGAGCCGAAGGCGTCGGTGCCGTACGACATCGACCATCCCCACAGGATGTAGACCACGGTGACGATGCCCATCGCGCCGAAGGACATCATCATCATGTTGAGGACGGACTTGGACCGCGTCATTCCGCCGTAGAAGAACGCCAGACCAGGCGTCATCAGCAGGACCAGAGACGCGGAGGTGAGAACCCAGGCTGCGTGGCCGGTGTCCATGGAACCTCCAGAGTTGCTCTCGTTGAAGGCCTGGGGACCGACCGACCACGCTGTCGGGGCCGCCCCTGCCGTTGCGGAAGAGCCTGCGGGGGCGAGGTTTCGCCGGGCGGCAGCGCGTGTTGCGGGCATGTGACGTCTTCGTCCGTTGCGTTACAGCCACGTGAAGCATTACTTGACTGATGCCAGCGGCGTAGTTTCGGATACACAGGTATCGTTGGTGCCATGCAGCGCGAGAGCACGATCACCGAGGACCCCAGGGGCCCAGAGCAGCCGGTACGACGCGGCCGCGGGCGTCCTCGTGACCCCAAGACCGACGAGCGGATCATCGAGGCCGCGGCCGAGCTGCTGCGCCAGCGCGGCTTCGAACGGATGACCGTCGACGACGTGGCAGCCCGGGCGGGCGTGGGCAAGGCGACCGTCTACCGACGCTGGCCGAGCAAGGACGACCTCGCAGTGGCCGCCATGGAGCGGCTGTACTCCGTCGAGATCCCCGAGCCCAACACAGGCTCGATCCGGACCGATCTCGAGGAGAGCTACCGGTCCGTCGTCCGGTTCGTCGGGTCACCGGAGGGCTCGGCGTACCTCAAGATGTCGATCGCGGAGTCGGTTCGGGACGAGCGCATCGCGGCGTTGTACCGCCGCGCCACCGAGCGCGCCGAGGACCAGGCCCGCAAGATGTTCGAGCGGGCGATCCAGCGAGGCGAGATCCGGCCGGACGTCGACCTGAACTGCTGCGTGCAGTGGCTCGGCGGCGTGATCGCCTCGCGGGCGATCACCAACCGGCCGCTGCCGACCGACGACGACGTGCCGCACCTTGTGGAGCTCACGCTGCGCGGCGTGACCCTGGACCAGCCGGCCTGAGCGGCCGGACGACCTAGCCGGTCCGGCCGAGCAGGGCGTCGGCGAACGCCTCGGGCTCGAACGGAGCCAGGTCGTCGGCGCCCTCACCGATCCCCACGAGCTTGACCGGCACGCCGAGCTCGCGTTGCACGGCGACCACGATGCCGCCCTTGGCGGAGCCGTCGAGCTTGGTCAGCACGATGCCGGTCACGTTCACGACCTCGCTGAAGACCCGGGCCTGGACCATTCCGTTCTGGCCGGTCGTCGCGTCGAGGACCAGCAGCACCTCGCTCACCGGGGCCTGCTTCTCGATCACCCTGCGCACCTTGCCGAGCTCGTCCATCAGCCCGGCCTTGTTCTGGAGCCGGCCTGCGGTGTCGACGATGACCACGTCGGCCTCCTGCTCGACCCCGGCCTTGACGGCCTCGAACGCGACGCTCGCGGGGTCGCCGCCCTCGGGGCCACGCACGGTGGGCACCCCGACGCGCTCGCCCCACGTGCTCAGCTGCTCGGTGGCGGCTGCGCGGAACGTGTCCGCGGCGCCCAGCACGACCTGCTTGTCCTCGGCCACGAGGACCCGGGCAAGCTTGCCCACGGTGGTGGTCTTGCCGGTGCCGTTGACGCCGACGACGAGCAGGACGGCCGGCTTCCCCTCGTGGCGGGTCACGTTGAGCGTGCGGTCCATCGACGGGTCGACCAGGGTGACGAGCTCATCCCGGAGGATGTCCTCGATGCTCGCGGAGGTCTTGCCCTCGACCTTCATCCGGGTGCGGAGCCGGGCGACCAGCTCCTGGGTCGGGCCGACCCCGACGTCGGCGGTGATCAGGGTGTCCTCGATCTCCTCCCAGGTGTCCTCGTCGACGACGTCGCGGGAGAGCAGGGCCAGCAGACCGCGGCCCAGCGGGCTCTGCGAGCGGGCCAGCCGCTCCCGCAGGCGGACCAGACGGCTCGCCGCGGACTCGGGGCGCTCCAGGACCGGAGCGGCCTCCGGAGGGGCCTCGGGGAGGGTGGTGTCCTCGATCGTGCGGGTCGGGGTGTCCCGAGGGGTCTCGGCCTCCTCGCCGACCCCGGGCTCGGGCGGGGCGAGGACCTCGGTACCGGTCCCCCGGCCCTCGCGCTCCTCGAGGCGCTTGCGTCCCCGGGTACGGGTCGTGATCAGGCCGACCACGAGGGCGATCGCCGCGACGGCGATGCCGATGATCAGGTACAGGTAGTCGTAGAGGTCACCCACGGGCCCCATCCAACCAGACCCCGGCAAGCCGTCCGGACGCGCGAGGCGTCTCCTACCGCACGGTCGTGACGGCGCTCACAGGCGCGAGTCCTCGCGTTCCCACTCGCGCTGGTTGTGCAGGGTGGGGAGCTTGTCGACGCCCTTGCGCATCGCGTCGCCGACCCACGGCGCGTTGGGCACGTCCTCTCCCCGGTGAGGGAAGGCGACGTAGAGAACGACGACTCCTGCCAGGACCATGATGACGAGCATCGCGAGGACGATGGAGATCACGAAGGCACCGCTTCCCGAGGTTGTGTTGCGTCGAGGCTTCTGTTGTGGGCGTGCCCGTTATCGTGCCGAGTAAACGCTCGTCAACGGACCAGCGGCTCCACGACGGTCCGGATCTCGACGGGGACCGGCCGGACCGGTCGTTGCCCCGGGCCGTGCTCGTTGTCGACGTACACGTGCACGAACCGGCCCTCCGCCGCGGCGAGGTCGGACTCACCCTGGAACAGGCCGATCCGGTAGATCACCGAGGAGCTGCCCAGCCGCTCGACGGCCATCCCGATGTCGATCGGCTCGGGGAAGCCGATCTCGCGGAAGTAGCGGCACGAGGTCTCGGCCACCACTCCGATCGCCGGGAGCAGCCGGATGTTCGTGCCGGTCGCCTCGAACAGGTAGGCGTTGACGGCGGTGTCGAACAGCTCGTAGTAGCGCGCGTTGTTCATGTGGCCGTAGGCGTCGTCGTCGGCCCAGCGGGTCGTGGCCTGGCGCCACACGGCGTAGTCGGCCCGACTCGGCGGACCCGGTCGTTCGGACATCCTTACGAGGCCGCCGTCTCGCGGAGCCGCTGGGAGATGACGGCGGACACGCCGTCGCCGCGCATGGTCACGCCGTACAGCGCGTCGCCGACCTCCATCGTCCGCTTCTGGTGGGTGATCACCAGCAGCTGGCTGTTCTCGCGCAGCTCCTCGTAGATCTCCAGGAGCCGGCCGAGGTTCGTGTCGTCGAGGGCGGCCTCGACCTCGTCGAGGATGTAGAACGGCGACGGGCGGGCCTTGAACAGCGACACCAGGAACGCGACCGCCACCAGGGACCGCTCGCCGCCCGACAGCAGCGAGAGGCGCTTGACCTTCTTGCCCGCCGGACGGGCCTCGACCTCGATGCCCGTGGTGAGCATGTTCGAAGGGTCGGTCAGCACGAGCTTGCCCTCGCCGCCGGGGAAGAGCCGCTTGAAGACGTGGTCGAAGGCGTCGCGGACGTCCTCCCAGGCCTCGGTGAACACCTGCTCCACCCGCTCGTCGACCTCGCGGACGATGTCGAGCAGGTCGCGGCGGGTGCGCCTGAGGTCCTCGAGCTGCTCGGTGAGGAACTTGTGCCGCTCCTCCAGCGCCGTGAACTCCTCGAGCGCGAGCGGGTTCACCTTGCCCAGCATCGACAGAGCACGTTCCGCCGCCCGCAGCCGCTTCTGCTGCTCCTCACGGACGTAGGGCACCGGGTCGGGCGCCTCCTCGGACTCCTCGGCCCCCTCGGGGAGGGCCTGCGGAACCGGGTTCTGGGGGCCGTACTCGGCGACGAGCACCTCCACGTCGAGGCCGAGCTCCTCGACGGCGCGCTCCTCGAGCTGCTCGATCCGCATCCGCTGCTGTGCCCGGGCCATCTCGTCGCGGTGGACGGCGTTGACGAGCTCGTCGTGCTCCTTGAGCAGGTCGCGGGAGGCGGCCCGGACGGCCATCAGCTGCTCCTCGCGCCCGCGGCGTGCCTGCTCGACCGCCGTACGCTGCTCGGCCGCGCCGGCGACCGAGACCTCGAGACGCTGGAGCACGACGGACACGGCCCGCCCCACCGCCTCGGCCACCTGGCCCTCCCTGATCAGCCTCTCCCGCCGGGCGGCTGCCTTCGCGCGCGCCTCCTTCTCGGCCTGGGCGGCGCGCACGAGGGAGTCCGCCCGGCCCGAGAGGGCCCGGGCGCGCTCCTCGGCGGTGCGGAGTGCGAGACGTGCGTCCATCTCCCTCTGCCGGGCGGCGCGGGCGGCCTCGGCGAGCCGCTCCCGCTCCGTGGTGTCCGGCTCCTCCTCCGGGGAGTCCTCGGCGGCTGCCAGCCGCTGCTCGAGGTCGGCGAGCCCGGCGATGTCCTTGTCGCGGGCCGCGTCGGCGGCGGCGATCGCCTGGGCGAGGCGTTCGGCCTCGCCCCGCGCCGAGCGCACCTGGGAGCCGTACTGACCGAGCTCCTCCGCGACGGCGGCGAGGGTGGCGTCGGACTCGTGGAGCCGCGCGAGCGCGACGTCCACACGGTGCTTGGCCTGGGCGCGCTCCTCCTCCAGCCGGGAGAGGTCGAAGGCGAGCCGCTCGCAGGCGTGGCCGGCCTCGGCCAGCTTCTCGGTGGCCTCGTCCACCGCGGCCTGGACCTCGATCAGGCTCGGCTGGGAGGACGAGCCGCCGGCGGCGAAGTGGGCACCGAGCAGGTCGCCCTCGCGGGTGACGGCGGTGACGTCGGGGAGGTCGGAGACGAGCGCCCGGGCGGCGTCGAGGTCGTCCACGACGGCCACCTTGAACAGCAGCCGGCCGAGCGCGGGGCGGAGCGCCGCGGGCGCCTCGACGACATCGGTGGCGTACACCGCCCCGCTGGAGAGTCCGGGCCAGGCACTGTCGTCGACGGCGGCGCCGCCGAGCAGCAGCCCGGCGCGGCCGAGGTCCTCGGACTTGAGGTGGGCGATCGCCCCGATGGCGGCGTCGGTGTGCTCGACGGCGACCGCGTCCGCGGCGCTGCCGAGGGCGCCGGCGACAGCGGCCTCGTAGCCGGACCGGACCGACAGCAGGGCGGCCACGGAGCCGAGCAGACCGGAGACGGAGTCGGTGGCGGCGAGCAGAGCGCCGGCGCCGTCCTTGCGGTTGAGGCCGATCTCGAGGGCTTCCTTGCGAGCGGCCAGCGCGCCGCGCTCCCGCTCGGCGGTCTGCGCCTCCTCGCGGCACTTGGCCAGGCGGTCCTCGATGTCGGCGAGGTGGCCGGCGGCGGCCTCGTGCTCGGCGTCGAGCCCCTCCTCCCCCGCGTCGAGGCCGGCGACCCTGGTCTCGAGGGCGGTGAAGTCCCGCTGGGCACGCTCGGCACGGGCGAGGGCCTCCTCGCGCGCCGCGGTCAGCCGGCCCACCTCCTCGGCGGCAGCCGCGGAACGGCTCTTGAGAGCGTTGACCTGGCCGTGCAGCCGGGCGAGGCCCTCGCGGCGGTCGGCGGCCGCGCGGAGCAGCCCGGCGACGCGTCGGTCCTCCTCGGTGTGCCTGGTCTCGACCTCCTGGCGGGCGGTGACGGCGTCCTCGAGCGCGGTGCGGTTCTGCTCCACCTCGCGGGAGATCTCGGCCTCCTGGGCACGCACCCGCTCGGCCTCGGCCATCAGCTGCTCCGGGTCACGGCCGGACCCGCCGGCCGGCTCCGCCGCGGTCTCGCGGGCGTTGCGGGTCCGCTCGGCGGCGAGGCCGGCGGTGCCCTTGAGCCGCTCGCGAAGGCCGGAGAGCGCGAACCACGTCTCCTGGGCGCTCGCGAGCGCCGGGAGGTCCTCGCGCAGGTCTGCCTCGAGCCGGCCCTCGGTCTGCCGGGCCTCCTCGATCGCCGCCTCGAGCTCGGCGCGGCGCTCCACGAGCACGCTCTCGTCGGCGAGCTCCCGCTGCAGCGCGGTGCGGGCGGTGACCAGGTCGTCGGCGAGCAGCCGGGCACGCGCGTCGCGCACGTCGGCCTGCACGACCGCGGCCCTGCGGGCGACCTCGGCCTGGCGTCCGAGCGGCTTGAGCTGGCGCCGGATCTCGGTGAGCAGGTCGTTGAGCCGGGTGAGGTTGCCCTCGGTCGAGTCGAGCTTGCGGAGCGCCTTCTCCTTGCGCTTGCGGTGCTTGAGGACGCCCGCGGCCTCCTCGATGAAGCCGCGGCGGTCCTCGGGGGTCGCGTGCAGGATCGAGTCGAGCTGGCCCTGGCCGACGATCACGTGCATCTCGCGGCCGATGCCGGAGTCCGACAGCAGCTCCTGCACGTCGAGCAGGCGGCAGGACTGGCCGTTGATGGCGTACTCCGACCCGCCGTTGCGGAACATCGTGCGGCTGATCGTCACCTCGGCGTACTCGATCGGAAGCGCGCCGTCGGTGTTGTCGATGGTGAGGGCGACCTCGGCGCGACCGAGCGGCGGGCGACCGGACGTGCCCGCGAAGATGACGTCCTCCATCTTGCCGCCGCGCAGGGACTTCGCGCCCTGCTCGCCCATGACCCAGGCGAGGGCGTCGACGACGTTGGACTTGCCGGAGCCGTTCGGCCCGACGATGCAGGTGATTCCGGGCTCGAGCTGCAGGGTCGTCGCGGACGCGAACGACTTGAACCCGCGGAGCGTCAGGCTCTTGAGGTACACGTGCTTGGGCTCCTCACGGTGCGCCGTACTAACGGGGTCGGACAAATCATGCCGTGGGGAAGTCAGCAGCCTGCAGCCTACCCGTTCGGCATCCCGTTCCCGCGCACCGCGGCCCGGGTCACCCCTCCCGGGCTGCCACGGCGGTGCGGCGGCGCAGCACGCCGAACCCCGTCACGGCGAGCACGACGAGGAGGATCGGCAGGGCGTCCTGGGGCCACGACAGCGACCCGAACGGTCCTGCGGACCCGAGCATCGCCGGGGCGCTGGTGCCCTTCCCGCCGGGTAGCTCCACCCGGTAGACGTCGAGGCCGCGCACCGCGTCCACCGCGTAGGCGATGTTGGTCTTGCCGCGCGCGGAGCCGGCGTCGGTGTAGCGCGGCACCCAGTACGAGTCCCACACCTCGGAGGCACCCCAGGTCGCGTGCCCGTACGGCTTGATGTCCTCGGGGCTGCGCACGTCGAGGAACTGCGTGCCGCCGCCGTAGAAGCCGATCGCCACGATGCCCGACGGGTGGTAGTCGAACCAGTGCGCCGAGCAGAACGCGTCCTGGGGCACCGGGAAGCTGCCGAGGTCGGCGAGCTCGACCTTGTCGAGGGGGACGATGCCGCCGGGCTTGCCGTTCAGCGACCTCACGTGCCAGGTCTGGAAGGAGCCGGCAAGCGCGCAGTCGGTCTGCATGTAGTCCTCCTCCGTGACGAGGAGGACGTTGCCGTTGGCGAAGGACGGCGCGGCGTGCGGCCGGAACGCCTTGGCGTTGGGACGGAACGAGTTGTGGTGGATGAAGTCGTTGTAGCCGTTCGGCGTGCCGTCGGGGCTCTCCCCACGGCCGGCCTTGCCGGTGGTGGCCACCAGGCGCGGCCTGCGGGGCTCGGAGACGTCGAAGATCGCGGACCCGTCGAAGCCGGTGTGCGTGCCGTAGCCGGCGTTGTCGAAGTTCCACTTGTGCGCCGCAGTCGGCGAGGTGAACGGCTGGACGCCGGGCTTGTCGGGCAGGCTGTCGAGCTCGCGCGGCCTGTCGAGGTTGCGGAGGTCGAAGATCGAGAAGCTGTCGGTGTCGCTGTCGCCGGCCGAGTAGGCGTAGCGGCAGTCGGTCTCCTGGACGCAGGCCACGGTGTGCGTGCTCGTCGTGCCGGGCACCCGCGAGCGGACCCGCGGGTTCGCCGGATCGGTGACGTCGACCACGATGAGCTCGTAGCCGCCGTTGGCCGGCGTGTTCACGTGTTCGAGGTCGCCCGGTGAGGCCTGGTAGAGGTCGACGCCGATGAGCGCGAAGCGCTCGGTGCCGTTGGCGGTGCGCCGCTCGCCGCAGTTCATCGCCTCGTTCTCGAACTGCAGGCTCGGCAGCGCGCCGGTCAGCTCGGGCGCCGCCGGGTCGCTGACGTCGTACACCCGCACGGAGTCGAGGTTGGACATGACGAACAGCGGTGCGCTCCTCATGAAGCAGCCCGAGATCCCTGTGGACCCCGGCTGGGAGGCGAGCAGGCTGACGTTGGGGCTCGCGACCAGGGGCGTGTTGCTGCCCGCGGAGAGCTCGGCTCTCAGACGTTCGAAGCGGTCGGCGTCACCGTGCGCGGAGGCGCTCGGAGCGACGCCGACCGTGGTCAGCAGGAGGGCCGCGCCGGCGGCGAGGAGGGCGAACGGGCGCTTCAGGGTCATCACGTGAGTCCTCGTCGGGTCGCCGCTCCTTGGCGAACGGCGTCTGCCCTGCCCAACGAGCAACTCCCGGATCGGTCACGCCACGGCGCGAGCCGTCAGGCCGGCCGCCCGGTCTCCTCGACGACGAGGTCCCACAGACGGCGGACCTGTTCCGGGGTGGGCTCGGTGCGACGCAGGTACGACGTGTGCCGCGGCGCGCGGTCGTGCCAGAACATCCCGGTGGTCTCGGCGCCCTCGGGGGCGGCGAGCAGCCAGACCGTCGTGTCGGCGCCGAGCTCTGCGTCGCGGAGGAAGGGGCGGGTGAGCTTGCGGAACGCCGGGAGGGAGGACTGCACGCCCGGGGTGTCGGCCCAGCCCGGATGCATGCTGTGCACGGTCACGCCCTCGTCGGCGAGCTCGCGGGCCCAGGACTCCGCGAGGTGCACCTGCATCCGCTTCGTGCGGGCGTAGGCGGTGGCCCCGGAGTACTCGCCCTGCGTGTACTGCGGGTCCTCCACGTGCAGCGCCTGGGTGTACATGCCGCCGGACACGACGAAGACCACGCGGCCGCCTCCGGCGGCGAGGGGCTCGCGCAGGGCGTCGGTGAGGATGTGCGGCCCGAGGACGTGGGTGGCGAAGGTGAGCTCGTACCCCTCGTCGGTCTCGGTGCGCCGGGGCGGCATGACACCGGCGTTGTGAACGAGCGCGTGGAGGCGGGGCACCGTGCGCCGCAGGTCGTCCGCCACCCGCGGCAGCGAGGCCAGGTCACTGACGTCGCAGCGGTCGACGTGGAGCACCGCGTCGGGGGCCCGGCGAAGGATCTCGTCGCGGGCCTCCTGGCCGCGTTCCACGCTCCGGCAGAGCATCCGCACCTCGGCGCCGAGCCGGGCCGCCCCGAGGGCGGTGGCCGTGCCGAGGCCGGAGTTGGCGCCGGTGACCGCGACGACCTTGCCGCGGAGCGACCCGGGAGCCGGGTCCTTCGGCCACCAGGCACGGCGCAGCGCCGGGCCGATCCGGGTGAAGCCGAGGACGACCGAGCGGTCGAGGGCACGGTCCACGCCGTGCGCGAGTGAGGACGGCAGCGTCATGCGGCGAGCCTACGAGGGCCCGCGAAAGGCCGGGCCTGGGTCAGGCGGGCTGCATGCTCTCGTCGAGCGTGAGCAGCTCGGACTCGGCGGCCGCTGCCGCGAGCGAGTCGTTCTCCGCCGAGAGCCGCAGGACCTGGGCCTCGAGGTCGGCGACCTGCCGTCGGAGCCGACGGTTCTCCGCCATGAGCTGGGCGAGCGCGCGAGGGTCGGTGCTGCTCATGTAGCCGAGAAGCGCCTTGGCCATGTGTGTCCTCCGGAGGATGAAGTCAGGTCACACCGTGGGACCGGCTGGTGGCCGGTGAGGGTGGTGAGGTGTACTCCCAGAATCCCACTCGCCCCGCCCGGGGTCAATCCCGGTGGGGCCGAGCGGTCGCCGGGCGGCCCGACGGGATACGTTCGGGTCGTGGCAGCACTCGAGATCGCAGCGTGCCGGCGCCTGTGCAGCTGGAGCGACACGGGCGGCGAGGTCGACGGCGAGCGTCTGTTCCGCTGCTCCGGATGCGGCAGCGAGTGGGTGCCCTCGGAGCGCTGGACTCCTGTGGACCACACAGGGGACGTCCCCGGGGCGGTTCAGCGGGAGCGGCGCCGCGGCTTGCGCTGACAGGTCGGGCAGAAGTAGGACGACCGGTTCATGAAGGGCACCCGGACCACCGTCGTACCGCAGCGGGAGCAGGGCTGCCCCTCCTGCCCGTACACCTCCAGGGAGCGGTCGAAGTACCCGCTCTCCCCGTTGACGTTGACGTAGAGGGCGTCGAACGAGGTGCCGCCCTGGGCGAGTGCCGCCGCCATGACCGTGCGGACCCCGGCGAGCAGCGCGACCACGTCAGCACGGCGCAGCCTGTCCCCCGGTCGGTCGCCGTGCAGCCCGGCGAGCCACAGCGCCTCGTCGGCGTAGATGTTGCCGACACCGGAGACGAGGGTCTGGTCGAGCAGCAGGCGCTTGATGCCGGAGGTGCGTCGCCGGACCCGGGCGACGAACAGGTCGTCGTCGAACTCCGGGTCCATCGGGTCGCGTGCGATGTGCGCGATCTCCGGAGGCAGGACCCCGCCGCCGGACGACAGCGCGAGGCCGCCGAACATCCGCTGATCTACGAAGCGCAGCTCAGAGGGCTCGTCCTCGGGGCCGTCGGACCGGGGCCGCAGGGAGAACCTCACCCGCAGGTGCCGCTCCGGAGGCGCGGTCGCAGGCTGTACGAGCATCTGGCCGCTCATCCCGAGGTGGGCGATCAGCGCGTCGCCGTTGTCGAGGGGCAGCCAGAGGTACTTGCCCCGGCGGCAGGCCGCCTGGAAGGTGCGGCCGGTGAGTGCGCCCGCGAAGTCGTCTGGCCCGGCGAGGTGGCGGCGCACCGGCCGGGGATGCAGGACATCGACGTGGTCCACCGTGCGGCCGACGACGTGGGCCTCGAGGCCGGTGCGGACGACCTCGACCTCGGGCAGCTCGGGCACCGGCTAGTCCGAGGCCTGATCGACCACGCGCTCCTCGGGCTCGTCGAGGAGGCGTCGTCCGCCGGTGCCGCGCTCGGCCGCGATGGCGCGGTAGGCGGTCTCGGCGGCCTGCTGCTCCGCCTCCTTCTTGGACCGCCCGGTGCCACGCCCGTAGAGGGCGTCGCCGACCTGCACCTGCGCTGTGAAGGTCTTCTCGTGGTCGGGGCCCTCGTCCTCGATGACGTACTCGGGGACGCCGAGGGAGTGCTCGGCGGAGAGCTCCTGGAGGCTGGTCTTCCAGTCCAGGCCCGCGCCGAGGCCGGCGGCGGCCTCCATCAGCGGGTCGAACAGCCGGTGCACCACCTCACTGGCGGCGTCGAAGCCGCCACTGAGGTACACCGCACCGATGACCGCCTCGACGGTGTCGGAGAGGATGGAGGACTTGTTGCGCCCCCCGGTCGCCTCCTCACCCCGGCCGAGCTTGATGTGCTCCCCCAGGCCGATGGTGCGCGCCACCCCGGCGAGGGCACGCGCGTTCACGACGGCAGCACGCAGCTTCGCCAGTCGCCCCTCGGACAGGTCCGGGTGGGAGCGGTAGAGCGTGTCCGTGACCACGACGCCGAGGACGGAGTCCCCCAGGAACTCCAGTCGCTCGTTCGTCGGCAGGCCGCCGTTCTCGTAGGCGTAGGACCGGTGCGTCAGCGCACGGTCCAGCAGCCCGGCGTCGATCTCGGGACCGCCGAGCGCTGCGCGCAAGTCGTCGTACGACGGCTCGCTCACGACGTGGTCCGTCAGAGGACCTGGCGACGGTCGGCGCGTGCGCCGTACTGACCGCAGTCAGGGCAGGCGCGGTGCGGGAGGTGCTTGGAGCCGCACGCGGGGTTGCTGCAGGTCACCAGCGAGGGCGCAACAGCCTTCCACTGCGAGCGACGGTGACGCGTGTTGCTGCGCGACATCTTC
>DASTPU010000169.1:0-23042 GCA_035762105.1 Nocardioidaceae bacterium | reverse complement strand
CGTACTTGCCGCCGAGCAGCATCCCCGCGGTCTCCCGCGACATGCCGGCCATCGGGTCGGCGAGCAGGTGCCGGTCCTCGGGGTGGATGTACGCGGTGGCGTCGTAGCTGCCCGCGACGGGGGCCACGCACCACATGTGGTCGATGTGACCGTGGGTCACGAGGACGGACACCGGCTTGAGCCTGTGCTCGCGGACGACCTCCGCCACGCCGTCAGAGGCGTCCTTGCCCGGGTCGACGACCACGCACTCCGCACCGGGCGCGGTGGCCACGACGTAGCAGTTGGTCCCCCACGGTCCCGCCGGGAAGCCTGCGATGAACACGGGTCAGCACTCCTGCTTGGTCGAGGTGGGGACCGGTGAAGCCTACCGAGACCCCGCCCGCAGCCGGAAACCGCGGGAGCCGTTATGCGCTTGTAGCCCACAAGTCGGTGTCCCCAGGTGCCCGGGACACCTAGACTCACCGGTGGATCTGACCACGATGCACCCTCGGTGGCACCCCGCCGCGGACTGCACCTGAAACCGAAGAGGTACCCCGGTGAGCGACTCCCAGCCCGCACAGCCCGCTCAGCCCGCGGAGACGTGGGGCCGAGTGACCGAGGACGGCACGGTCTTCGTACGCACGGCGGACGGCGAGAGGCAGGTCGGGCAGATGCCCGACGCCACCGCGGAGGAGGCGCTCGCCTTCTACGTCAAGCGCTACGAGGACCTCGCGTTCGAGGTCCAGCTGCTCGAGCAGCGGGTCCAGGCCGGGACGCTCGCCCCCGACGAGGCGACCTCCGCCGTGGAGCAGGTCCACTCGACGCTCGCCGAGGCTCAGGTCGTCGGCGACCTCGCCGGCCTCGACGCCCGGCTCGACGCCCTGAAGGGGACCATCGAGAAGCAGCGCGAGGTGCGCAAGGCCGAGCGGGCCAAGCGCGTCGCCGAGGCGAAGGTCAGCAAGGAGAAGATCGCCGCCGAGGCCGAGAAGCTGGCCGAGGGCAACGACTGGCGCAACGGCGCGAACCGCCTGCGCGACCTCCTCGACGAGTGGAAGGCGCTCCCCCGGATCGACAAGAGCACCGACGACACGCTGTGGCGGCGGTTCTCGACCGCGCGCACGACCTACACCCGGCGCCGCAAGGCCCACTTCGCCGAGCTCGGCGAGAAGCGCGAGGCCGCCCGCGCCATCAAGGAGAAGCTGGTCGTCGAGGCGGACGCGCTCGCCGACTCGACCGACTGGGGCCCGACCGCGGGCAGGTACCGCGAGCTCATGCGCCAGTGGAAGGCCGCCGGACCGGCTCCGAAGAACGTCGACGACCAGCTGTGGAAGCGCTTCCGCGGCGCCCAGGACAAGTTCTTCGGTGCCCGCGACGCGGCGAACGCGAAGCTCGACGAGGAGTACGCCGCCAACGCGGAGGTCAAGGAGAAGCTCCTGGTCGAGGCCGAGGCGCTCCTCCCGGTCACCGACATCCGCGCGTCGAAGGAGGCCTTCCGCGACATCGCCGACCGCTGGGACGCCGCCGGCAAGGTGCCCCGCGACCGCATGAAGGACCTCGAGGGCCGGATGCGCAAGGTGGAGCAGGCGATCCGCGGCGTCGAGGACGACCAGTGGAAGCGCTCCAACCCCGAGGCCCGCGCCCGCGCGGCCGACACCGTTGCGCAGCTCGAGGCGTCGCTGGCCGAGCTCGAGCAGAAGAAGGCCAAGGCGGAGGCTGCCGGCAACGCCAAGAAGGCCGCCGAGCACGCCTCGGCGATCGAGGCGCGTCAGGCGTGGCTCGTCGAGGCCAGGAAGGCCCTCGACGACTTCAGCTGACAGGCCCCGTGGCGGGCCCGCCTGAGGTCGTCGGGCTACTGGGTGACGCGGTAGGCGTCGAAGACGCCGTCGACGGAGCGCACCGCCTTGAGCACGTGCCCGAGGTGCTTGGGGTCCCCCATCTCGAACGTGAAGCGTGACTTCGCCACACGGTCGCGTGTGGTGGTCAGCGAGGCGGCCAGGATGTTCACGTGTACGTCGGAGAGCACCTTCGTGATGTCCGACAGCAGACGGGCGCGGTCCAGGGCCTCGACCTGGATGTTCACGAGGAACATCGACTGGGCGGTGGGCGCCCACTCGACGTCGACGAGACGCTCGGGGTGGGCCTGGAGGCTGGAGGCGTTCGTGCAGTCCGACCGGTGCACCGAGACGCCCGCGCCTCGGGTCACGAACCCGAGGATCTTGTCGCCGGGGACCGGCGTGCAGCACTTGGCGAGCTTGACCCAGACGTCCGAGACGCCGCGGACGATGACGCCCGCGTCACCGCCGACGCTCTGCTTCGCGCGGGCGCGCTCGGAGGTGAGCCGGACGCCCTCTGCAAGGTCCTCGGTCGCGCCCTCCACGCCGCCGTGCAGGTCGATGACCCGGCGGACGACGGTCTGCGCGCCGACGTTGCCCTCACCGACCGCCGCGTAGAGCGCGGAGACGTCGGGCAGCCGCATCTCGGCCGCGACGGTGCTGAGCGAGTCGTGGGTGAGGACGCGCTTGAGCGGCTGGCCCTCCTTGCGCATGAGCCGGGCGATCTGCTCCTTGCCCTGCTCGATCGCCTCCTCGCGGCGCTCCTTGGTGAACCACTGACGGATCTTGTTCCGCGCCCGCGGTGACTTGACGTAGGCCAGCCAGTCGCGGCTGGGGCCGGCGTTGGGGGCCTTCGACGTGAAGACCTCCACCACGTCGCCGTTGTCCAGGGTCGACTCGAGCGGCACGAGGCGGCCGTTGACGCGGGCACCGATCGTGCGGTGGCCGACCTCGGTGTGCACCGAGTAGGCGAAGTCGACGGGGGTCGACCCCGCGGGCAGCGCGATCACGTCGCCGCGCGGCGTGAAGACGTAGACCTCCGACGTGTTGATCTCGAAGCGCAGCGACTCCAGGAACTCGCCGGGGTCCTCGGTCTCCTGCTGCCAGTCGAGCAGCTGGCGGACCCAGGCCATGTCGGAGCTCGTCGTACCGTGCGTCATCAGCGACTTGTCGGTGTCCGCACCCTTGTGCGTGTTCTCCTTGTACTTCCAGTGCGCCGCGACGCCGTACTCCGCCCGGCGGTGCTGGGCGAACGTGCGGATCTGGAGCTCGACCGGCTTGCCCTCGAGGCCGATGACCGTCGTGTGCAGCGACTGGTACATGTTGAACTTCGGCATCGCGACGTAGTCCTTGAACCGTCCCGGCACCGGGTTCCACCGCGAGTGCAGGACGCCGAGGGCCGCGTAGCAGTCGCGGTCGCTCTCGACGAGGATGCGGATGCCGACGAGGTCGTAGATGTCGGAGAACTCCCGGCCGCGCACGATCATCTTCTGGTAGATCGAGTAGTAGTGCTTCGGCCGGCCGGTCACGAGCGCCTTGATCCGCGCCTCCCTCAGGTCGTTCTCGACCTGCTTGATGACCCGGGCCAGGAACTCGTCCCGTGAGGGCGCCCGCTCGGCGACCAGGCGCACGATCTCGTCGTAGATCTTGGGGTGCAGCGTCGCGAACGCGAGGTCCTCGAGCTCCCACTTGAGGGTGTTCATGCCCAGCCGGTGGGCCAGCGGCGCGAAGATCTCGAGGGTCTCGCGCGCCTTGCGCTCCTGGGTCTCCTGCTTGAGGTAGCGCAGCGTGCGCATGTTGTGCAGCCGGTCGGCGAGCTTGATGACGAGGACGCGGATGTCGCGGCTCATCGCGACGATCATCTTGCGGATCGTCTCGGCCTGCGCCGAGTCGCCGTACTTGACCTTGTCGAGCTTGGTGACGCCGTCGACGAGGACGGCGACCTCCTCGCCGAAGTCGCTGCGGAGCTCCTCCAGCGTGTACGACGTGTCCTCGACGGTGTCGTGGAGAAGCGCCGCGACGAGGGTCGGCTCGGTCATGCCGATGTCGGCGAGGATCGTGGCGACCGCCAGCGGGTGCGTGATGTACGGGTCGCCGCTCTTGCGGGTCTGGGTGCCGTGCGCCTTCTCGGCCGCGAGGTAGGCGCGCTCGAGCAGCGCGAGGTCCGCCTTGGGGTGGTTCGCACGCACGGCGCGGAACAACGGCTCGAGGACCGGGTTGCCGGCCTGTGCCTTGGTGGTCATCCGGGCAAGGCGGGCACGCATCCGGCGACCGGACGGCGGGCCGCCCGCGGGCGGAGTCTTCGGCCGCTCGGCGGGAGCCTGGGGCTCCGGGTCCGGAGACGGGCCGGGAGCAGGCTGGGTGGCGGCCCGACCGGCTACTGCGTCATCGGCCATCGCTCACCTCCCGAGTCCCACAACGGCTTGGTGCCTCAGTCTATGCCCGGACACCTGAGGTGACGGCCGTTCAGATCGTCCGGATCGCGGCGACAGGGACGTCGCCGACCGTCTCGCGGCCGGGCAGGAAGGAGAGCTCCATCAGGACGGCCACGCCGTGCACGATCCCTCCGCAGGCCTCGATGAGTCGGGTCGTCGCGGCGACGGTGCCGCCGGTCGCCAGCACGTCGTCGACCATGAGCACCCGCTCGCCGGGAGCGATCGAGTCCTGGTGCAGCTCGAGGGTCGCGCTGCCGTACTCGAGCTCGTAGCCGACCGCGTGGGTGTCACCGGGGAGCTTGCCCGCCTTGCGCACGGGCACGAACCCGGCGCCGAGCGCCAGCGCGACCGGGGCGGCGAGGATGAACCCCCGCGCCTCCATCCCGACCACCTTGTCGACGACCGCGTTGCCGTCCGCGTCCCGGCCGGCGCGCGCCAGGACCTCGATCACGGCGGAGAACCCGTCATGGTCGGCGAGCAGCGGCGTGATGTCCTTGAAGACCACACCCGGCTTGGGGAAGTCGGGGATGTCGCGGATCAGCCCGTCGAGGTGCTTGGCGAGGTACTCGTCGTGCTTGTCCGCCCCGGGAGGGCCCGGGGCGCGGTGCGAGCCGGTCACGTTCAGGGCTGCTCGGGGGCGTCGGTGGACTGCTCCTCGGCCGGCCCGGCGTGCGCCGTACCGTCGATCACGCGGACCACGGCCTGCTTCGCCACCTTGATCTCGGTGCCGGGCGCGACCGCGAGCTGCAGGGTCTCGTCACCCACGGACACCACGGTCCCGTAGATGCCGGAGCCGAGCATGACCTCGGAGCCGACGGTCACGCTGTTCTGGATGCGGTTCATCTCCTGCTGGCGCTTCTTCGCGGGGCGGATCACCAGCAGCCAGAACGCAAGGACGATCAGCAGGAGCGGGAAGATCGTCCCGAGAAAGTTGTCCTGGCCCACAGCGGTTCCTCAAATCTGTCTCTTGGTTGGCTTGACACGACCGTACGACGGTCGGCGGCGAGTCTATCCGCGCGGCCTAGTCCTCACTGAACAGGTCGGGCTGTCCCGCGCCACCCGTGCCGAAGGCGGCGTCGACCGGGACCGGGAGGCCGAGGTGCTCCCAGGCCGCCGGGGTGGCGACGCGGCCACGGGGCGTGCGGGCGAGCATGCCCATCCGGACCAGGAACGGTTCGGCGACCTCCTCGACGGTCTCCCGCTCCTCGCCGACCGCGACCGCGAGGGTGCTGACCCCCACGGGACCGCCGGCGAAGCGTCGGCAGAGCGCGTCGAGCACGGACCGGTCGAGGCGGTCGAGCCCGGACTGGTCGACCTCGTACAGGTCGAGTGCGCGGTGCGCCACGTCGATGGTGACGGTGCCGTCGGCCCGGACCTGGGCGTAGTCACGAACCCGCCTCAGGAGACGGTTGGCGATGCGCGGGGTGCCGCGGGAGCGCGAGGCGATCTCGGCGGCACCGTCGCCGGTGAGGTCCACGCCGAGCAGTCCGGCCGACCGGCGCACGATCAGCTCCAGGTCGGACGCCTCGTAGAACTCGAGGTGGGCCGTGAAGCCGAAACGGTCGCGCAGCGGGCTGGGCAGCAGGCCGGCGCGGGTGGTGGCGCCGACCAGTGTGAACGGTGGGATCTCCAGGGGGATCGCGGTGGCACCGGGCCCCTTGCCGATGACGACGTCGACCCGGAAGTCCTCCATCGCCATGTAGAGCATCTCCTCCGCCGGCCGCGACATGCGGTGGATCTCGTCGACGAAGAGGACGTCGCCCTCGTTCATGCCCGAGAGGATCGCGGCGAGGTCGCCGGCGTGGGTGATCGCAGGGCCTGAGGTGAGCCGGAGCGGCGAGGACATCTCCGCCGCGATGATCATCGCCAGCGTGGTCTTGCCGAGACCGGGCGGCCCGGCGAGCAGGACATGGTCGGGCGAGGCCTGCCGACCGCGGGCGGCCTGGAGGACCAGGGAGAGCTGCTCGCGCACGCGCTCCTGTCCGATCACCTCGTCGAGCGTCTTGGGGCGCAGCGCGGCCTCGACGGCACGCTCGTCGCCCTCGGCCTCGGCGGCGACCACGGAGCGGCTCTCGGCGTAGGCGATCTCGGCGGCGTCGTACTCCGCCTCGGTCAGCCGGGGGCTGGTCTCGCTCATCGGCTCACGCCTTGCTCAGGGATCGCAGCGCGGCACGCAGCAGCGCGGCCACGTCGGGGTTGTCGTCGGCCTGCGGGGCGACCGCCTCGACCGCCTTCTCGGCCTCCTTGGCGGACCAGCCCAGCCCGACCAGGCCGGCGTGCACCTGGTCGCGCCAGGCGCCCGCGGGAGCCGCGGCCCCGGAGGAGCGTGGCAGCGAGGCGCCGGTCGGCGCGCCGATCCGGTCCTTGAGCTCGAGCACGATCCGCTGGGCGCCCTTCTGGCCGATACCGGGCACGCGGGTCAGCGCCTTGATGTCCTCGGTGGTGACCGCCCGGCGGAGGTCGTCGGGCGAGAGCACGGCGAGCATGGCCTGGGCGAGCTTCGGGCCGACGCCGCTGGCGGTCAGCAGCATCTCGAACAGCGACTTCTCGTCGTCGTCGAGGAAGCCGAAGAGCGTCATGGAGTCCTCGCGCACGATCATCGTCGTCGGCAGCCGGGCCTCGGTGCCCTCGCGCAGGGACGCGAGCGTGTTGGGGGTGCAGTTCAGCTCCATCCCGACACCGCCGACCTCGAGGACGGCGGAGGTCAGGGAGACGTCGGCGACTCTCCCCCGGACGTAGGCGATCATCGTGCTCCCTTCCCGGCAGCGGCGACGGCTGCCTCGATCCTGCTCTGGGCGCCGCCCCGCCAGATGTGGCAGATCGCCAGCGCCAGCGCGTCGGCGGCATCGGCCGGCCTCGGGGCCGTCGGCAGCCGCAGGATGCGCGTCACCATGGCGGTGACCTGGGCCTTGTCCGCCCGTCCGCTCCCGGTCACGGCCGCCTTCACCTCGCTGGGTGTGTGGAGCATGACCGGCAGTCCTCGACGGGCGGCGCAGACCATGGCGATCCCACTGGCCTGGGCGGTGCCCATGATCGTGCTCACGTCCGAGCGCGCGAAGATGCGCTCGATGGCGACGGCGTCCGGGGAGTACTCCTCGATCCAGGCGTCGACGCCCTTCTCGATGGTCACCAGGCGCACCGGAACCGGCTCCGACGACGAGGTCCGCAGCACGTTCACGTCGACGAGGGACAGCGGCCGTCCGACCGACCCCTCGACGACGCCCATGCCGCATCGGGTCAGCCCCGGGTCGATCCCGAGCACGCGCACGCGGTGCCCCTTCCTGGTCAGGTCCGTCCGAACACATGTTCGGACCCCAACGCTAACCGACGGCACTGCCGGTTCCGGCGCGACACTCCGCCGGGGGCGACGAGCGGCAAGCCGGCGCGGGACGACGAGCGCCCACTCCGCCGCGGTGACCCGCCGATCGTGCGGCGACACTCCGCGAGAACCGCCCCCCAAGGTGACGGGTCGGCGTCACTCCTCGTCGAGGGCGGCCATCACGTCGTCGGAGATGTCGTGGTTGCCGAAGACGTTCTGCACGTCGTCGAGGTCCTCGAGCGCCTCGACGAGGCGGATCACCTTCTTGGCGCCCTCGAGGTCGACCTCGACGGTCATCGAGGGCACGAAGGACGCCTCGGCGGAGTCGTAGTCGACGCCGGCGGCCTGCAGCGCGGTGCGGACCCCGACCAGGTCGGTGGCCTCGCTGATCACCTCGAAGGCCTCGCCGATGTCGTTGACCTCCTCGGCGCCCGCATCGAGCGTGGCCTCGAGGACGTCGTCCTCCTCGACCTGCTTGCCGTCCTGCTCCTTCGGGACGATCACGACGCCCTTGCGGTTGAACATGTACGACACCGAGCCCGGGTCGGCGAGGTTGCCGCCGTTGCGGGAGATCGCGGTGCGGACCTCCATCGCGGCGCGGTTCTTGTTGTCGGTGAGGCACTCGATCAGCATCGCGACGCCGTTGGGGCCGTAGCCCTCGTACATGATCGTCTGGTACTCCGCGCCCCCCGCCTCGGCACCGGACCCGCGCTTGACCGCCCGGTCGATGTTGTCGTTGGGGACCGAGGACTTCTTGGCCTTCTGGATGGCGTCGTAGAGCGTCGGGTTACCGGCGGGGTCTCCCCCACCCATCCGAGCGGCGACCTCGATGTTCTTGATCAGCTTGGCGAAGAGCTTGCCCCGACGGGCGTCGATGACAGCCTTCTTGTGCTTCGTGGTCGCCCATTTGGAGTGGCCAGACATGAGGTGGTGCCTCTACTTCCGCTTGTCGGTCCCACCGTTCGTGGAGCCCGGCCGCGACCGGACCATGTCGACGAACAGCGCGTGCAATCTGTGGTCCCCGGTGATCTCGGGGTGGAACGACGTGGCGAGCAGGTTCGCCTGCCGAACGGCGACGATCCTACCCACAGCCTCCCCGGACACGACGCGGGCGACCACCTCGACGGCCTGCCCCACCTTCTCGACCCACGGTGCGCGGATGAACATCGCGTGGAAGGGCTCGTCGAGCCCGGTGACGTCGAGCTCTGCCTCGAAGGAGTCGACCTGGCGACCGAAGGCGTTGCGGCGTACGACGATGTCGAGACCGCCGAGGGTCTCCTGACCGGCGATACCGTTCTCGACCTGGTCGGCGAGCATGATCATCCCGGCGCAGGTGCCGAAGGCGGGAAGCCCCTCGCGGATCGCCCGCTGCAGCGGCTCGAACAGCTCGAAGGTCCGGGCCAGCTTGTACATCGTGGTCGACTCGCCGCCGGGCAGCACGATCCCGTCGAGCTCGGCCAGCTCGGCGGGTCGACGTACCCCGGTCGTCCGGGCCCCCGCGCGCTCGAGCATCGCGCGGTGCTCGCGGACGTCGCCCTGCAGCGCGAGGACGCCGACCAGGGGTGCGCCGGTCACTGCTCCGCCTCGGGCCGGCGCTGCCAGTACGCGCTGACCTCGACCCGGCCCTCGTCGTAGTGCGCGGAGAGCCCCTCGGCCTCGAGCACCGCGATCACCTCGTCGAGAAGCGCGTCACCGGGGGCCACGTTGGCCGTGTTCGGGTGCCAGACGTTGACCTCGAGCATGCCCTCGTCGATCGCGTGCCAGACGTCGGGCTGGGTGAACCACGCGATCCCCCGGGGAGGGTGGTCGACGCTGGCGTCGAGCAGGTCCTTGGCGGCCCAGTGGTCCTCGCAGCCCTGCAGCACGACGATGTCGACGGCCTCCAGTGCCTCGAACGCCGCCTGGAGCCGGTCGTAGTCGGTGACCTCGGGCCAGGTGGAGGCCTCGAGGAGCAGCTCGTCGACGAACTCCTCGATCCACATCCGGGCGACCTGCTCCGGGTCCTCGACGAAGGGCAGCTCGGAGGTGATGGCGAGCAGCACCTCGTCGTATACCTCCTGTGGCGAGAGCAGGCCGGAGCGGACCGCGGAGCGTGTGAACTCGCGGACGTGCGCCTCCCTCAGGGACTCCGGCACGGACGGCCTACCAGCCGCGCTCGGCGAGCCGGTGCGGCTGCGGCAGCTCTTCGACGTTGATGCCGACCATCGCCTCGCCGAGGCCGCGAGACACCTTTGCGACCACGTCGGGGTCGTCGAAGAACGTCGTGGCCTTGACGATCGCCTCGGCGCGCTGGGCGGGGTTGCCGGACTTGAAGATCCCCGAGCCCACGAAGACGCCCTCGGCGCCGAGCTGCATCATCATCGCCGCGTCGGCCGGGGTGGCGATCCCGCCGGCTGTGAAGAGGACGACGGGGAGCTTGCCGGCCTGGGCGACCTCCTTGACGAGCGCGTACGGCGCCTGGAGCTCCTTGGCGGCGACGTAGAGCTCGTCCTTGGGCAGCCCCTGGATCCGGCGGATCTCCGCGCGGATCGTGCGCATGTGCGTCACGGCGTTGGAGACGTCGCCGGTCCCGGCCTCGCCCTTGGAGCGGATCATCGCCGCGCCCTCGGTGATCCGCCGCAGCGCCTCGCCGAGGTTGGTCGCGCCGCACACGAACGGCACGGTGAACTGCCACTTGTCGATGTGGTTGGCGTAGTCGGCCGGCGTGAGCACCTCGGACTCGTCGACGTAGTCGACGCCCAGGCTCTGGAGCACCTGCGCCTCGACGAAGTGGCCGATCCGGGCCTTGGCCATGACCGGGATCGAGACGGCCTCGATGATGCCGTCGATCATGTCGGGGTCGCTCATGCGGGAGACTCCGCCCTGGGCGCGGATGTCCGCGGGGACGCGCTCGAGCGCCATCACGGCGACGGCGCCGGCGTCCTCCGCGATCTTGGCCTGCTCGGGGGTGACCACGTCCATGATCACGCCGCCCTTGAGCATCTCGGCCATGCCGCGCTTCACACCGGAGGTGCCGGTCGCGGGGGTGTTTGCAGCGGTTGCGTCAGTCACGTGGAGCCTTCTGTGTCAGGCAGGGCATGCGGCAGCCCTGCCGAGAGATCGGGATGTGAGCAAGCGTACGACCTGAGCCCGCCGCGGCCCCAATGCGGTTCAGTCCGCGAGGAGCGCGGGCGGCGCCTGGTCGTCGAGGTCGACGGTGGTCGGCGGGGCGGCGTGGCCAGCGAGGCCCAGCCAGCGTACGCGGCGGCGGGAGCGCAGCATGCGGGCCGACGCGACGACGTCGTTGTGGAACCGGCGTGCGAGCTCGACCTTCCGGCACGAACCGGCCAGCTCGTCGAGCAGGGACGCGACCAGGGGGTCGGCTCGAAGTGTGCGGACCTCCTCGTCGTCGTCGAAGACCGCCCGCATGGCTTGGGACAGGTCGGACTCGGCCTGCTCCATGTCGCCGTCGTGCACCGACCGCGCGTAGGCCGCGGCGTCGACGAGCAGCAGCGACCGTGCGGGGTCGAGGGCCCCGGACGTCGCGACCTCGAGCGCGGCCCCGGAGCGGCGGAGCAGCTGGGTGTCCAGCGACGCGCGAGCCAGCTCGAGCCGGTGGTGCATCCGGTCCAGCCGGTGCGCGGTCCACGACAGCCACAGACCGATGACCAGCAGTACGACGACCGCCGCCAGCACCGCGAAGAACCACGAGGCGTCGATCATCGAGGCCGCCCGACGTCGGCGCCGATGACCGTCTCGTACACCTGGACGATCCGCCCCGCCACCGACGACCAGTCGTAGCGACCGACGACGGCCGATGCCGCGTCACGAAGCTCCTCCCGCCGGCCGTCGCCGAGCAGGACGAGAGCCTTGGCGGTCAGGTCGGCGACGTCCTCGTTGCGGAAGTTCGTCCCGTAGGCTCCGTCGCCGAGCACCCGCCGGAAGGCGGGGATGTCGCTGGCCAGCACCGGCGTGCCCGCGGCCATGGCCTCGATCAGCACGATGCCGAAGCTCTCCCCACCGGTGTTGGGCGCGACGTAGAGGTCGGCGGTCCGCAACGCCGACGCCTTCTCCTCGTCCGAGGCCCGCCCGAGGAACGTGACGCTGTCGGCCAGCCCGGGCGGGAGCCGGCGCCGGGCCGCGTTGGCGTCGCCGCCGCCCACGACGAGCAGGCGAAGGCCGGGATGGTCGGCGGCGACGGCGGGATAGGCCTCGAGCAGCAGGGCCAGCCCCTTGCGCGGCTCGTCGATCCGGCCGACGAACGCCAGAGTCGGCCCCTGCCCACGCCAGTCCTCGCGGACCGCGGCATGGGCGAACCGGTCGACGTACACACCGTTCGGGATGACCACCGGCTCGCCGCCGATGTGCTGGACCAGCGTGTTGCGCGCGTACTCCGAGACCGCGATCCGGGCGGTGACCTTCTCCAGCGACGGGCGCAGGATGGACGCCGAGGCGGACATGGTCCGCGACCGCACGTTGCTGGTGTGGAAGGTGGCGACGACCGGGCAGTCCGCGGCCCACAGGGCGAGGAGCGAGAGGCTCGGTGCGGCGGGTTCGTGGACGTGGAGGACGTCGAACCTGCCCTCGCGCATCCACCGCCTCGTCCGGGCGGCCGCCTTGGGCCCGAAGGACAGGCGGGCGACGGATCCGTTGTAGGGCACCGGGACCGCGCCGCCTGCCCGCACGACGTAGGGCGGCAGGTCGTCCTGCTGCTCGCTCGGCGCGAGCACGGACACGTCGTGCCCGAGACCGATGAGTGCCTCGGCCAGGTCCTTGACGTGGTTCTGCACTCCACCCGGGACGTCGAGTGAGTACGGGCAGACCAGGCCGACGCGCATCGGTCAGCTCCCGTTGCCGTCGGCCGTGCCGTTGCCGTTGCGCCCAGCAGGCAGGTCGGCCACGAACACGCGCTGCATCATGTGCCAGTCCACGGGGTGCTCGCGCAGCGCCTCGGTGAACAGGTCGGCGACGGCCTGCATCGCGGCGATCGTCCCCGCCTCGCCCTCGGCGACCGGTACGGGGTCGTGGAAGGTGACCACGAGCTCGGGGCCGTCGTAGTACAGCGTCGCAGGGATCAGCGGCGCCCCGGTACGACGGGCGAGCTCGGCCGGCCCCCGCGGCATCCTGGCCCGCTCCCCGCAGAGCGTCACCTCGACGCCCGACCTGCTCATGTCCCGGTCCGCGAGCAGAGGCACGAGCCTGTTCTGCCGTACCCGCTCGATGAGCGTGCCGAAGGTGCCCGGGTCGCCGGCGGGGAGGATCTCCATGCCGAGGGAGGCACGGTAGGCGACGAACTCGTCGTAGAGCCGCTCCGGCTTGAGGCGCTCGGCGACCGTGGTCAGCGGTATCCCGGTGGCACAGGCCCAGGCCCCGGCCCAGTCCCAGTTGGCCATGTGCGGCACGGGGGCGACCGCCCCGGTGCCCCGGGCGAGGGCGTCGCGGACGACGGCCTCGTTGACCACGCGCGTCCGCCGTACCAGATCGTCGGTCGGCCAGGACGGCAGCCGGAACGACTCGGCCCAGTAGCGCAGGTAGGAGCGCACGGCCGCGTGGGTCAGCCGCTCGAGCGCGACCTCGTCGAGGTCGGGCCGGACACGGGCGAGGTTGGCGCGCAGTCGGCGCACACTGCGCCCGTCGCGGCGGTAGATCTGGTCGGCCGCCCTGGTGAACGTGGCGAGGGCAGCACGCTCGGGCAGCAGCCGCACCAGCCGCCAGCCGGACACGTAGCCGAGTGCCACCGCGTTCTGCGACGCGGCCTCCGCGGACCGGCGCAGGGCGCCCGTCGCCGACATCAGACGGTCGCCCTCGCCTGGCGGCGGACGGTGAGGATCCGTTGCACGACGGTCACGGTGCTCGCCAGGGCGAGGACCCACAGCACCGCCTCGAGCAGCACGGGTACGTCGAAGATGTCGCTGAGCCCGGTCGCGACGAGCACCGCGACGAGCCGGTCGGCCCGTGCCGCGAGGCCGAGCCTGGCCTCGTACCCGAGCGACTCGGCACGTGCTCGGGTGTACGACGTCAGCCAGCCGGTCACCAAGGTGTAGAGCGTCAGCGCGGTGAGGACCTGCGACTCGACCACCCAGGCGAAGTAGAGGACCAGGCCGCCGAAGATCGCGGAGTCGCCCATCCGGTCCAGGGTGGAGTCGAGGAACGCGCCCCAGGTCGACGTCGTCCCGGACAGCCGCGCCATGGTCCCGTCGAGGAGGTCGGAGAACACGAACGCCGTGATCACCAGCACGCCGGTGAGCAGCTGCCCCTGAGGGAAGAACCACAGGGCTGCCGCGACGACGCCGACCGTGCCGACGACGGTCACCGCGTCGGGGGTGACGTGGAGACGCAGCAGCAGCCGGGCGACCGGGCTGATGAGGGTCGTGAACAAGGTGCGCAGGTGTTCGAGCATGGCGAGAGCAGGCTACCGGCCGCGTGCTCTCTGGTTGCGCACCGCACCGGCGTGCAGCCGTTGCCCGCCACCAAGTGGGCAGAGACGACGGGTCTGATGCTGCTGGAAACGCAGTCTGCGCCCACTTGGGGACGATCAGGCCCAGGCGTCGGCGAGCAGCTTCCGGGTCTCCGTCATGAGCTGGGGCAGCGTGCGCGTCCGGGCGATGATCGGCATGAAGTTCTGGTCGCCGGACCAGCGCGGCACGACGTGCTGGTGCAGATGAGCGGCGATACCGGCGCCGGCCACCGCCCCCTGGTTCATCCCGAGGTTGAAGCCGTGGGCTCCGCTCACCCGGCGGATCGTGCGCATCGCAGCCTGCGTGATCGCCGCGATCTCGTGGGTCTCGTCGTCGGTCAGCTCGGTGTAGTCGGGCACGTGCCGGTACGGGCAGACCATGAGGTGGCCCGGGCTGTACGGGTAGAGGTTCAGCACCGCGAAGGAGAGCTCACCGCGGCGCACGACGAGCCCCTCCTCGTCGACGAGCTGCGGGATCCGGCAGAACGGGCACTGGTGGCCCGCCCCGGAGTCACCCGGCTTGTTCTCCCCCCGGATGTAGGCCATCCGGTGGGGGGTCCACAGCCGCTCGAGCTCGTCCGGGACACCCACACCCTGCTGGTGCAGGACCTCGTCGGCCATGGTCAGACCTGGACCCGGCGCTCGACCGCGTCCACCACCCGCGCGATCGCGTCGTCCACGGAGACACCGTTGTCCTGGTCGCCGTTGCGGTAGCGGAACGAGACCGCACCCTCCTCGACGTCGCGGTCGCCGGCGATCAGCATGAACGGCACCTTCTGCACCTGGGCGTTGCGGATCTTCTTCTGCATGCGGTCGTCCGAGTCGTCGACCTCGACGCGGATCCCCTTCTTGCGCAGACGCTCGGCCACCTCGAAGAGATAGTCGTTGTGGCGCTCCGCGATCGGGATCGCCACGACCTGGACCGGTGCGAGCCAGGGCGGGAACGCGCCGGCGTAGTGCTCGACGAGCACACCGAAGAACCGCTCCAGCGAACCGAACTTGGCTGAGTGGATCATCACCGGCTGCTGTCTGCTGCCGTCGGCGGCCTGGTACTCCAGCTCGAAGCCCTTGGGCTGGTTGAAGTCGTACTGGATGGTCGACATCTGCCAGGTGCGGCCGATCGCGTCGCGGGCCTGGACGGAGATCTTGGGTCCGTAGAAGGCGGCGCCGCCCGGGTCGGGCACAAGCTCCAAGCCCGTCTCCAGGGCCACCTCCTCGAGCACCTTGGTCGCCACCTCCCACTCCTCGTGCGAGCCGACGAACTTGTCCGGGTTGGAGTCGTCGCGGGTGGACAGCTCGAGGTAGTAGTCGTCGAGGCCGAAGTCCTTGAGCAGCCCGAGCACGAAGCCCAGCAGGTGCTTGATCTCGTCCGCCGCCTGCTCCGGGGTGACGTAGGAGTGCGAGTCGTCCTGGGTCATGCCGCGGACCCGGGTGAGGCCGTGCACGACGCCTGACTTCTCGAACCGGTAGACCGAGCCGAACTCGAAGAGCCGGAGCGGCAGCTCGCGGTAGGACCGCCCGCGCGACCTGAAGATCAGGTTGTGCATCGGGCAGTTCATCGCCTTGAGGTAGTAGTCGCTGCCCTCCATCTGCATCGGGGGGAACATCGTGTCGGCGTAGTACGGAAGGTGCCCGGAGGTGTGGAACAACCCCTCCTTCGAGATGTGCGGCGTCCCGACGTACTCGAAGCCTTCCTCGATGTGGCGCTGCCGGACGTAGTCCTCCATCACCCGCTTGATCACACCGCCCTTCGGGTGGAACACGACGAGGCCCGACCCGATCTCGTCGGGGAAGCTGAACAGGTCGAGCTCACGGCCGAGCTTGCGGTGGTCGCGCCGCTCCGCCTCCTCGATCCGGTGCAGGTGCGCCTCGAGCGCCTCCTTGCTCTCCCAGGCGGTCCCGTAGATCCGCTGCAGCTGCGGGTTCTTCTCACTGCCCCGCCAGTACGCCGCGGCGCTCCGCATCAGCCTGAAGGCCGGGATGCGCTTCGTGGTGGGCAGGTGAGGACCGCGGCACAGGTCCTTCCACGCCAGCGACCCGTCACGCTTGAGGTTGTCGTAGATGGTGAGCTCGCCGGCGCCGACCTCGACGCTGGCGCCCTCCGCGGCCTCGGCCGCACCCGAGCCCTTGAGCCCGACCAGCTCGAGCTTGTAGGGCTCGTCGGCGAGCTCCTCACGGGCCTCGTCGTCGGAGATCGCGCGGCGGGAGAACTTCTGGCCCTCCTTGACGATCTTGCGCATCCGGGACTCGATCTTCTCGAGGTCCGCGGGCACGAACGGCTCGGGCACGTCGAAGTCGTAGTAGAAACCGTCGGTGACCGGCGGGCCGATGCCGAGCTTCGCCTCAGGGAAGAGCTCCTGGACCGCCTGCGCCATCACGTGGGCGGTGGAGTGCCGGAGGATGTTGCGACCGTCCTCGGAGTCGATCGCGACACCCTCGACCTCGTCTCCGTCGGCGAGCTCGTGGGACAGGTCGCGCAGCTCCCCGGCGACGCGGGCAGCGATGACGGACGGATCCTCGGCGAACAGCTCCCAGGCCTTCGTGCCCGTCGTCACCGATCGCTCAGCACGCTCGTGTGCGCTGACAACGGTGACCTTGATCTCGGACACGGGATGGCCTTTCGTACGTAGGACGTGCGGACCGCTCGATCGTATCTGTCGGCCCGGCACCGCCTCCTCCCGGTTTCCCCGGTCGCCGAGGGAACCGATTCCCGCCCCAGCGGGAACGCTGCGTGCCAGCATGACCGCATGTCGGCGCTCCGAGGCTCGTCGCGCACCCGAGAGGTGCTGGCGTGGGGCGTCTTCGCCGCGACCTGCCTCGCGGTCGCCACCGGGGCCTGGCTCGGCGCCGGGGCGGGCCAGTCGCTCGATGCCGTGCTCGCGGTCGCCTTCACCGCGACCGGCGCGCTCATCACCATCCACCGACCGGGCAACGCCCTCGGCCCGCTCGGCCTCTTCATGGTTCTCGCCGCGATCGCCTACCTGGCCGACGGCTACGCCTCGTGGGCGCAGGAGACGGGCTCGGGAGGTGGCACCGCTGCGGCCTGGCTCGCCGGCTGGCTCTGGGCGCCTCCGGTGCTCGCCCTCGCGTCCGTCGTGCTCCAGCTCGTTCCCGACGGTCGCCCGGCCGGGCCGCGCTGGAGGCCGCTGCTGGTCGCGTCCTGGGCCTTCATCACCCTCTTCACCGTCGTCGTCGCCCTGGGCCTCGCCGAAGTCCTGCCCGGCGCGGCGAGCGTCGCCGTCGCCTTCGCCGGCGCGGCACTGGTCGTCGGCAGCCTGGCGTCGCTGGTCGTGCGGTACCGCCGCACGACCGGCTACGAACGCCGCCAGCTCACCTGGATCGTGGCCGGTGGGGTCGTCACCGTCGCCGCCGTCCTCGGGGACGCGCTGCTCCCCGCCTCGATCGGTGGCCTGGTCGAGGCCGCGGCCGGCGTGGTGCTTCCGCTCACCCTCGGCATCGCGGTCCTCCGGCACGACCTCTACCAGATGGACCCGGTGCTGCGTCGCTCGCTCACCTACCTCCTGCTTGCCTGCGCACTCACCGCGGTCACGCTCCTGGTGGGCACGGTGGTCGTGGCCCTCGTCGGCCGGGACCGTCCGACGTACGCCCTGGTCCTCACCGTGGTCGCGGTCGTGCTCGCCGCCGGCCCGCTCGAACGGCTGGCGCGCGCGGCCATCGGCCGCATGCTGTACGGCGGACGGGGCGACCCGTACCTCGTCGTGGCGGGACTTGCCCAGGCGATCGCGGCGGCGTCGGGCCCGGAGGAGACGATGGCCGCCGTCGCCGACGCGGCCAGACGCGCGGTGGGGTCTCCGTACGCCGTGCTGACCGTCGGGGAGGCGCGATCGGTCTCCGCAGGCACCCCGGCCGAGACCACGCTCAGGCTCCCGGTCGCCTTCCACGGCGAGGAGCAGGGCGTGCTCGCCGTGGCGCCACGCTCCCCCGCCGAGCCGTTCGACGGGCTCGACCGGCGCGTCCTCGACGACGTCGTTCATCAGGCCGGGCCCGCGGTCGCCGCGGCACTGCGCACGCTCGACCTCGAACGTGCCCGCGAAGAGCTGGTGGTCGCGCGCGAGGAGGAGCGGCGCCGGCTACGCGAGGACCTGCACGACGGCGTCGGTCCGGTGCTGGCCGGGCTGGCGTTCACCGTGGACGCCGCCGCGACCCAGGTCGCTCCGCACCAGACCAGGCTGGCCGCACAGCTCGACTCCGTCCGCGACCAGGCCCGGCGGGCGATCGGCAACGTGCGCCGCGTGACCCGTGGCCTGCGCCCCGAGTCCCTCGACGAGCTCGGCCTGCTCGGCGCGCTCGAGGAGATCGCCACGCGGCACCCGTCGGCGGACATCCGGCTCGAGCTGGACGGCGAGATGCCGTGGCCGGCGCTTGCGGCGGCCACGGAGGTCGCCGTGCTCCACGTCGTCGAGGAGGCGGTGGCGAACGCGGTCCGGCACGGCGCGGCGGAGTCGGTCCACATCGAGCTCTGCGCGGAGGGTGGCGTGCTCACCGCCCGGGTGACCGACGACGGCTCGGGCCTGCCGGAGGCTCCACGGGTGGGCATCGGCCTCGAGTCGATGCGACGGCGCACCGAGGAGCTCGGTGGCCGGTTCACGATCGGACGGACCGGCGAGGCCGGCACGCGGGTCCACATGGAGGTGCCGCTGTGACGGCTACGAAGGTGCTCGTCGTCGACGACCACGCGGTGGTCAGGGACGGCCTGTGCGCGCTGCTCGAGGGCGTCCCTGACGTGGACGTGGTCGGTGTCGCAGAGGACGGCAGCCGTGCCCTGGTCGTGGCCCGCGAGACCGGCCCGGACGTCGTACTCATGGACCTCACCATGCCCGTCATGGACGGAGCCGAGGCCACGCGCCGGCTCGCGAACGGCGGCGACGACTCCCCCGCCGTGCTCGTCCTGACGATGTCCGACGACGACGCCTCGCTGCTGGCCGCGATCCGCGCCGGGGCCCGCGGGTACCTGCTGAAGGACGCAGGCGGCGACGAGGTGGTCGCCGGCATCCGTGCGGTGGCCCGCGGGGAGGCGGTGTTCGGGCGCCGCGTCGCGCCGCAGGTCCTGCGGCTGCTGCAGACGCCGGTCTCGGAGACGGTCCCGTTCCCCCAGCTCAGCGCCCGGGAGCGCGAGGTGCTCTCGCTCGTTGGCCGTGGCCTGGGCAACCAGGCGATCGGCGTCCGGCTCGGCATCAGCACGAAGACGGTGGCCAACGCGGTGTCGAACCTGCTGGTCAAGCTTCCCGCTCGCGACCGGGCCGAGGCGGTCGCGATGGCGCGCACGGAGGGCCTCGCCTGAGGTTCCCGGGTACGACGGGAGAGCCTCCCGGTCGACCGGGAAAGCCTGCTCGTGGCCTCGGGTGACGACGCGCCGAGGCTGGTGGCCCCGGAACGGTTCCGGGCCCATCGACCGCAGGAGCAGCCCACATGACCACGTACTCCCCCGTCGTCGCCGAGACGACCACCGCTCGTCGCGGTCCCGCCGCGGTCCGCGCTCTGCCGTACACCGCGGCGTTCGCCGGCCTGTCGTTCGCGCTGGCGCAGGGCCTCCTGCCGGAGCAGGCGCAGCCGTTCGAGCAGGTCACCGACTACCTGCTCGAGATCCTCTTCACGGTCAGCCTGGTCACCGGTGCGGCGGCGACCCTCGCGCTCCGCCGGCTCGGCGTGGTGCGGCGCTCCAGCCGGTTCGACACCGTCGCGGTCAGGACGAACGGCACCGGGCAGGCACTCGTTGCGCTTGCCGCCGGTGCGACCGTCGTCGCCGGCGAGAACACACTGGGCCCGGTGTTCCTCCTCGGGCTCGCGCTCAACCTGGTCGGCGGCGTGCTCACCGCCGTCGCCGCCACCAGAGCCGGGGCCCTCCCCAGGGTGCTCGCGATCGGCCTCGGAGCGGGGCTCCCGCTCGCCATGGTGGTCGGCACCTGGGGCCCGATGGTCGGCGTGGTTCTCGGCTTCGCCGTCGCGGAGTCGATCCGCCGGAGGGTCTGAAGCCGTCCGAGACGCACCAAGGCCGGCTCCTACTGCGGAGCCGGCCTTTGGTGTCGGTGGGCGATACTGGGTTCGAACCAGTGACCTCTTCGGTGTGAACGAAGCGCGCTACCACTGCGCCAATCGCCCATGTGGTTGTGCGCCGGAAAGATTAGCGCATGAATCCGGCGAGCTCACATCCCGGGTAGCTCGGGCACCCAGCCGGCCAGGCCCTGGAGCCAGTCCCAGCCGTTCACGGCGAAGCCGGGCCAGTCGTAGACGACGACATACGTGACGACTCCGGCCGTCAGCGCGAGGAACGCCAGGCCACCCACGAGCAGCTGACGGCGCCGGACCTTCGGGTCCACCGCCTCCGCCTTGAGACGCGCCTCGTGCGCCTTCTCGCGTGCCTTGGCCAGCCACCGGTGGGCCCACTCGTACTCCGTGGCGAGGATCGCCAGGCCCACGGCGATGCCCACGATGCCCGGACCGGGGGTGACCATCATCAGCACGCCGCCGAGCAGCACCAGGACGCCCAGGGTCGTGACCACCACCTTCGTGGTGAGCGAGAGGGCCGGGTTGGCGTGGAGCTTCCGGTGCAGGGCGCTGCGCTCACGGGCAGGGCGACTGCCCGCCTCAGGCGGGTGCTCCTCCGTGGTCATCTGGCTCACAGCACCTTCAGCGAGTCGTCGACGGGACCGATACCCATGCCAGTGAGGCTGAGCCTAGCCGGGTGGTTCAAACAGTTTCTGGATCGCGATCCCGCCCAAAACCGGACACAACAGCCGGCGTGCGCGGCCTCACAGAAAAATGTTGGAAATTCAGGGTTGTATTCGCGTCACGCGGAAAGCCTGTCTACGTCTCATGGGCGAACCATCTGGGAGGAAGGCGTTCACATGGACTACTCGATGAACACGGCACCGCTGATCGTGTCCCAAGCGGTGACCCTCGACCTGATCGACTCGACCGGGGCATCCACCCCGATCGACGCCGAGCTGCAGTACGACCCCCGCGACCCGTACGCGGTGACCACGGTCTTCATGACCGGCCGCAGCCAGGTCCGCTGGACCTTCGGTCGTGACCTGCTGGCCGCGGGCCTCTACGAGCCCTCCGGCGACGGCGACGTCCACGTGTGGCCGTGCCTCGACGCCGAGGGTCACGCGGTCGTGATCGTGGAGCTCTGCTCGCCCGACGGTGAGGCGCTCGTCCAGGCCAAGACCGGCGACCTGTCGGCCTTCGTCGACCGGATGAACAAGGCGGTCACCCCGGGCTCCGAGTCCGAGTACCTCGACCTCGACGCGGCCATCGCGGCGATCCTCGCGGCCGACTCCGTCTGACCCTTCGTCCACCGTCGGCCCGTCTCGTGGGGGGATGGGCCAGCCGAGCGAAGGAGACCCGCGTGCTGTTCAGCCACGACATCGAGCACTCCCTCGTCGGCGTGGTGGAGCTGGTCAACACGGCACCGGACAGCTGCGACGAGGATCTCCTCGAGGACCTGGACTCGCTCCAGTCGTTCGTCGAAAGCCATGAGGTGAGTGAGGTCGGTGCGATGACTCGCACCGACCTTCTCGCTGTCCGGGCACTCCGAGGTCGGCTCCGCGCCGTCTTCGCCGCCCCCACCGATGCCGAGGCCGCCGAGCTCGTGAACGCGCTCGTCGCCGACTGCCCCGTCACGCCCCGGCTCACCAACCACGACGGCTACGCCTGGCACGTGCACTACTCCGCTCCCGGAGCGACGCTCGCAGAGCACCTCGCTGTCGACGGCGGCATGGCTCTGGCCCAGGTCATCGCGGCCGGTGAGCGCGAGCGACTGCGCACCTGCGAGGCGGACGGCTGCGACCAGGTGCTCGTCGACCTCTCCCGGAACCGCTCACGGCGGTACTGCGACGCCCGCACCTGCGGGAACCGGATGCACGTCGCTGCCTACCGTGAACGGCGCCGCTCCACCGTCTCCTGATCGACCTCCCGCCCTTGGCCCGGATCACGGGTCGAGGTTCTCCCGCTCCCTCTGTGCCCAGAGGGCCGCCACCTTCCGTGTGACCGGTCCCGGCGCCGGGAGCTCCCGGCCGTCGCAGCGGCTCACGCCCTGCACGTCCCGTGTGGTGGAGACCAGGAAGATCTCCTCGGCGCGGGCCAGTACGTCGACCGGCTCGTCGACCTCACGCGCGCCGTACCACTCGATGACGAGCTCGCGGCTGATCCCCGCGAGGCAGCCCGAGGCCAGTGTCGGGGTCCGGACCTCGCCGTCGACGACGTAGAAGACGTTGGAGCCGGTCCCTTCACAGAGGTTGCCGGCCGTGTTGGCGAAGATCGCCTCGCTCGCACCCTGCTCGGCGGCCCGGGCCAGCGCGATGACGTTCTCGGCGTAGGAGGTGGTCTTGAGGCCGGCGAGGGCGCCGTGCTCGTTGCGGGTCCATGGGACCGTCACGACGCTCGTCGGACCGTCCCAGGGCTTCAGGGTGTCCGCCACGACGACCAGCGTCGGGGGCTTGCTGCCGCGTCCCGAACCCAGCGGAGCCTCGCCGCCGGTGTAGGTGATCCGGATCCGTCCGAGGGGCAGCTCCTGCCCGTCCAGGACGGCCGCCACCCCCCGTCGTACCTCCTCCAGGTCCACCTCGGGCAGACCGAGGCCGCGCGCCGACCGCGCGAGGCGCGCCAGGTGGCGGGTGAGGGCGAACGGCACGTTGTCGACGACCTTCACGGCCTCGAAGACCCCGTCGCCCACGGTGAAGCCATGGTCTGTCACGGCTACCGCGGGGCCGGTCGGGTCGTCGAGCAGATGTCCGTTCACCCATGCGCGCATAGGTCAGAGACTAGGTCTGCAAGGGCCCCGGACACGCGCACGCACCCCCGAATTTGTCATTCGCGCCAGGTCATATACAGTTCTTCTCGCACGAACGGCCCGGGCCGAAAAGCCCGGACCGGAACGTTGCAGGCGGACGTAGCTCAGTTGGTAGAGCGCAACCTTGCCAAGGTTGAGGTCGCGAGTTCGAGCCTCGTCGTCCGCTCGGAGAAGGGTCGCAGGTCCCCTCCTTGGTGGAGTGGCCGAGAGGCGAGGCAACGGACTGCAA
>DASTPU010000168.1:0-5611 GCA_035762105.1 Nocardioidaceae bacterium | reverse complement strand
TGGAGAGGTCGCGGCGCACCGTCTCGGTGGTGATGCCGTAGGCGTCGGCGAGCTCGTTGACCGACAGGCGCCCCTGCTGGGACACCAGCTCGGCCATGGCCTGGCGTCGTTCCTCCGCGTACACGGGCCCTCCCGGGGTTGGTGGATCTTTGTGTATGTTGTTTTACGCCCGAATCTGTTGACTGTCAAGGGGGTGACGTGGTTATCGTTGGGCATGATCCTTCGAGGCACCCCTGTCGTCCCTGGTGTGGCCTACGGGCCTGTGGTCGTCGCGTCCGCCGGGATCTCCCGGCGCGCGATCGACGAGTTCGAGTCGCTGGCGCTCGACGAGGCGCAGGCGGTCGAGGCGTACGACGGTGCGGTGGCCCTCGTGGCCGACCGGCTGGCCGGACGCGCCGAACGTGCGAGCGGCAGCGCCGCGGAGGTGCTCACGGCGACCGCCGGCCTGACTCGGGACAAGGGCCTGCGCACCGCCGTCGTGAAGCGGGTGAAGGCGGGCGACTCCCTGCTGACCGCGCTGAACGCGGCCGTCGACCAGTTCGCCGGCCTGTTCACCCAGATGGGCGGTCTGATGGCCGAGCGGGTGACCGACCTGCGTGACATCGAGAAGCGGCTGACCGCCACCCTCGTGGGTGAGGCGGAGCCGGGCGTGCCGGTCCCCGACGAGCCGTCGGTGCTCGTCGCCGAGGACCTCGCGCCCGCCGACACCGCCGGGCTCGACGCGAGCCTGGTCGTCGCCCTCGTCACCGAGAAGGGCGGACCCACCAGCCACACCGCGATCATCGCCCGCCAGCTCGGCATCCCGTGCGTCGTCGCGGTTCCCGGCCTGATGGAGCTCAAGGCTCCGGCGAAGGTGCTCGTCGATGGCACCACGGGCGAGATCGAGGTCTCGCCGGACGAGGCCAAGGCCGAGGCGCAGGTCGCCGAGGCGGCCGCGGCGCGGGCGGAGCTCGAGTCGTGGGCCGGGCCGGGACGCACCAGCGACGGCACCCGCGTCAAGATCCTCGCGAACGTCGCCGACGGCGCCTCCGCCCGGGCCGCCGCCGAGGGGCCGGTCGAGGGTGTCGGGCTGTTCCGCACCGAGCTGTGCTTCCTCAACCGGCAGGACGAGCCGAGCGTGGCGGAGCAGACCGAGGTGTACGCCGAGGTGCTGAACGCCTTCGGGGCCGAGCGGACGGTCGTCGTGCGCACGCTCGACGCCGGCTCGGACAAGCCCATCGCGTTCGCGACGCTGGAGGGCGAGGAGAACCCTGCCCTCGGCGTCCGCGGCCTGCGGCTGTCCTTCGGCAACCCGGGCCTGCTCGAGCGGCAGCTCTACGCGATCGCGGCCGCCGCCCGTCATACCGGCACCAGGCCGTGGGTGATGGCGCCGATGGTGGCCACCGTCGCGGAAGCTGCCGACTTCGCCGCGCAGGTGCGGGCGCACGACCTGCGGGCCGGGGTGATGATCGAGATCCCGGCGGCCGCGCTGCAGGCCCACAAGATGCTCGAGCACGTCGACTTCCTGTCGATCGGCACGAACGACCTCACGCAGTACACGATGGCCGCCGACCGGATGTCGAGCGGCCTGGCCCACCTCACCGACGCGTGGCAGCCGGCCGTCCTCGCCCTGAGCGCGATCAGCGCCGAGGCCGGCAAGCACGCCGGCAAGCCCGTCGGCGTCTGCGGTGAGGCGGCCGCCGACCCGGCCCTCGCCGCCGCGCTGGTCGGCATGGGCGTGACCTCGCTGTCGATGGCGTCGGCTGCGGTGCGCAACGTCGGGGCGCAGATCGCCGGGGTGTCGATGGACGTGTGCGAGCACGCCGCGGAGGCGGCGCTGGCGGCGCCCGACCCGATGGCGGCGCGTGAGGCGGTGCGGCGGGTGCTCGGCGGCTGACCCCCCTCCTGCCGCCGGCGTTGTCGGGCGGATCCCGCTCGGGAGGGGCGGCGCGTGCCTTGATCGCCGGCGTGGCGGCGTGTTGCTCTGCGCAGTACTGCGCATGACGCAGTAGTGTGCGGTGCATGGACTCGACCCAGCTCCTCAAGGGAGTGCTCGACCTCGCCGTGCTCGCGGTGGTCGGTGACGAGGACGGCTACGGCTACGACGTGCTCCGCCGGCTGCGCGCTGCGGGGCTCGACGGCGTCGGTGACGCCTCCGTCTACGGCACGCTGCGCCGCCTCTACGCCTCAGGCGCCCTGACGTCGTACGTCGTGCCCTCCGACGCGGGCCCGCACCGCAAGTACTACGGGATCACGACCGCAGGGCGAGCCCAGCTCGAGCAGCAGCGCGAGGACTGGGAGCAGTTCTCGGCGACCGTCACGCGGCTCCTCAAGCAGGGCAGCCGGAACCAGACCACGCAGCAGGGGGCATCCGCATGAACGAACCGACGACCCGTCTCGAGACCCGACCCGAGGTGTCGGCGTTCGTCGAGAAGGTCCGCGACCGGCTCGGTGACCTCACCGACGAGGAGCGCGAGGAGCTGGTCGGCGGGCTCGAGGCCGACATCAACGAGCTCGTCGAGGACGGTGGCACGGTCGCCGAGCTGGGCGACCCGCGGGCCTACGCGGACGAGCTCCGGACCGCGGCGGGCATCGAGCGGCCTGCGCCGGGCGCCGTGGGCGGGCTGATCCGGGTGCGGGGGACCCGCAAGCCGGTCGGCCGCCGGGTCGAGGGCCTGCTCGACGGCTCGCGCCGCCGGTGGTTCGAGCTCGTCGAGGTGCCCGCCCTTCGACCGGCCTGGGAGCTCCTGGCCACGCTGCGCCCGGTCTGGTGGGTGCTCCGCGCGTGGGTGGCGGTGCAGCTGCTCGACATGGCCACCCAGGGTGGCGACCTGGCGACTCCGGTGCCGACGCTGGGCGGGCCCCTCATCGGTTCCCTGGTCTGGCTGGTGGCGATCGTGGTCAGCGTGCAGCTCGGCCGCAACCGGCTCTGGCCCGGTTCCGGCGCTACCTGGAAACCGTTGGCCCGTCTCACGCTCCTCGTGCTCAACGCGTTCGCGATCGTGATGACGCCGGTCGTGATGGGGCAGTTCCCGGCCAGTGGCACCTGGGAGTACCGCGACCTCGCCGGCTACTCGGAGCCCCCGCGGGGCCTGATGCTGCGGGGCGACCACGTGGAGAACGTCTTCCCGTACGACGCTCAGGGCAACCCGCTCGAGGGCGTGCAGCTGTTCGACCAGGACGGCGCGCCGCTCAACGTCGCGCGGTGGGCCGGCGAGGAGTACCACGGTGATCGCGTCAGCACGACCTACCCCTGGCTCAACGGTGAGCAGCGCCTCTACAACGTCTTCCCGCTGCCGGTCCGTGACCAGAACGTCTACCGGTGGGGGACGCGGCTCCAGCCGGACGCCTGGACCTCGACGAACCCGCCGCTTCTCCCCAGCGCCCCGCTGGCCGTCGTACCTCCGGTGAGCCTGCCGGTGGACCCCGCAGCGGAGGACCCCGCAGCCGAGGACCCCGCAGCCGAGGACCTTGCAGCCGAGGACCCGGCCGGCGACCCGGACACCGACGCCACCGGTTGACCCGACCCGTCACCCGAGCGACGACACGCCGACGGAACGGCCCCGGAACTGACGGGTCGGCGGGAAGAGGATGGGGTCCTGGGGTGGGGAGAGCGCGATTCGGAGAATCGGTGGGGCCGCTGATAGTCTTGAGCGGTTGCCCGGGGCCACGACGCCCCGGCGACACCGCCGTCAGAACGGCCGCGGAACGAGAGTGCCCGGGTGAACAGGCCCCGGCGCGCCGCGCAACGAGAAACCGAAGGGAAGTCGCGTGTCCAAGGGTACCGACGCGGAGACCAAGAAGAAGATCATCGCCGAGTACGGCACGACCGAGGGCGACACCGGCTCTCCCGAGGTCCAGGTGGCACTGCTCAGCCACCGCATCAGCCACCTCACCGAGCACCTCAAGGAGCACAAGCACGACCACCACAGCCGTCGTGGCCTGCTTCTCCTCGTGGGTCAGCGTCGCCGTCTTCTGAACTACATGCAGCAGGAAGACATCAACCGATACCGCTCGATCGTCGAACGGCTCGGCCTGCGTCGTTGATCACGCACCAGACCTGAGTGGGAGCGACCCCTGGCAGCACCGCGTGCACCGCACGCACCGCCGGGAGGTCGCTCCTGCTGCATCATCGGGACGGTGTCCGACTAGGCTCGGGACCGACCCACACAACTGAACACGACACCATTCACAGGAGCGACCGCGGACGTCCGGCCCGGTCCTCGGTAGTGGCCCTCGGGAGGCACCGGCTCGTCCGGCGCCCGCGGGCCTCGATCGAAGACCGGCCTCTGAGCCAGCGGAGCCGCAGCGCATCACTGGTCACCAAGTGATCCAACAGATCCAGATGGGCGCCCTCGCGTGATCGCTCCGCGAGAAAAGAAAGGGGTATCCCATGGAGGAACCCACCATCTCCGCCGTCGAGACCGTGATCGACAACGGCAAGTTCGGCACCCGCAAGGTCAAGTTCGAGACGGGCCTGCTGGCCCGCCAGGCGGCCGGCTCGGTCACCGCCTACCTCGACGACGAGACCATGCTGCTCTCGGCCACGACGGCCGGGAAGCACCCGAAGGAGCACTTCGACTTCTTCCCGCTCACCATCGACGTGGAGGAGCGGATGTACGCCGCGGGCCGGATCCCCGGCTCGTTCTTCCGCCGTGAGGGCCGGCCGTCCGAGGACGCCATCCTCACCTGCCGCCTGATCGACCGCCCGCTGCGCCCGACCTTCAAGAAGGGCCTGCGCAACGAGGTCCAGGTCGTCATCACCGTGATGGCGCTCGAGCCCGACACCCCGTACGACGTGCTCGCGATCAACGCCGCCTCGATGTCCACCCAGCTCTCGGGTCTGCCGTTCTCCGGCCCGGTCGGTGGCATCCGTGTGGCGCTCGTCGACGGCCAGTGGGTCGGCTTCCCGACACACAGCCAGCTCGAGGACGCCGTCTTCGACATGGTCGTCGCGGGTCGGGTCACCGAGACCGGCGACGTCGCGATCATGATGGTCGAGGCCGAGTCCACCGAGTCCACCTGGGACCTGGTCCGCTCCGGCAAGCAGGCTCCGACCGAGGAGGTCGTCGCCGGTGGTCTCGACGCCGCGAAGCCCTTCATCAAGCAGCTCGTCGAGGCTCAGGTCGAGCTCGCGAAGCAGGCCGCCAAGCCGGTCCAGGAGTTCCCCGTCTTCCTCGACTTCGAGGACGACGTGTACGACGCCGTCGAGAAGGCCGCGTCGAAGGACCTCGCCGAGGCGCTGACCATCGCCGGCAAGCAGGACCGCGAGAACAAGATGGACGAGGTCAAGGCCGCGGTCATCGAGAAGGTCGCCCCCGACTTCGAGGGCCGCGAGAAGGAGCTCGGCGCCGCGTTCCGGGCGCTGACCAAGAAGCTGGTCCGCGAGCGCGTGCTGCGCGACAAGGTCCGCATCGACGGCCGTGGCCTCACCGACATCCGGACCCTGTCCGCCGAGGTCGGCGTGATCCCGCGCGTGCACGGTTCGGCCCTGTTCGAGCGCGGCGAGACCCAGATCCTGGGTGTCACCACGCTGAACATGCTGACGCTGGAGCAGAAGCTCGACACGCTCTCCCCGGAGACCACGCGTCGCTACATGCACAACTACAACTTCCCGCCGTACTCCACCGGT
>DASTPU010000167.1:0-2702 GCA_035762105.1 Nocardioidaceae bacterium | reverse complement strand
GGCGCTGCGGGTGCTGCAGGCCAAGCTGCTGGAGCGGGCCCGGCAGGAGCGGCAGGCCGAGCTCGACGCCCTCAAGAGTGACGCCGGGTCGAGCTGGGGCAACCAGATGCGCTCCTACGTGCTGCACCCGTACCAGATGGTGAAGGACCTGCGCACCGAGCACGAGGTGGGCAACCCGCAGTCGGTGTTCGACGGCGACATCGACGACTTCCTCGAGTCCGGGATCCGCTGGCGGCGCTCCGCCGAGCGGAAGGTGGCCTCGTGACGCCGCCCGGCGGACGCCGCGACACCCGGTCGCACAGTGCCGGGACGGAAGGTCACCGGCCCTACACTCCGAACGGCCAGGTGCCCTGCACCGCGAGTTCGAGGCCGGGCAGGCGCAGCGCGCCGACCGGGCCGTCCTGTCCCCGAGACTGGCCGACGGGAACGCCGTGATCCGCTTCGAGAACGTCACCAAGACCTACGAGACAGGTCTGCGTCCTGCCCTCGACAACGTCAGCCTGCAGGTCGAGCCGGGTGACTTCACCTTCCTCGTCGGGTCGTCGGGGTCGGGGAAGTCGACGTTCCTGCGGCTGGTGCTCAAGGAGGAGCGACCGACCCGCGGCACGATCTCCGTCGCCGGCAAGGACCTCGCGCGGCTGTCGACCTGGAAGGTGCCGCACCTGCGCCGCCAGATCGGCGTCGTGTTCCAGGACTTCCGGCTGCTGGCGGACAAGACGGTCTACGAGAACGTCGCGTTCGCCCTCCAGGTCATCGGCCGCTCCCGGCAGTCCATCGCGCAGACCGTGCCGGAGACCCTCGACCTGGTCGGGCTCGCCGGCAAGGAGCGGCGGCGTCCGCACGAGCTGTCCGGCGGCGAGCAGCAGCGCGTGGCGATCGCGCGCGCGTTCGTCAACCGGCCCGTCCTGCTGCTCGCGGACGAGCCCACCGGCAACCTCGACCCGACGACCAGCGTCGGCATCATGCGGCTGCTGGACCGGATCAACCGCACCGGCACCACGATCGTCATGGCGACCCACGACGACGAGATCGTCGACCAGATGCGCAAGCGCGTCGTCGAGCTGTCCGACGGCAGGCTCGTGCGGGACGAGGCCCGTGGCGTCTACGGCTACTCCCGCTGAAGAGACGGTGACTTCCCCCTATGCGCCTGCAATTCATCCTCAGTGAGATCGGCATCGGCATCCGCCGCAACCTGTCGATGACGATCTCCGTGATCCTGGTCACGGCGGTGTCGCTGTTCTTCCTCGGCGTCGCGCTGCTGCTGCAGCAGCAGGTCGAGCTCATGAAGGGCTACTGGTACGACCGCGTCCAGGTCTCGATCTTCCTGTGCGGCCAGGACAGCGAGGCGCCCTCGTGCGCCGGCGGCGAGGTGACGCAGGCGCAGAAGGAGGCGATCCTCGCCGAGCTGCAGTCCGAGACGCTGCAGCCCTACGTCGAGCGGGTCTTCTACGAGTCCAAGGCGGAGGCGTTCGAGCGGGCACAGGAGCAGTTCCAGGACTCCTCGATCCTGGAGAACGTCACCGAGGACCAGATGCCGGAGTCCTACCGGGTGAAGCTGCGCGACCCCGAGCAGTTCTCCGTGGTCGCCGACGTCTTCGCGGGGCGCGCGGGCATCGAGGAGGTGCAGGACCAGCGGCAGCTCCTGGAACGCTTCTTCACCGTCATCAACCGGGTGCAGTGGATGGCGTTCGTCACCGCCGGGACCATGGTGGTCTGCGCGGTGCTGCTCATCGGCGTGACGATCCGGCTGGCCGCCTTCACCCGGCGCCGCGAGGTCGGGATCATGAAACTCGTCGGCGCCTCCAACGTCTTCATCCAGCTTCCGTTCGTCATGGAGCAGGTGGTGGCCACGCTGCTGGGCACCCTGCTGGCCTCGCTCGGGCTGTGGGCGTTCGTCGAGCTCGTGGTCCAAGGGGTGATCGCCGAGAACCTGCCGTTCGTCAGCTCGTTCGTCGGCTCCGACTTCGTGCTGACGCTGACGCCGCTGCTGATGCTCACCGGCGTCCTGCTGGCCGCGGTGTCGTCGCTGGTCATGCTGCGGCGGCACCTGCGGGTGTGAGCGCCTGATCGCACGGCTGGGAGTGTCGGCGCGCGACCGTAGACTGGCCGGGTTCCGGCCGGGCACACCGCCCGGCGGCCGGGTGAGGGGAGCGGGCGTGCCGAGGGAGCGGGGACGAAGGGTCGTCGCCACCAACCGCAAGGCCCGGCACGACTACGCGATCGAGGACACCTACGAGGCCGGCCTGGCCCTCACCGGCACCGAGGTCAAGTCGCTGCGGCTCGGCCGGGCGTCGCTCGTCGACGGCTTCGCGACGATCACCGGCGGCGAGGTGTGGCTGGAGGGCGTGCACATCCCCGAGTACACGCAGGGGACGTGGACGAACCACGAGCCGCGGCGGCGGCGCAAGCTGTTGCTGCACCGCGCGGAGATCGACAAGCTCGTCGGGGCGACCCGCGAGTCCGGGTACACGCTCGTCCCGCTGCAGCTGTACTTCTCCGACGGCCGGGCCAAGGTCGAGATCGCGCTGGCCCGAGGCAAGCGCAACTACGACAAGCGGCAGGCGCTGCGGGAGCGCCAGGATGCGCGGGAGGCGGCGCGGGCGATGTCGCTGCGGGGCCGCGAGCACTGACCTGCTGCGGCGGTGGCAGCCGGACGCCGGGTGGCCGCCGCGACGAAGGCTGCTTACGGTCGAGGCGTGAAG
>DASTPU010000166.1:0-2897 GCA_035762105.1 Nocardioidaceae bacterium | reverse complement strand
TTCAGCAACTGCCCACGCCATGGTGGACCGAGCCTGGTAATTGGAGCGAATCGATAGGTGTACAGAATTTGCCATCGCGTCTTCGAGAGCTGGCTGGTGCTGTGCGCGGCAGGGCCATCTACCTTGTTGGACCGTAAGAGTTGTCCATGGCCATGAAAAAGTCCCCACTGGTGGCCGGGTCGAGGTCCCCACTGGTGGCCAGGTAGTTGTCCCCACTCTTCGTTTCGTCGTGTCGTAGAGCCCTGTGAGGGCCCTGCGTGGTGACGGTGGCGGTGCCAACCAAGCCACATCACCACGCAGGGGACTCCATTGAAGAACGCGAGGGAACAGATGGATGTGATTGCCGCCTATCGAGACGTGGGCAGCTATCGGGGTGCGGCCGCGATCTGCGGGACCACCCACAAGACGGCGAGCCGGATCGTCGAGGCTCACGAGGCCGCTAGTCGGGGCGAGGCCCCGGCGCTGCGGGAGCCGCGGCCCCGCAACTATGACGAGGTCGCCGAGCTGGTGGCGGAGAAGGTCGAGAAGACCGCCGGGCGGATCAGCGCGAAGCGGTTGCTGCCGGCGGCACGGGCCGCGGGCTATGCGGGGTCGGACCGGAACTTCCGGCGGCTGGTCGCGCAGGCGAAGCGGGAGTGGCGAGGGGGTCAGGCCCGTCAGGGCGGTCGGCGTCCGGCGGTGTGGTCCCCGGGCGAGGTGCTGGCCATCGACTGGGGCACCGAGATCCTGGAAGGTCGGCGGGTGCACGTGTTCTGCGCGGTGCTGGCCTGGTCGCGGTTCCGGTTCGTCCGGTTCGCCGCCGACGAGAAGCAGGCGACCACGCTGGCGATGCTGGCGGAGTGCTTCGAGGTTCTCGGCGGGGTGCCCAAGACGGTGCTCGCGGACCGGATGGCCTGCCTGAAGGGCGGGGTGGTCGCAGGCGTGGTGGTCCCGACCCCCGACTATGTCCGGTTCGCGGCCCACTACCGGTTCCGGCCCGACTTCTGCCACGCCGCGGACCCGGAGTCCAAGGGCATCGTGGAGAACCTGGTCGGCTACGCCAAGGACGACCTACTGGTCCCGTTCACCCTGGACGACGACCCGTGGGCCGACGGTCTGGCCGGGCTCAACCAGCGGGCCGCGGCCTGGTGCGAGGAGGTCAACACCACGGCGCACTCGGAGATCTGCGCGATCCCCGAGCAGCGGCTGGGCACCGAGCGGGGGCTGCTCGGCGGACTGCCGTCGCTGCGCCTGGAGGTGGGTGCGAAGCCGACCACCCGGAAGGTCGACAAGCTGTCTTGCATTCGGTTCGGCTCGGCACGCTACTCGGTCCCGAACCGGCTGATCGGTGCCACCGTGACCGTCGTCGTCAACGAGCGCGACCGGCTGCTGCGGGTGATCGAACCGGTCACCGGCGAGGTCCACGCCGAGCACCGGCTGGTGGCGCCGGGTGAGACTTCGATCGTCGACGCGCACTACGACCGGCCACGCCCCGACACCCCGCGCCGGGCGGCCCGTCCCCGGACGCCGGCTGAGCGCGACTTCCTGGCACTCGGGCCGGTCACCGAGGCGTTCCTGACCGGGGCGGCCGCGGCCGGGGTCAGCAAGCTCGGCGGCGAGATCGCCGAGATCCTGACCCTGCACGCCGCCCACGGCACCGGACCATTGCTCGCGGCACTCGAGCGGGCGGTGGCGTTCGGGCGGTGGCGAGCCGCCGACGTCCGGTCCATCTTGGCCACAGGCGGGCACGCACCCCACCCGACGCCTGCCGGGCAAGTGTTGGTGTTGACCCTGCCGACGGTGCCGACCAGGTCGCTGAACGCCTACGCCATCGGCGGCAAGGACGGTGAGCACAGCGGTGGTGATCCGGCATGACCGCGACTAGCCCACCGCCGCTGCCAGCAGACCTGAACGAGGGGTTGAAGCGGTTGAAGATGGCCGCGATGCGTCGGCTGGCACCCGAGCTGCTGGTCACCGCGAAGACCCAACGGTGGAAGCCCGAGGAGTTCCTCCGGACCCTGGTCGAGGCCGAGATCGCCGCCCGGGACGCGTCCAACGCCCGCACCCGACTGCGGCAGGCCGCGTTCCCGGTGACCAAGACGCTCGAGGAGTTCGACGTCGCCGCATCCTCGATCCCGCCGGCGACGTTCGACTATCTCGCATCCCTGGAGTGGGTCCGCTCGGCGGAGAACCTGTGCATGATCGGACCCGCGGGCACCGGCAAGTCCCACATCCTCGTCGCGGTCGGGATCGCCGCGGTCGAGGCCGGGCACCGAGTCCGCTACTTCACCGCCGCCGACCTCGTCGAGACCCTCTACCGAGGACTGGCCGACAACTCCGTCGGCAAGGTCATCGACACCCAGCTGCGCAACGACCTCATCCTCATCGACGAGCTCGGCTTCGCACCGCTGGACGACACCGGCGCGCAACTGCTGTTCCGGTTCGTCGCCGCCGCCTACGAACGCCGATCCCTCGGGATCGGCTCGCACTGGCCCTTCGAATCCTGGGGGCGATTCCTACCCGAACACACCACCGCCGTCAGCCTGCTCGACCGCCTCCTGCACCACTGCCACACCGTCGTCACCGACGGTGACTCCTACCGGATGAAACAGGCACGAGCGAAGGGAGGAACCCGACTCAAGACCAGCTGATCAAAAGACGGAGGGTGGCGACTTTCAGTTGGCCACCAGCGGGGACCACGAACTGGCCATTGACAACAGCGAAGGACTATCTCTCGAGCGCCAGGTCAACGAACTGGTCCCGTGGTTCGTCCACCTCAGCTGCCCCGGCGGCCGGAGCGGGGCTAGGTCGGCGTGGCATCCCAGCTCCCGACCCGCCGCCGCGGCCGGGGTAAACCAGCAGACCGGACACCGGGTCGGGTACGGCGTCGAGCGCCGCGGTGACGGCGGGGAGGTTCC
>DASTPU010000165.1:0-2584 GCA_035762105.1 Nocardioidaceae bacterium | reverse complement strand
GGGAGCACGTCGTCGACAGGGACCGGGCGGACGTGGGCAGCCTGGTCGCACGCGTCGCGGGGGAGCACCAGCCCGAAGACCCGGTGCACCAGGTGCACCAGGCCCGAGCAGTCCAGCCCCCAGGCGCTCGTGCCGCCCCAGAGGTAGCCAAGTCCCACGAACTGGGCGGCGACGGCGAGGACGTCGCCCGCGCCGAAGTCGGGCTGCTGCCCCTCGTCCACCAGGCGGAGGTGCTCCAGCGGGACGCGCGCGGACCGGCCGCGCGGGAGCACCACCCGCGCCGCGCCCCCTTCGACGGACCGGACCCGTAACGCGGTGCCGAACGAAAGCTCACTGACGGGGCCGCCGTCGACCTCGCACGCAGCGGTCGGGGTCATCACGACAGCCTTGGGTCCGGCCGTTGACGGGATCGGCGCGGACAGGTGGTCGCGGCGCATCCAGCCGGGGTAGCCCTGCTCGTGGGCGGACGACGGTTGACCGAGCGCGCCGACGCGGACCCAGTCCCCACGCTCCTCGAGCACGACGACGTCCTCACCCATCAGCAGCTGGGTGAGGGTCCGTCCGGTGAGTCCTTTGCGGACCGACGCATCCATGCGCGCCGTCCACCCCGTGACGTCCGGGGCGCCGAGCAAGGCGGGTGCGTCGATCGCGCGGGGCGCCTCCGGTGAGGTCCACAGGGTCGCAACCGGAACCGAGACCTGGAGCACCTCGGCGCCGCCGAGTCGTCCAGCCCGGCTCGACGGGGTCATGCCAGACTCTCGACGCCGCGGCTCGAAGCCACGACCGGGTGGCACCTGATGCGCTCGACCCTCGCCATGCAGACACACTACGTTCGAACGGGGCGCCGCTGCGTCACCTCGGCGAAAGGCTGTTGTGGGCGGGTCTGGTCAAGCGGTCGCGATGGCCGTAAAGTAGAACACGTTCCAGTGCCGGGCAGGTCCCGGCGGGGTGAGCGCGTGTTCCCACTCGTTGCCACCTGCGAGAGGGAGGCGTGGTCACGTGGCAAGCCAGGGCAGAGATCTCGTGAGGATGTCCGACGCCGAGATCGAGGAGTTCCTTGCCGGGCACAAGAAGGTGCAGGTCGCCACGGTCAACCCCGACGGCAGCCCCCACCTCACCACCTTGTTCTACGTCGTTGACGAGGGGCGGATCGCGTTCTGGACCTACGCGCGGTCGCAGAAGGTCAAGAACCTCGAGCGCGACCCCAGGGTCACCTGCCTGGTGGAGACCGGTGACGACTACTTCGAGCTCCGCGGCGTCTCCGTGAGCGGTCGCGCGGAGCTGGTGACCGACGAGGACGGCATCCGCGCGATCGGCACGGCGGTGGCCTCCCGCATGGTCGACGGCGCCGACCTCGGTGACATCGGCCGGGGCGAGGTCGAGCGGCAGGTCCGCAAGCGCGTGGGCGTGGTCGTCGTACCGACGAGGACGGCGTCCTGGGACCACCGGAAGATGCTCACCGAAGCAGGGTCCTGACCGGTGGCGACGGGCGGTGCGAGCCGAGCAGCACGAGCAAACGACGAGGAGAGAGTGATGAGCCTGAGTCCCGACGCCATCGGAGAGGTGGCGGTGGACTACGACCTGTGCGAGGCCAACGGCATCTGTGTCGGCATCGCCCCCGAGGTCTTCGACCTCGACGAGGACGACAACCTCCACCTGCTGAAGAGCGAGGTCGCGGCCGGGAGCGAGTCGCGCATCATGCAGGCGGTCGACTCCTGCCCCCGCAACGCGCTGCGGATCGAGAGGAGCTCCGATGTCTGAGGACGACCTGTCCCTCGACGGTCGTGTCGCCGTGGTCACCGGAGCCGGTGCCGGTCTCGGTCGAGCAGAGGCTCTCGCGCTCGCCGACGCCGGCGCCCGGGTCGTCCTGAACGACCTGCCGGGTGCCGCAGACGAGGTGGCCGAGGAGATCGCCGCACGTGGTGGCAGCGCAGTCGTGGTCGCGGGCGACATCGGTGAGAGGTCGACAGCTGACGCGCTGATGGCCGCGGCCGTCGACGACCTCGGCAGTCTCGACGTCGTGGTGAACAACGCCGGCGTCATCCGCGACAGGATGCTGTTCAACATGTCCGACGAGGACTGGGACCTCGTGGTCCGCGTCCACCTGCGCGGTCACTTCCTCCTCTCGCGCAACGCCGGCGTCCACTGGCGGTCGGTGTCGAAGGCGACGGAGAAGCCGGTCTACGGGCGTGTGGTCAACACCGCGTCCGAGGCTTTCCTCGTGGGCTCACCCGGGCAGGCCAACTACGCGGCTGCCAAGGGCGGGATCACGGCGCTGACCCTCTCGACCGCCCGGGGGCTCGGACGGATGGGCGTGCGTGCCAACGCCATCTGCCCGCGTGCCCGGACCGCGATGACCGAGAACGTCTTCGGCGAGCACTCCAGCCAGGGCATCGACCCGCTGTCCCCGGAGCACGTTGCGCCCCTCGTCGCCTACCTCGCCTCGCCGGCCGCCGAGCCGATCACCGGCCAGGTCTTCGTCGTGTACGGCGGCATGGTGGCTCTGCTGTCGGCGCCGGTGGTCGAGCAGCGCTTCGACGCCCAGGGCCAGAGCTGGGACCTCCCCGATCTGGACAAGCAGCTC
>DASTPU010000164.1:0-2231 GCA_035762105.1 Nocardioidaceae bacterium | reverse complement strand
ACCGGACGGACGTTGGGGGAGAAGTCACCGGAGTACAGCTGCTCGGCCTCCTCGAGCAGGGCGTCCGCTGCTGTCATGTCGCCCTCCGCTGCCCGCAGCTGGGCCAACGCGACCCGCCACCGGTAGGGGTGTTGCGGCAGTCCGGCGGCCTCGCCGAGGTCGGCCGCCCGGTATAGATGTTCGGCCGTCGCAGCGAGATCGCCGCGCTCCCATGTCACCCGGCTCAGCGCCACCCACATGTCCGCGGTGCCGCGGGTCGGGCCGCCGGCCGCAGCGGTCTCGCCGAGGCGTAGGGCGCGGGTGACGGTGCGGTGGGCGTCCCCGAGCCGACCCTGGGTGATCTCGAGGTCGACCAGGGTGACCGTGCACCCGAGCACGTCAGCGACATGACCCGCGGCGAGGAGCTCGTCAGCGGCTGTCGTGTACGCCCGATGCGCGCCGTCGAGATCTCCACGCGCCCACGACGCGAGTCCCTTGATGGCGGACGCGGCCGCTGTCGTGAGCAGGTCGTCGCTCGCGGCGTCAGCGAGTGCTCTGTCTGCGTGCTCGACGGTGCCGGCCAGGTCCCCGGACACCAATGCCAGCCCCGCCCGGTGCGTGGCGATGAGAGCCGGCAGACGGGTCCACCCGGCGTCGTCGCGCACGACCAACCCTTCGCGCGGACCGGACAGGACCTTCTCGAGGTCGTTCAGCCGCCGCTCGATGCCGTCGAACTCGTTGCATGCCATGAGGGCGGCGACGAAGCCGCTGGCGAGCACCGGTCGCTGCCTCACCACCGCAGGGGGGACGTCGACGATCCAGCGGCGGATCACCTGCTCACCTCGCTGACGTCGCAGCTCAGGGCCGGCGAGCTCGATCAGGTCGGCGGCGCGCTCCTGCTCGCCGGCAGCGAAGGCGTGCCGCACTGCTGCCTCCATGTCACCGGCCTGCTGGTACCAGTCACTGGCGCGACGGTGCAGGGCAGCCACGTCACCCGGTCGCTCGTCGACCAGTCGCGCCTGGAGGAGGTCGGCGAACAGGTGGTGGTACCGGTACCAGCGACGCCGGTCGTCCAACGGCACGATGAGCAGGTTCCGGCGCTCCAAGGACTCCAGGACGGCGCCCCCGCCGCTGTCGCCGGTGATGGCGTCGCACAACGGCCCGGTCAACCGGTCGACGATCGAGGTGTCGAGCAGGAACCGGCGCACCGCGGGAGGCTGCTGGTCGAGGACCTCGTCCGCGAGGTAGTCCACGACGAACCGGTCGTCGCCGGCGAACCCGGCGATGAACGCCGTGGGATCGTCGCGGTCGCGCAGTGACAGCGCGGCCAGCTGCAGCGCGGCGATCCAGCCCTCGGTGCGAGCTGCCAATGCCGCGACGTCGGCTTCGGTCAGGTCGAGACGGTGAACCTCGTTGAGGTAGGCGTTGGCCTCGTCCCCGGTGAAGCGCAGCTGGCTCGCACGGACCTCGACGAGCTCACCACGGGCTCGCAACCGGGCCAGCGGAAGACTCGGGTCGGCACGGGTGCTGATGATCAGTCGAAGCTGCGGCGGGAGGTGGTCGAGGAGGAAGGCCACGCCCTCGCTCACCTCAGGCCCGTCGGCGACGTGGTAGTCGTCAAGGACGAGAACCAGCTCACCCGGGCGGACGCTCAGCTCGTTGATCATGCTGGTGAGGACCGCGTCGAGCGGGCTCTCGGAGTCGAGCAGCGTCAGTGCCGAGGTGGCGGAACCAGGACTCGCGTGCTCGAGGGCCTGCAGCACGTACGACCAGAACCGGGTCGCGTCCCGATCGCGTTCGTCCAAGGACACCCACGCGATCGACGGCTGCCCAGCCTCGCTCCCGGCGCGGCCAGCCACCAAAGCCGTGACGAGTGTCGTCTTGCCGAAGCCCGCGGGTGCCGAGACGAGAGTCAGCGAGGCTCGGGACGTACGACGGACCGCGTCGACGAGGCGGGGCCGAGGCACGACCTGGCGGCGGGGCCTGGGGACGAGGAGCTTCGTCTCCACCAGGAGATCGGCCATCGGCGCTCCCTCCCAGGTGGAACGGGGCGCTCACGAGCCTAGGGGAGCTCGCCCGGAATGGCCCCGGAATGCTCGAACGGGCGCGCGCGCGACCACCGCTCCAGCGACGCCGCGACTGACTCCTCCGATGCACCGGGACGTCGGGAGCGGCGGACGGACGGGCTGTGCCCTAGCCGGCCGAGGGATGTCCAGCCGGCGGGGGGATGAACGGCGTCTCCGCGGGGAGAT
>DASTPU010000163.1:0-17065 GCA_035762105.1 Nocardioidaceae bacterium | reverse complement strand
GCGGTCGGGACGAGGGTGCTGCGGGCGACGAGGAGCAGCGGGATCGGCCCGTCGGCCGCCTCGGGCAGCAGGTCGTAGAGCGGTTTCACCAGCAGGTCGAGGTCCTCGTCGCTGATGCCGGCCAGCGCCGGGTAGCCGAGGCTGAGCAGCGTGCGGACCTGCCGGTCCAGCTCCGCGTGGGTCGTCTGGGTCGTGGTCTGGGTCGTCTTCTGGGTCATCGCCCGGTCCTCTCGCCGCCCTGCGCCGCCCGGCATGCATTTCCCGGCATGCGTTTCTTGCCCCGCGTCTCCGCCCGTCCACACGGCGCCAGCGGTACTACGGGCCGGCTGCATCTCCGCGGGATGCTCAACGTCCGACGTACCCGCGTGGTTCCCACCTGGCACCCGACCGCCGCCCATCGGCCTCACCCGCAGGACCGACGACGATCGCCCTGTCGACCCGCCGAGCTCCTCGCGCCCGCCGGCCGAGCCGCCCGGCCGACCCGTCAACCGCGGCGACACGCCGCGAGGACTGCCCCGAAGGTGACGGGTCGGCGAAAAGACGCGGGCGTCACCCCCGGCGAGGGTGACGCCCGCGTCGACGGACCGGTTCGGTCCGTCCCGACGAGTCGGGTCCGAGGACCCGGGGTCAGCTGGTCCGGTTCTGCACGTCCTGCTGGACGTTCTGTGCTCGGGACTGGCCCTCCTGCTTGACGGTCTCGGCGGAGGACTGGCCCTCCTGCTTGACGGTCTCGGCGGAGTCCTGGGCCGTGCTCTTCACCTGCTGGGCCGCCTGCGTGGCGGACTCCTTCAGGTTCTGGCCCATCTCCTGGCCGACCGACTTCGCCTCGTCCATGACGGGGCTCTCCTTGGCGCGCTCGACGAGCTGCTGGGCGGCCTGCGCCTCCTTCTCGCTCGCGGGGAGCAGCGAAGAGACGAGCCATCCGGCGCCGAAGGCGATCAGGCCCGCGGCGAGCGGGTTGCCCTCGGTCTTCTGCTCGATCGTGCCCACGGCGCTCTGGGCGCCGCTGGTCACCGAGTCGGTCGCGCTGGACACCGCGCCGGTGGCGCTGCCTCCGGCCGAGGAGACGCTGTGCCTCGTGTCGTGGGCGCTGCCCATGACCCGCTCGCGCATCGATCGGAACCTGCTTCGCGTCGCCTGCTTGCGGCGCTCCACCATCTGCGCCGGGCTCACCTTGTCGGTGAGCGCGTCGAGGTCACGCGAGAGCTCGGCCCGGCGGGCCTCGATGTCCCTGGTCAGCTGTTCTTCTGTTGCCTGGCCCATTCCACGTCCTCCTTGAGCGTCTTCTGGGTGGTCTCGAGCTTCGGGTTGAACTCCTGGAGCTCCTTGCGGCCCTTCACCGCGAGGACGGCCGCGACGGCTGCCCATACGACGGTGACGATCAGCGCGGCCAGCGCGGTGTGCATCCAGGTGTCGAGCAGGAACATCGCCGCCAGCGACAGGAACAGCAGGGCGAGGTGCCCGGTGACCCCGGCGCCGCCGAGGAGCCCCACGCCCTTCCCGGCCTTGGCGGCCTCCTGCTTGGCCTCGGTCTTCGCGAGGTCAAGCTCCTGCTTGACCAGCGTGGTCAGGTTGTTCGCGATGTCGCCGAGGAGCTCGCCGAGCGACCGGTCGTCACCCGCGGGTGGCGGTGGCCGGTAGTCGGCCGAGGCCTCGTGGCTGTCGTGGACGGTCATAGCGCGCCTCCGCGGTTGGCGTCACCGGCCCACGGGTTGTCCGTGGTCGTGCCGGCGGTGCCCGACACACCGGGCTGCTCCATCGTCGTACCGGGGTCACCCACGCCGGAGCCCGTCGGGTAGGCGGGTGGGGTGTCCGGGTAGCCGGTGCCTGCGGTCGGGGCGCCGGTGGCGGTCCCGCCGGAGGGCGGCATGGTGGCGCGGACGTCGTCGTACAACGGCGTGCGCGAACCGGTCGTACCCGAGCTCTGCGCGTCCTTGGCCCCGCGGGTCAGCCGGCCGGCGACCACTCCGGCGGCTACCGCGCCGAGGAGGAAGGTGCCGGGACGGCGGCGCGCGAAGGAGCGCACCTCGTCGAGGAGCTCGGCGGGCTCGCGCCCGTCGACGCGGCTGCTGATCTCGCGGGCGCGGTCGGCGACCTGGCGGGCGAGGTCCTGGGCCATGCCCCCACCGGTCTGCTCGCCGTTCGCCATCTTCTCGAGGTCGTCACCGAAGCTGCGAAGCGTGCTGACCAGCCGGTCCCGCTGGGTGCGAGCCTGGTCGTCGACCTGGGTCTTCGCCTCGTCGAGGAGGCCCGCGGCCTGCTGCCTGCCCTCGGCCATGACGTTCCTGGCCTCGTCCTTGGCAGTGCCCGCGACGTTCCTGGCCTCCTGCTTCGCGGTGCCGGCGGTCTGCTTCGCCTCGTCCGCGGCGGTGCCGGCCACCTGCTTGGCCTGCTCCTTCTTGTCCTCGGTCGACCCGTTGGGCTGGGTCTCCGAACCTGTCGGTGTGGTGGGCCACGTCTGGGTGCCCGTGCCACCAGGGGTGCTTGGTGTGCTTGGTGTGCTCATCTTTGCTCCCTTGGATCTCGTGTCCGCCGGACGTACCCGCAGATCCCCCGGCCACACCTCTTGTCCCCCCGTTCTCAGACAGACCTCAGGGAGAATGGGCGGGGTGAACGCCATCCACGACGTCTCCTTCTCCGAGCTCGACGCGCGCACCGCGTACCTGATCTGGCAGCTGCGCGAGCGCGTCTTCGTGGTCGAGCAGGAGTGCCCGTACCTCGACCTCGACGGCCGCGACCTCGAGCCCACGACCAGACACGTGTACGTCGACGTGGCCGGCGTGCCCGTCGCGTACCTGCGCGTGCTCCAGGACCCCGAGGAGATGCGGATCGGCCGGGTCGTGGTGGCGGACACGCACCGGGGACAGGGGCTCGCGGAGCAGCTCATGAAGGCAGCCCTCGACGTCGTCGGCGACCGGCCGTGCCGGCTGGACGCGCAGTCCTACCTCGTCGGGTGGTACCGCCGACTGGGCTTCGAGGCGTGCGGCGAGGAGTTCCTCGACGACGGCATCCCCCACGTCCCCATGGCGCGGGGCTGACGGTTTACCAGGGCATGTAGGAAAACTGGCACTTCCCATGGGACCGTTCCCATGGGAAGTGGGTGTTTACCAGGGGATGCAGGAAATCTGCGGGGGCGGAGCCGGGCTGGGCGACGGGTCAGTCGTCGCGGAGGCGCGCGTAGACCTGCTGGAGGGTGTCGGAGATCCCGGTGACCGCGAACACCGCGGCCCACGCCCGCGCCTGCTTCGGGGCCATCGCCAGGCCGGCGACGTAGCCGGTTCCGACCCACTGCCCCAGGCAGAACGGGCAGGTGAGCAGCTCGCCGACCGTGTGACGCACCCGGCCCCCGCGGGCGCTCTCGTTGAGCTCGGCCGACCCGGCCGGTGCCTCGAACTCCGTGAACGGTGCGCGCAGCGGGGCGGTGACCGACCCCTTCGAGAGGAGGCGCGTGAACTTGTGCGTGGCCAGGGCACCGAGCGCGATGTCGGAGAGGTCGTAGCGCTCGGGCAGACCCTTGCCGGTGGCCTTCCCCGCGACGCTCACCGCCGCGACGGCGAGGGCGAAGGCGGTGAGGCTGCCGGCGTACCCGGGCAGGGGCACCTCGCCCCGGTCGTCGTACTCCTGGGTCTCCTCGGAGACCCGTTCACGGGTGTGCTCGGCGTGCTTCTTCGCCAGGGCGCGCAGGGTCTCGCTCATGTCGGAGGCGTACCCGCTCAGTCCTGGGCCAATCTCCCGTAGCGCTCGGTGCCGCCCTCGGAGGTGCGGGTGATCCGCCCCTGGGCGGCGAGGAGGTTCAGGTGCGCCGCGGTCTCCATCGTGGCGAGCGAGGCGTTGAACACGTCGAGGTCACGCAGGTGGTGCTCGTGGCGGGTCCAGGGCAGCTCGCCGGCGACGTCGTACGCCGTCTCGCAGCCGGACCCGACCGCCTCGAGGCACAGCCGGAGCCGGTGGTCGTGGTGCTCGAGGAGCTCGTCGATGCGCTTGTGCGAGCTGTCGGTGACCGGCCCGTGGGCGGGCAGCAGGCGCATGTCGGGCAGCGCGCGGACCTTCGCGAGCGAGGCGAGGAAGTCCCCGAGCGGGAGCTCGGCCGGGACCGGCTCGAACCCGATCGAGGGGGTGATGGTCGGCAGCACGTGGTCGCCGGCGAAGAGCAGGCCGTCGGCGAGGTCCGCGAACACGTAGTGCCCCTGGGTGTGGCCGGGTGTCGACACCGCGTCGAGCGCACGGCCGGCGACGTCGAGGGTGAGGTCCTCCGACAGCCACTCGTCGGGGTACTCCCAGAGCGTGAGGTCCGGGCGTCTGCCCGGCATCATGCTCCGCCAGTCCTCGGCCAGCCTGTCGGCGCCGGCCCTTCGGAGCTGCGCGGCGTTGGGGTCCTCGTCGAGGCTGTCGTCGCGCATCAGGTCCAACGTGGGCTTGTCGCCCACCCCGAGGCTGATGTGGCTGCCGAGCTCGCGGCGGAGGATCGACGCCTGGGTGTAGTGGTCCCGGTGCACGTGGGTCACCAGGAACCGAGTGATGTCGCCGACGCCGTACCCGATCGAACCGAGCGACGACTCGAGCTGCTTGCGGGACTCCTCGATCGCCCAGCCACCGTCGATGAGGACCAGCCCGTGGTCGGTCTCCAGGACGTAGACGTTGACGGCGCGGAGGCCGTCCATCGGCAGCGGGAGGGGGAGGCGGTGGATCCCGGGCGCGACCTCGTAGGCGCCGGGGTCGGTCCAGTGAGGTGCGTCGGTCATCGGGTCAGTGTCGCACCAGCCCGCGGCCGGTGATCATCGGCAGGTCCGCGGCGGACACCGGCCCCGGCGTGGCCGCCACGACCGCCGCGACCACGACGGCGACCTGCCCGTCGACCCTGAACCGATCAGGAATCGCGTCGTCCCAAGCCCTGGGCTCCAGGCGAGGAAGTATCAGGTTCTATTTTGGCTGACGAGGGTCGGCTCGGCGCCGAGCCGTCAGTCGTGCGGCGACACTCCGCGAGAACCGCCCGGAGAGTGACGGGTCGGCGGGAAAGAGAGGGGTGCTGGGTCAGGTGAGGAGGGCGACGCGGACGGTGAAGCCGTCGGGTCCGTGTTCGTAGTCGAGCACGTCGACGAGCTGGCGGGCAGCCCACAGGCCGAGGCCGCCGTCGGAGGGGTTGCGGGGACGGGCGTACCCCGCGAGCGGGTCGGTGATCCCCTCCCCCTGGTCGGTGACCGTGCAGGCGAGCGTGGCGTCGGCGGCCCAGAGCCGGAGCCGGACCGGGTCCGCGCCGTGCTTGTGCGCGTTGGTCACGACCTCGCCGACCGCCTTGACGAAGTCGTCGACCTTCACCCGCGGGAGGCCGGTGAACATCGTCGCGGCGTACAGCTCCATGCGGAGCTCCATGAGGTCGCGGCTGGGCTGGAGCACCATGCGGGGGGTGCCGGACTGGATCGGGAGCGGCGGGGTGCGCAGCTCCTCCCGGGTCACGAGCTCCTCGGGGTCGACGTAGTGCTGGTTCGCCACCCAGCCCTCGGGCGTGACGAGACCGGTGTGTGCCCGCATGACCGGGTCGGTGATCGTGGTGGGCACCAACGAGACGTCGTACGGACAGAGCGTCCGGAAGGGGAAGTCGGCGAAGACCCGGTTCACGGCCGCCTCGTAGCGGAGCCACTCCTGCCAGGGCAGGTGGCTGCTGTCGAAGTCGATGTACCCCATCGCTCGGTAGCCGGCCGCCCCCTCGGCGAGACCCTTCTCCATGATCCGGCGGTAGCCGTCCAGGGCGGCCGCGGGCGTGCTGTAGACGGGGTGGTCGGCGATGACCACCTGCTCCTCGTCCGCGAACATCGCGCGCAGGAGCGGCGTGACGGGGTTGGTCAGAGTGTTGATCATGACCACCTCGCCGGCCTCGATGCCGTCCCGGACGAACGGGATGGCGGCGGAGACGAGGTCGAAGTCGTCGTCGTACAGGATGACGTCGTGCTGGACTTTGCGATCCTGGGTGCGCACCGGTTCGCTCCCTCTGGGCTGAAGGTCGACACCCAGTGTTACCCAAACCGAGACTTCACAGTCGGTTTAACCTGAAACGGTCTGGACCGCCGTCAACTCCTCGTCGACGACGGGAAGCGGGTGCGTGAGTAGATGGTAGGCATGCACCGGTTGCCGTGGCTGCACCGCCTCGAAGGTGGCCGCCTCGACCTCCCGGTTGCGCAGCCGGACCGGGCCGAGCGAGGTGGGGGCGAGGACGTCGGGAGCTTCGCCCACCGTCCGGAACGATGACAAGCTCTACTTGGTCGGTGACGTCCGCGCGGCGGCCGTGGCCAGCGCCTCGCCCCATGCCCGCGCTCGGTCGAGCTCGCCCTCGAGCAGCGGGCCGGAGACGTCGGCGACCCAGAAGCTCTCGGCCGGTACGACGGGCGTGTAGCCGAGCTTCCGCAGCGCCTTGACGGCCGACTTCGCCGCCGAGCCGGGGAGGTGGCGCACCTTGCCGACCCGGGTGTCGAAGGTGGCGACCATCTCCGAGTGCGGCCCGGCGTGCAGCCGCCCGATCCACTCCCGGATCCCGGTCACGGCGGCCTCGGGCGAGGCACCCTGTCGCACGGCGTCCTCCCGGGTGCTGCCGCGGGTCATGGAGAACGCATGGGTCGGCCCTCCGACCACCAGCAGGTCGACCAGCTCGAGAAGGGGGGCGTGCGCCTCCGCCGCCGCCACGACCTCGACCTCGGCGTGCCCGCGGAGTCCCTCGGCGACCGCCTCGGCCACCTTGCGGGTGTTCCCGAACATCGACTCGACGACGATGAGTGCCTTCATCGGCTCACTGCCTTTCCGGAGGGTTGGCACCGGGTGGCTCGGTCGTCATCGCGGCGGGAGCCTCGCGCCGGCGTCCGGCGTACAACGCAGCGAGGACGAGCGCGATCGAGACGAGAAGGAGCAGGCCGCCGCCAACGAGCAGGGCGAGCACGACCCAGCCGAGGACGGGGGCCTCGGCACCGACCGACACGTCGGCCCCCACGCCGGCGGTCGCGTCGGCGTTCATGACCACGACCGTCCAGTCGCCACCCTCGGGGGCCCAGGTGAGCTGCTGCTCGCCCGGTCCGCTCGCGCTGGCGACCCAGATGTCGCTCTGAAGCGGCTCGACCTCGGGAGCGGCACCGGCGCTGTCCCGGTAGACCGGCGTCCGGTTCTCGCCCACGCCTTCGACGTCCACCAGCGTCGTGTGCTCGACGCCCGCGAGGTAGGACTCGGCGTCCGCCGACCGTGCGACGCCCACGAACAGGTCGTCGGCACCGGTGCTGTGCGCCCGCAGGGTCACGTCGCCGAGGAGCGCCTGCGGGACGTAGTCGCCGGAGGTGCCGGTGTCGATGGTGAGCGGCTCGGTCGCCACGGCGTACGTCGAGGTGCTCACCTCCTGGAGCGGGCTCATCAGGAAGCCCGCGTCGTTGCGCAGGGTCCGGTCCGCCACGCCCAGCGTCACCCCGCCGGTGAGCAGGCCGCCCGCGACGAGGAACACCAGCGCACCGAGCACCATCGTCACGACGCGGCCGGCACCCCACGGGGCTGCGTGCCCGGGCGGGGGCGGAGCCGTCGTGGGCACCGCGACCCGTGCGGTACCGCCGCCGGCCTCGTGCCCGCCCATGTCGAGCCGGAACGGCGGGTACTCGTCGGTCATCAGGCCGGCGTAGGCGGCGACCCGGAGCACCCATCGGTTGAGCCCCAGGATGAGGTCGAACAGCTGCTGCGGGTAGCGGCCCGTGACCAGGAGCATGACCGCGGCCACGAGGGCCAGCAGCCCGATGAGGCCGCCGCTCCAGCCGTACTCGGCTCCACCGCCGTTGCCCTGCGTGGTGTCCCAGGCGACGTACAGGCCGCTGCCCGCGAGCAGGGCGACGATCAGGTAGTGCGGGATCGCCAGCAGCCACCACTTGACCAGCACGAGCCCGCGCGAGAGGTGCTCGGGGTAGTCGACCGAGAAGTGCGCCGGGTAGTCGGGCACCTCGTCGAGCGTGAACGGCGGGTAGTGGTCGGTCGCCAGCGCGCCGTACGTGTAGTAGGTGACTCGCCAGCTCCACCGCAGGACGCCGACGTTGAACTCGAAGATCCCGCGCGGGTAGCGGCCGGTGAAGAGGATCGCGAACATGGCGACGGCGGTGAGCAGCACGAAGGCCACCCACAGGAACGCCAGGATCACGAAGTGCGGGATGGCCAGCACCCACTTGACCAGCCAGAGCCATCGGCTCAGATGGGTGTCGAGGTCGGCATCTACGTGGACGGGATAGACGGGAGTACTCACGCTGATCGCCTCCATGCATACGGCTCCCCCATGCCAGCCTCACGGCCCGCGTTTCGCGAGGGCAGGTCCGGATGTCACCGGCCCGGAGGCGTAGGTCCCGAACCGCCCAGAGCGGACACCGCCGAAAAGCGTGCCCCAAATACCCCCTGGGGTAGGACCTTCGCCCCTGCGGTGCGGCCTCGGTGGTCCATAGCGTTGATCGCGCAAGGACACCGAAGGAGGAACCGAAGTGAAGGACCTATTGATCTTGGGAGCCGGCACCGCCGGCACGATGATCGCGAACAAGCTCCGCAGGAAGCTCCCGAAGGACGACTGGCGGATCACCATCGTCGACCGTGACGACAAGCACCACTACCAGCCGGGCTACCTGTTCCTGCCCTTCGGGACCTACACCGAGAAGCAGATCGTGCGCTCCCGCCACACCTTCCTGCCCGACGGCGTCGACTTCGTCATCGCCGAGGTGGACAAGGTCGAGCCCGAGGCGAGCACGGTGACGCTCATGGACGGCCGCACCCTCGGCTACGACTACCTGGTGATCGCCTCCGGCACGACGCCGCGGCCCGACCAGACCCCGGGCATGAGCGACGGCCCGGAGTGGCGAAAGAGCATCTTCGACTTCTATACCCTCGAGGGCTCCAAGGCTCTGGCCGAGGCGCTGAAGAAGTTCGACCACGGCCGTCTGGTCATGCACGTCACCGAGATGCCGATCAAGTGCCCCGTGGCTCCGCTGGAGTTCCTGTTCCTGGCCGAGTCCTGGCTGCGCGAGCGCGGGATCCGCGACCGGGTGGAGGTCACCTACGTGACACCGCTGCCCGGCGCGTTCACCAAGCCCGCCGCCTCCGAGCACCTCGGCTCGATGATCGACGAGCGCAAGATCCACCTCGAGACCGACTTCATGGTCGAGAGCATCGACAACGAGAAGAAGGCCCTGGTCTCCTACGACGAGCGCGAGGTCCCCTTCGACCTCCTCGTGACGATCCCGCTGAACATGGGCGCGGACTTCGTCGCCCGCTCCGGCATGGGTGACGACCTCAACTACGTGCCGGTCGACAAGCACACCATGCAGTCCACGAAGTACGCGAACGTGTTCGCGGTCGGCGACGCCGGCGACCTCCCCGCCTCCAAGGCCGGGTCCGTAGCGCACTTCGCCGTCGAGATCTTCGTGGACAACTTCATGGAGCTGATCGAGGGCAAGCCGATGACCCACCAGTTCGACGGCCACGCCAACTGCTTCATCGAGTCCGGCGACAAGAAGGGCCTGCTCATCGACTTCAACTACGACACCGAGCCGCTGCCCGGCAAGTTCCCCTTCCCCAAGGTCGGCCCGATGGACCTGCTGAAGGAGACCCGCGCCAACCACCTCGGCAAGCTCGCCTTCCGCCACATCTACTGGAACGTCCTGCTTCCCGGACGCCCCATGGGAATCCCGAGCCACATGTCGATGGCCGGCAAGGTCCCGCTCACCACCACCACCACTGAGAACCAGGAGTAGCAGTCATGCCCGTCACCACCCTCAACGGCCACGAGATCCACGTCGACGAAGAAGGCTTCATGACCGAGTACGACGAGTGGAACGAGGACCTGGGCAAGGCTCTCGCCGCTCAGATCGGCATCGACCTGACCGACGAGCACTGGCAGGTCATCCGGTTCCTCCGCGAGGACTTCAAGGCCAAGGGCGAGACGCCCACCACGCGGCGCGTGCAGACCGCCGGCGGCGTCCCCACCAAGCGGCAGTTCCAGCTCTTCCCGCAGAAGCCCGCCAAGAAGATGTCGTACATCGCCGGCCTGCCGAAGCCGCACGGCTGCGTCTGACCCGGCCAACCCTCCGACCGAAAGCGAAGCTGCTATGACAACCACCGAGACCGCCCCGATCGTCCCGTCGTTCGACGACGTGGAGACCGACCGGAAGCTGGCGATCATCTGCTCCAAGGGCAGCCTGGACATGGCCTACCCGGGCCTGATCCTCGGCAACGCCGCCCTGGGTGAAGGCGTGGAGGTACACCTCTTCTTCACCTTCTGGGGCTTCGACATGATCAACAAGAAGACCATGGGCGACCTGAAGTTCACGCCACTGGGCAACACGGCGACGCACATGCCCCAGGGACTCGGCGGCATCCCCGGCGTCACCCACATGGCCACCTCCAAGCTCAAGAAGTCGCTGGAGGATCTCGACATCCCGACGGTGCCCGACTTCCTCGAGCAGATCGTCGCCTCCGGTGGCCACCTGTGGGCGTGCCGGCTGTCGGCCGACATGAACCACCTCACCGAGGACGACCTCTACGACGAGGTCGAGGGGATCATCAGCGCCTCCGACTTCATCGAGATGACGGAGGGAGCACAGCTGCTGTTCATCTAGAGGCAGCAGCGTGACCTGTGCCGGGGCCGTTCCTTCGGGGCCCCGGCACAGTGCCGTCTACCCCCGGTCGACCAGCCGTCGGCGGGCCACCTCGGCCAGCCAGGCTGCCGCGTCCGGGACCACAGAGTCGTCGAACACCGCGCGCGGCGAGTGGTTGTCCGCAGCGCTTTCGTAGTCCTCCGCGGGGCACGCGCTGACGAACAGGTAGGCACCGGGGACGCGCTCCAGCACGAAGGACATGTCCTCCGAGCCCATCTCCGGGTGCGGCATCTCGGAGTACCGGTCGGCGCCGAACAGGTCGGCGACGACGTCGACCGCGAGCTCGTACTCCGCCTCGTCGTTGACCGTCGCCGGGTAGCTCTCGCTGAAGGCGACCTCCGCGGTCATGCCGTGCGCGGCCGCCACCCCGGCAGCCACCCGCTCGACCGCGGCCACCGCCTTGTCCCTGGTCCCGCGGGAGAACGTGCGCAGCGTCGCGGCGAGCTCGGCCGTGTCGGGGATGATGTTGTCCTTGGTGCCCGCCGAGATGCACCCGACCGTGAGCACCACGCTGTCGAACGCGGAGAAGCCGCGGGTGAGCATGGTCTGCAGGGCCAGGACCGTCTCGCAGAGGACCGGCACCGGGTCGAGCGCGCGGTGCGGCTCGGAGCCGTGCCCGCCCTCCCCGCGGACCACGATCCGGACCCGGTCCACGGCCGCCATCAGCTCTCGGGGCCGGGCGAACCACTGGCCGAGCGGGTACTGCGACGAGGTCACGTGCAGCGCGAACGCGGCGTCGACCGGGCGCCCGGCGGCGTCGAGGAGACCTTCGGCGATCATCGGCTCGGCCCCTCCCGGGCCCTCCTCGGCCGGCTGGAACATGAGCACCACGTCGCCGGCGAGCTCGTCGCGCAGCTCCGAGAGGATCCGCGCCGCACCGACCAGCGCGGCGGTGTGCAGGTCGTGACCGCAGGCGTGCATGTGCCCCGCGATCTCGGAGCGGTAGGGCAGGTCGACGTCCTCGGTGACCGGCAGCCCGTCCATGTCCCCCCGCAGCAGCACGACCGGGCCGTCCCCGGCACCCTGGGCGCCGCCGCGCACCACGGCGACCACCGAGGACAGGCCTTCACCGGTGGTCACCTCGAGGTCCAGCCCGTCCAGCGCGTCGAGCACCATCCGCTGGGTGACCGGCAGGTCGAGCCCGATCTCCGGAACCCGGTGCAGCGCGCGCCGAAGCGCGATCAGGTCCTCGGCGAGCTTGGCGGCGATGTCCGTCGTACGCATGCGCACATCCTGCATGGTTCGCGCTGTGATGGGCACCACAACCCGTACGGCATGCCGCCGGACGGCCCGGCGGCGTCACGGGAGGACCGTCATGGGCAGACACAGAGGAGCAGCCTCGACGAGCGAGCACGAGTACGTCCACGAGGACGGCCACACCCACGGGGAGCACCGGCACGGCGAGGCGAGGCGTGCCCACGCCGCGGCGCGGGACGCCGAGGTCAGGGACCGGTTCGGCGGCACCAACCTCGGAGCCGCGTTCTTCGGCTGGCTCGTGGCGATCGCGATGACCGTCCTGCTCAGCGGCGTCGTCGGTGCGGTCGCGACGGCCGTGGGCTCCTCGGCGCAGGTCAGCCAGACCGAGGCGGAGCAGGAGGCCGGCACGATCGGCCTGGTCGCCGCGGTCGTCCTCGCAACGGTCCTGCTGCTCGCCTACTACACGGGCGGGTACGTCGCGGGCCGGATGTCCCGCTTCGACGGCGCGCGTCAGGGGCTCGCCGTGTGGCTGATCGGCCTCCTCGTCACCGCTCTCGCCGTCGGCGTCGGCCTGCTCTTCGGCTCGCAGTACAACGTGCTCGACCGGGTGAACCTGCCGCAGGTCCCGATCCCCACCGAGCAGCTGAACATGGGCGGCATCATCACCGCGCTGGTCATCGTCGTGGGCACCGCGCTCGCCGCCATCGCCGGCGGCAAGGTGGGCCACCACTACCACGCCAAGGTCGACAAGGTCGCCTGGCGCTGACCTACCGGCACGGCCGGAGCTCTCCCGGTTCAGGGGACGGGAGAGCTCCTCTCGTGCAGCCTGGCTCAGACGAGCTCGGGCACGTGCAGGTGCGCGATCGCGAGCTCGAACTCGCCGACGTCGAGGAACTCCACGTTGGCCTCCTGCGTGCTCCGTGCGCGGAGGTAGTCGGCCTGGTCCCGGGTCCGCTCCATCGCCTCACGGCTCTCGTACGCCGTCGAGAGCACGCTGCGCCCGCTCGGCCGGTCGATCAGGAGGCTCGCGCTCACGAAGCCCTCGAGCTGCTCGATGTGCGGCAGCAGCTCGTCCTTGTAGAACGCGAGCGCGCGGTCCACGTACTGCGCGGGGACGCGGGACCAGGCCGCGCGCACGCACGCACCCGAACCGGTGTGGTGGGCCCGGTGCATCGAGGCGATCTCCCACTCCTCGACCGCCGGTTCCCCCATCGCCGCCGTGATCTCGAGGCCCTGTGCGCGGATCCCCCTGACCATCTCGGCACTGGCCCGCAGCGTCTCCTCGGAGTCCCACGAGGTGGTGGCGATGCTGCGACCGGTCTCCCGGTCGACGATCAGCGACAGCCCCAGGCAGCCGTCCATGTCGCGGACCATCGGCCACACCTGGTCGCGGACGAAGGCGATGCCGCGGTCGGCCATCGCAGGGTCGGCCATGATCGTGGTGGAACGTGCGTACACGATGCTCTCCCTTCTCCGGGTGGCACCCTGCTGGCGCCACCGGACCTACCCACGCTCCTCTCGCGGCCGGTGCTGGGCAAGGCCCCGAAGGGACTAACCACGAGGGATCAGCGACCGACGGCGTACCCCTGCATCCCGCGGGGGTTGGCGGCGGCGGAGAGTACGCCGGTCTCCGGGTCGCGCGCGACCGCGCAGAGCCGGCCCAACGTCCAGGCACCGGCCGCGGTGACCTCGTGGCCACGGGCGGAGAGGTCGGCCCGCACGTCCTCCAGCACCCGCGACTCGAGGACGAGCCCGGCCGGCTCCACGACGCGGGGCCAGAACGAGCTCACCAGGCCGGTGGTGTGGAACGCGGGCGCGTCGATCGCCTGCTGGAGGTCCTGCCTGCCGGCCAGGGTGCGTAGCAGGAAGAGCAGCTGCCACTGGTCCTGCTGGTCGCCGCCGGGTGATCCGCAGGCCATGACCGGCACGCCGTCCCGGTGCACCAGCGTCGGGGTCAGCGTGGTGCGCGGACGAAGACCCGGGGCGAGCGAGGAGGCCAGGCCCTCCTCGAGCCAGAACATCTGCATCCGGCTGCCGAGGCAGAAGCCGAGCTCGGGGATCGTCGGCGCGCTCTGCAGCCATCCGCCGCTCGGGGTCGCGGAGATCATGTTGCCCCAGCGGTCCACGACGTCCACGTGGCAGGTGTCGCCCCTGGTCACGCCCTCCTTGGAGACGGTGGGCTCCCCGGTCGTGCCGTCGAGCCGGTCGACCGGGGTGTCGGTGATCTGGGACGACAGCCGCGGCTGCCGGCCGCCCGGACTGCCGGGACGGACCTCCCGGGACGCGGCCGGTCCGACGAGGCGGGCGCGCTCCCTGGCGTACTCCTCGGACAGCAGCTCGTCGAGCGGGGTGTCGAAGCCGTCGCCGTACCAGGCCTCGCGGTCGGCGTAGGCGAGCTTCATCGCCTCGGTGATCTCGTGGATGCCGAGCGGGCTGTCCGGGTCGAGCGCGTCCTCGCCGAGCACGTCGAGCATCGCCAGCGTCTGCAGCAGCGCCGGTCCCTGTCCCCACGGGCCGGTCTTCGCGATCGTGTGGCCGTGCCAGTCGAGGGTGACCGGCTGCTCCCAGCTCGCCTGCCACGCGGCCATGTCGGACCCGCGGACGATCCCCTCGTGCGGCTCGCCGCCGCCCGTCGGGACGGGCTGCCTCGAGAACGCGTCGACGGCCTCGGCGACGAACCCCTCACGCCAGGCCCGGCGGGCCGCGTCGATCCGGGCCTCCCGGCTGCTGCCGCCGCTGCGGCCCTCGGCGACGAGACGCTCCAAGGTGTCGGCGTAGGCGTTGTTCCGGAACAGCGCACCGGGCCTCGGCGGCTCGCCGTCGGCCAGCCAGAGCGCGGCCGAGGTCGGCCAGTCCTTCTCGAAGAGGTGTCGTACGGCGGCGACGGTGGCACCGACCCGCGACACCAGCGGGTGACCGTCGCGGGCGTAGCCGATCGCCGGTCCGAGCACGTCCTCGAGGGACTGCGTGCCGTGGTCGCGCAGCAGCAGCAGCCACGCGTCGACCGCCCCCGGGACGGCGGCGGCCAGAGGTCCGGATCCGGGGATCTGGTCCAGCCCGAGGGCGCGGTAGTGCTCGATGGTGGCCGCGGCCGGTGCGACACCCTGCCCGCACAACACCTTCGGCGCGGGCTCGTCCGCCGTACTGATGATCGCGGGGACCTCGCCACCGGGACCGTTCAGGTGGGGCTCGACGAGGTGCAGCACGAATCCCGCGCACACCGCCGCGTCGAAGGCGTTCCCGCCGAGCTCGAGCTGGCGCATCGCTGCCTGCGAGGCCAGCCAGTGGGTGGAGGAGACCATGCCGTAGGTGCCCTGCAGGGTCGGCCGCGTCGTGAAGGTCATGGGTCCAGGGTTACCAGAGCAACTGCTGCGAAACGGTCACAGGCCCCGCGCACAGCGCCAGGCGGTGAACGCGTCGCGCGAGGTCAGCGAGGGCGTGTAGGGGAACTCGCGCTTGAGCTTCCGGTTGTCGAGCACGGGGCGGTAGCGCAGGAACCGGGTCTGCTCCGGGCCGTAGGGCGAGAGCCTCAGCCGGTGGGCCACGGCGAGCACCCCCTTGAGGACCGCCTCGGGCACGGTGACCACCGGCTTGCCGAGGTTCTCGGCGATCTCGTCCACGGTCATCGCGCCGTCGCCCGCGACGTTGAAGATGCCGGTGCGTTCCCGGACCACCGCCTGTACGAGGATCTCGACGAGGTCGGTGTCCCAGATGAAGACGAACGGCGAGTCCGACCCGCGGATCTTGAGCAGGCGGTCCTTCTCGAACAGTGCCGTGACCTGGTTGTCGACGCTCGCGCCGAGCACGGTGCCGATGCGCAGCACGGTCTGGCCGAGCTCGGGATGTGCCGAGCGGTACTCGGCGAGCAGCTCCTCGACGAGCCGCTTGTGGTGGCTGTGGGCGAACTCGTCGTTCCCGCGGAGCGGGCTGCTCTCCCGGATCCACTCAGGGTTGTCCGGGTGGTAGCCGTAGGCCGCGCCGCTGGACGAGACCACGACCTGGGCTACGCCGTTGGTGAGGCAGGCGTCGAGGACGTTGCGTGCGCCCCCGACGTCGACTCCGTGGATGAGCTCGCGCGGCGTCGAGACGTCTGGGTTCACGGCCGCGGCGAGGTGGACGACCGTGGTGATCCCGTGCGCCGCGACCGTCTCCTCGACGGCGTCGGCGTCGGTCACGTCGAGGTGTGTGTACACGACGCGCTCGCGACGTGCGGACGGGTCGCGGAGATCGGCACTGACCACGAGGCCCACGTCCGGCGCCGACGCGAGGCGCCCCACGACCGTCGTACCGATGAAGCCGCTGCCGCCGGTGACGAGCACGCGCCTCATACGGTCACGTCCTCGCGGACGGGGGTGTGCCTGGCCCACCACGTGGCGACGGCCAGGCCGGCGATGATGTCCCAGATCCCCCACCAGGCGGCGACGATCGCCATCCCGCCGAGGCCGTCGAAGAAGGCGAAGACGATCAGGAGGCCGAGGCCGGCGTTGCGGATGCCCACCTCGAAGGTCATCGCGCGGGTGCTGTAGCTGTCGAGCCGTGCGGCGCGGGCGATCGAGTACCCCAGCGCCAGCGCCAGGGCGTCGTGCAGGAAGACGGCGAGCAGGACGATGCCTATGTAGTCGACGAAGATCGACCAGTTGCCGGCGAGCCCGGCGACGATGAAGGCGAGCAGGGCGAGGACCGCGACCTTCGACACGACCGGGTGCGCCTTCGCGGCGAACTTCGGGAACCGCGCCGAGACGGCCATGCCCAGCACGAAGGGCACGCCGATGACGAACGCGATCTCGCCGAGCATGCTCCACGCGTCGAGGTCGAACTCCCGCAGCTTCTCCGACGCGGTCGGGTGGATGCTCCCCCAGAACGCGACGTTGAGCGGCATCAGGAAGATCGCCAGGACGTTGCCCACGGCCGTCATCGACACCGACAGCGCGACGTCGCCGCGGGCACGGTGGGTGAGGATGTTGGAGACGTTGCCCGGCGGGCAGGCCGCGACCAGGATCATGCCGAGCGCGACCGACCCGCGGACCTGCAGCAGCAGGGTCAGCGCGAAGGTGATCGCCGGGAGCAGCACGAACTGCGCGGCGATCGCGACGGCCATCGCCTTGGGCTTCCGCAGTGCCCGCCGGAAGTCCGCGACCTTGGTGTCGAGGGCGATGCCGAGCATGATCGCGGCGATCACGTAGCGCAGCAGGTCGAGCGACCCCTCGTCGAAGCTCAGG
>DASTPU010000162.1:0-33506 GCA_035762105.1 Nocardioidaceae bacterium | reverse complement strand
CGCGTCGTACCAGTAGGGGAGCATCCGCTCGACGACGTCGGCGAGGCACTCGGTGCGGGGCACGATCTCGTCGGGGAGGTCGGCGTACCGGCGGTCACCGATCTGCGACCACTCGTCGTCGTCCTCGATCCGCGGCGGCGGCGTGTCGTAGGAGCGGCGCCAGAGCATGAACTGCTCCTCGCCGTACTGCTCCAGAGTCTCCTTCTTGTTCTTGCCCTGGAGGGCGCCGTAGTGCCGCTCGTTGAGGCGCCACGAGCGCTTCACCGGGATCCAGTGCCGCTCGCACGTGTCGAGGGCGAGGTCGGCGGTGGTGATCGCGCGGCGCAGCACCGACGTGTGCAGCACGTCGGGGAGCACGTCGGCCTCGGCCATCAGGGAGCCGCCGCGGGTGGCCTCGGCGCGTCCCTTCTCGGTCAGGGGTACGTCGACCCAGCCGGTGAAGAGGTTCTTGGCGTTCCAGTCGCTCTCGCCGTGACGGAGCAGGACCAGGGTGTACGGGGCCTCAGCACTCATGGGCGACACCCTAGCGTCGCCGGGCCGGGCCCGATCAGTGGCCGGACTCCTGCTCCTCCTCGGGAGCCGTCGTGGTCGGCGCGACCGAGGGGACCGAGATGTCCTCGTAGGTGCCGCGGCGGGCCACGACCGGGACCTGCACCGTCACCGGCCCTGCCTGCTCGAAGGTGAACGTGAGCTGCACGAAGGCGCCCGACGTGATCGGCTCGCCCTCGACGGGCACCTCGGCCTCGTCGGAGACCGAGACCGAGCCACCCCGGGTGATCTCGATCGGGCTGTCGAGGGAGACGCGCACCGCGGCGTCCTCGCCGGAGCCGGCGACGCGGGTCAGCGCGTCGGCCTCGCCCGTGTCGTTGTTGACCAGCGTCGCGACGAGCGCCCCGCTGCCGTCCGCGCCGGAGACCACGAGCGCGTTGAGTACGTCGACCTGCCCGCTGCGCTCGTTCACGCCGACACCGGGGGTGTACACGCGGTCGGTCGGCTCGTTGAAGCCGCAGGAGGTGAGCACCGGGGCGAGCGCGAGGGCTGCGACGGCGATGCTGCGACGAAGGGGGACGTTCACGTTCTCTACGGTTCCTCTCGGGGGCGCCCACCACGGCAGGCCAGGTGCTGTCTCGGTCGAGGCGGCGACGGCGGCGGCTCGACCCGCAAAACAGCCAGAAGTCTAACGTTCTACCGGCGTACGCCGACCGTGAGCCCTGCCACTACGATCCCCGCCGCGACGAGCGCGGTGAACGTCATCGAGACCCACAACAGCTTGGGTGCGCCGATCCTCAGCGCGATGCGCAGCGGCAGGTGGCGCACCCCGGTCTCGTTGTCCTGCACGAGGTCCGGCAGCGTCGTGAGGAAGTGCACGCCGACGCCGAGGAGGGCGGCCAGGACGGTCATCGCCCAGGTCGGCGGGCCGCCGTGCATCCCACCGCCGAGTCCGCCGTACGACAGGAACGCCGGCAGCAGCCCGAACGACGCCAGCCAGGGGAGCCAGGAGAGCAGGGTCTTCTTGAACCACGCGTGGTAGAGCCACAGCGCGGCGACCGAGGCGAGGTAGGCCAGGCCCGCGTAGGTGCCGTTGGCGATGGAGAGCGGCACGAGGACCAGTACGACGACCGCGATGGAGAAGGTCACGGTGCCGGGGTCGACCCACTCGAGCGCGACCGGCCGGTCACGGCGGCCGACCTGCTTGTCGCGGTGGCGGTCGACCACGTCGTCGAGCCAGCCGACGGTGAGCTGGCCGCAGAGCACGGTGGCGGCCACGAGGCCGACCTCGAGCAGCGAGCGCCCGGTCAGGGCGGCTGCGCCGGCCAGGGCGATGGTCATGACCAGCGCGGGAAGGGGGTGGGCGGCCAGGACGAGTGAGAGCGTGGTCCCTCGCTGCTTCCTGAACTCCATGGCCCGCAGTATCGACCACGGACACGCCGACATGGGTGACCACCTCGCGGTTCGCCCCGAAACACAACGGTTTCCGTGGTCCCCGGGCTGCCGCGGACCAGATGCCGACAGGTTCGCAGGCATACGAATCGGTCGTCTGTCAAGCCCTGGCACGTGCTCTGACCTGCGCAAACGCCGAAGGCCTAGTTCTCAGGGCGTGTTAGACTAGTCACCTAGGAAGGGGTACTTGGCACATGACATTTACCGTCGGTGAAACGGTTGTATATCCGAACCACGGGGCTGCAGTCATCGAGGACATCGAGACCCGCCAGATCAAGGGTGAGGACAAGCAGTATCTCGTACTGCGCATCGTCGCCCAGCAGGATCTGGTCGTCCGCGTTCCCGCTTGCAACCTTGATCTCGTAGGCGTGCGAGACGTAGTCGACAAGGAAGGGCTGGATCGAGTATTCGAGGTGCTGCGCGCGGCGCACACCGAGGAGCCGACCAACTGGTCTCGCCGCTACAAGGCGAACCTCGAGAAGCTGCACTCAGGTGACGTGATGAAGGTTGCCGAGGTCGTCCGCGACCTCTGGCGCCGCGAGCGTGACCGCGGCCTCTCCGCCGGTGAGAAGCGGATGCTCGCCAAGGCCCGTCAGATCCTGGTCTCCGAGCTCGCGCTCGCCGAGCACACCAACGAGGACAAGGCCGAGGCCCTCCTCGACGAGGTGCTCGCCTCGTAGAGCCGGTCCATGACAGCCAAGCCCCCGGGACGCGCGCCGTCCCGGGGGCTTCGTGGTCTCATGGGCCCTGTGAACCCGCACGAGAGCAGCGACGACCGTGCCCGCGCGATGGGCCAGGTGCCCACCACCGGGCGTGGCTCGATGCCGTACGCCCTGCTCGACGGCGAGCCGTTGGTGGCTCTCGCGTCCTTCGCGCTGGAGGACGCCGGCGTCGAGCTCGTCGAGTTCCACGTGGACCTGACCCGGCTCCGGGACCGGGACCGTCCGCTCGTCGTGCACGACCCGCTCTGCCCGCTCACGCCGCCCGGCTTCATCCGCGAGGCGGTCGACCTCGCCGTCGCGGAGGACGCCGTCGTGGTCGGCGTGCACCCGGTCACCGACACGATCAAGCGCGTCGACCATGGCGTGGTCGGGGACACCGTCGACCGGGAGGGGCTCTGGACGGTGACCTCGCCCGTCGTACTCCCGGCGTCGGTGGTCACGCGTCTCGACGGGTGGCCGGACGCAGACGACGTCGCCAGCCTCGTGGCACGCCTGCGGGAGACGGCGGTCGTGCGCTTTCTGGAGGCGCCGCCCCTCGGTCGCCGGGTCGACGACGAGTCGTCGCTGGTCCTGCTCGGCGCGCTGGCCGCCGAGCAGCCGCGGCCGGCGGGACCGGACCGTTAGTCGTCCTTGCTCGTCGCGATCGCGAGATAGGAGTACGACGGACCGCGGCCATCTCGAGGGGACAGCGCACGGCACCCGCGTCGCAGGTCCTCGCAGCGCACGCGGCGTCCGTCCTCGTGCCCGAGGTCGAGGCGTGAGCGGTAGTAGAAGCTGTACATGTTGCCGTCGCCGGCCGGGTCGACCGAGGCCTCGATGCCGTCGCGGCGCCACCGGTCGGTGAGCAGCCTGCGCTGTGCGGACCGGTCGCCCTTGACGTACCTGTCGAACCACGCGGTGGTGTACCACGCCGAGAGGTCGATGCCGCGCAGCGTCGCGCCGAACACCGGCAGCGGGAGGTAGGACCACTCGTAGTGGGTGCCGCCGCGGACCACGACCTGGCCGGTGTCGACGCCTGCCTCCGAGAACGCGCGCGAGGCGCCCGACTTCGCGCCCGGGTCGGGCCGGGCCGTGTAGGGCGTGGGGGTGAGCATGTAGTCCGCCGAGAGCCCCAGGGAAGGCACGCGCAGCCCCGGCTTCCCGAGACCACCGGAGAGGCATCCGTTGCCGAGCCCGCTCGGCTCCAGGGCGTCGGTGGGGCCGATGCTGCGCGACGGCGCCGTCGGGTCGCACAGGTTGTCCCAGGCCACGACCGCGTCCACGCGACGGTCCTGCTGGCCGACCCAGCTCACGCCGGCGGCGCCGTAGGAGTGGCCGGCAAGGCCGATCCGGGTGCGGTCCACCAGGCGCCAGAACGGGTTGGACCTCGTGGCGAGCCCGTCGGCGACCCGGGCCCTCTGCTTGCCGCAGTGGCTGGTGCCGGACCGACTCGGCCGCGGGCAGTAAGGCCTGCCGGGACGGGAGAGCGCGAAGTCGATCGAGTCCTGGGTGTGGTCGTAGAAGGTGACGCCGGTGCTCTGCGACGGGAAGCCCTCGAGTGTGTCCTCACCCTCGCCGAGCGTGTCGGAGCGGCCCTGCATCTGCGGGTCCCGGGTCAGCACGACGTACCCGGCCTTGGCCAGGGTCTGCGCCGACCACCAGTACAGCTCCTCGCTCGCCTGCACGGAGCCGTTCGTGATCACCACCAGCGGACGCCTCGCCGGCCCGGCCTTCGTCGCCCAGACGTGCCCGGCCATCGTGGAGCCGTTGCGGGCGGTGAAGTGCACCGGCTCGACGATGCCGTAGCCGCGCTCCTCCCAGTGCTGCAGGCGTGTGTCGCCGCCGCAGGCGAGTGCCTTCGACCAGCAGACGTCGGTGAGGAAGAGGCGTCCGGGGTCGCCGGCCTGCTCCACGAGCCCGCCGGTGAACGACTCCGCGCCCTGCGTCAGCTGGTCCGCAAGAGCCTTCGGGCTCAGGTAGTCCGAGGCACGTTCGTCCTGCTTGGCGAAGTTCATGGCCTCTTGCGCGGGGTCGACCGGGTCCCCCTCGGCGCCGACGGCCGGTGCCGTGGACAACGCGGACGCCGCGAGCAGCGCGGTCGTGAGGAGCGAGGCGAAGGTCGTTCTGCGCGGGGGCATGCAGTGATCAACGACAGACGGTGGAGAAGGGTTATCCCTTGCTGAGCAGCCGCTCGGCCAGCGAGACGTCCTCGGGGAACGTGATCTTGATGTTCGTGGCGGGACTGTCGACGCAGTGGATCTCGAGGTCGGTGTACCTCTCCACGCACGAGGCGGTGTCGGTACCCGTGAAGCCGTCGCGGTCGGCCTGCCGGTAGGCGTCGAGCAGCGGCTTGGCGCGGAACGCCTGCGGGGTCTGTACGGCGACGAGCTCGCCGTCGAGGGGACGCCCGGGCCCGCGGGACACCAGGGAGCGCTGGGCCCGCACCGGCAGGGCACCGCCGTGCTCGTGGGCGCTGCGGACCACCGCGGCGAAGAGCGCCTCGTCGGCCAGCGGGCGCGCGGCGTCGTGGATCGCGACCACGTCCACCTCGTCCGCGTCGACCGCCCGCGCCACGGCCCGGAGCGCGCTCCACTCCGAGCCGTGGCGGGTGCTGCCGCCGTGGACGATCCAGATCCGGGCGCCGGGGTGCGCGTCGGCCAGCAGGGCGAGCCCGCGGTCGATCTCGGCGCGGTCCTCGGGGCGGATCACCAGGACCACCTCGGTGACCCCGGGCACGGCGAGGACCCGGCGCAGCGACCAGGTGAACACGGGCTCGCCCAGCAACGGCAGCAGCACCTTGTTGGTGCCGGCTCCGACCCGGCGGCCCTCACCGGCGGCGAGCAGGATCACCGCCGTACGCGGTGCGTCTGCTGCCGGGGTCGGTTCGCGGGCGGCCTGGGTCACGCCGGACACGGTAGCGGCACGGCTGTGAGGGAGTGAGGGGAAGTTGACCTCGGGGGCACGTCGGGGCACCGAGGGCGAAACACCGGCTTCCTAGCGTCTGTCGCGTCAGTCCAGGACAGCCCAGGAGCAGCCATGACCGCAACCGAGACCCCGCCGAAGACCACCCCCGCGCCGCACCGCACCGGGAGGTGGATCGACCACTGGGAGCCCGAGGACCCGGCGTTCTGGGAGAACGGCGGGAAGCGCGTCGCCCGCCGCAACCTGGTGTGGTCCGTCCTCGCCGAGCACGTCGGCTTCTCCGTGTGGATGCTCTGGAGCGTCAGCGCGGTGTACCTGGCCCAGGCAGGCTTCGACTTCACCGTCGACCAGCTGTTCTGGCTGGCCGCGGTCCCGAGCCTCGTCGGGGCGACCATGCGCTTCCCCTACACGTTCGCGGTCGCTCGTTTCGGCGGCCGGAACTGGACCGTGGTCAGCGCGCTGCTGCTGCTCATCCCCACGACGCTGCTCGTGGTCTGCGTGAGCAACCCGGAGACGCCGTACTGGATGTTCGTCGTCGCCGCGGTGACCGCCGGGCTCGGCGGCGGCAACTTCGCCTCGAGCATGGCGAACATCTCGTACTTCTACCCGGACGCCCGCAAGGGCTGGGCGCTCGGTCTCAACGCCGCCGGCGGCAACATCGGCGTCAGCACCGTCCAGCTGATCACCCCGCTCGTGGTGGGCGTGAGCGTCGTGGGTGCGGCCTCCGCGGTGAACCTGGAGAACGTCGCGCTCGTGTGGGCGCCGCTGGCCCTCGTCGCCGCGGCCGGCGCCTGGCTGTTCATGGACAACCTCAGCTCCGCGAAGTCGCCGGCGCGTGAGCAGGCGCTGGTCGCCAAGGACCGGCAGACCTGGGTGATGTCCTTCCTCTACATCGGCACGTTCGGCTCGTTCATCGGCTACGGCGCCGCGATGCCGCTGCTGATGTCGACGCAGTTCCCGGAGGTCACGGGGAGGTACGCCTTCCTCGGCGCGCTGGTCGGGTCCGTCGTACGTCCACTCGGCGGCCTGCTCGCGGACCGGTGGGGCGGTGCGCGGATCACCGCGGTCACCTTCGTGGCGATGGGTCTCGGCGTGCTCGGGGTCGTCTGGTCGGTGGACGCGCACGCGTTCGGCCCGTTCCTCGCCTTCTTCATGCTGCTGTTCACCCTCGCGGGCATCGGCAACGGGACGACGTACCGGATGATCCCCGCGATCTTCCTGGCCCGGGCCGGAGAAGGTGACCGGGCGCGTGCCCGCGCACGGAAGCAGAGCGCGGCCGCCCTCGGCGTGATCTCCGCGGTCGGCGCCTACGGCGGGTTCCTCATCCCGCGCTCCTTCGGTGTCTCGATCGCCAACACGGGCGGGATCGAGGCGGCGCTGTTCGGCTTCGTCGCCTTCTACGCGGCGTGCGCCGGCCTCACCTGGTGGTGCTACCTGCGCAGCCGGGTGCTCACCGTGCGGATGCCGAGCCTCGCCCACGCGCAGGTGTAGCGATGAGCACCCCGACCCACTGCCCCTACTGCTCGCTCCAGTGCGGGATGCGGCTGACCCGCAGCGGACGGGAGACGGTCGTGACCACCTGGGACGAGTTCCCCACCAACGAGGGCGCGATGTGCCGCAAGGGCTGGACGAGCACCGACCTGCTCCGCCACCGCGAGCGGCTCACCACCCCGCTGCTGCGTGACCCCGCGACGGGTGCCTTCCGCGCCGCCACCTGGGACGAGGCGCTCGACCTGGTCGCGACGAGGATCGCGAGGATCCAGGCGGCACACGGCCGCGACGCCGTGGCGGTGTTCGGGGGTGGCGGGCTCACGAACGAGAAGGCCTACACCCTCGGCAAGTTCGCGCGAGCGGTGCTCGGCACCAGCCTGGTCGACTACAACGGCCGGTGGTGCATGTCCTCGGCGGCGTCCGCGGGCACCCGGTCCTTGGGTCTCGACCGGGGGCTGCCCTTCCCGCTCGCGGACATCGAGCACACCGACGTGCTCGTGCTCGTCGGGTCCAACCTCGCCGAGACCATGCCGCCCGCTGCCCGCCACCTCGACCGGCTGCGTGAGCGTGGCGGGAAGGTCGTCGTCGTGGACCCGCGCCGCACCGCGACCGTCGAGCGCGCGGACCTCCACGTGCAGCCGGCCCCCGGCACGGATCTGGCTCTGGCACTGGGGATTCTCCACGCCGTCGTCGCCGGCGGCTGGGTCGACGAGGAGTACGTCGGACAGCGCACCGCCGGCTTCGAGGCGGTCCGTCGCAGCGTCGTGTCGTGGTGGCCGGAGCGGACGGAGCGGGTCACGGGCGTGCCGGCCGACGAGGTCCGCGACCTGGCCCGTCTCCTCGGGGAGGCCGAGAGGGTCGTCGTCCTGACGGCACGCGGCGCGGAGCAGCACGCCCAGGGCTCCGACACCGTCCTGGCGTGGGTGAACCTCGCCCTCGCGCTCGGCCAGTGCGGCAAGCCGTACTCGGGATACGGCTGCCTCACCGGGCAGGGCAACGGGCAGGGCGGCCGCGAGCACGGGCAGAAGGCCGACCAGCTCCCCGGGTACCGCTCCATCGACGACCCGGCTGCCCGGGCACACGTCGCCGGTGTGTGGGGTGTCGAGCCGGAGTCCCTTCCCGGCAAGGGGGTCTCGGCCTACGAGCTGCTCGACTCCCTGGGCACGGCCGACGGGCCGAAGGCGCTGCTCGTGCACGCCTCCAACATCGTCGTGTCCGCCCCCAACGCCAACCACGTCACCCAGCGGCTCGACGCCCTCGACCTCCTCGTCGTCGCCGACGTCGTGATGTCGGAGACCGCGGCGCGGGCCGACGTCGTCCTGCCCGTCACGCAGTGGGCCGAGGAGACCGGGACCATGACCAACCTCGAGGGTCGCGTGATCCTGCGGCGGAAGGCGGTCGACCCGCCCAAGGGGGTGCGCAGCGACCTCGAGGTGCTCGCCGACCTCGCCTCGAGGCTGGGCTCGCCGGTCGCCCTGGAGACCGACCCCGAGGCGGTCTTCGCCGAGCTCGGCCGCGCCTCCGCCGGCGGCCCCGCCGACTACGCCGGCATCGACTACGGGCGGATCACCGAGCAGCACGGCGTGTTCTGGCCCTGCCCGACCCCGGACCACCCGGGCACCGAGCGGATGTTCCTCGACCGGTTCGCCACCGAGGACGGGCGGGCAAGGTTCCACGCCGTCGACCACCGAGGGCCCGCGGAGCAGACGTCGCAGGACTACCCGCTGCACCTGACCACGGGCCGGGTGCTCGCGCAGTACCAGTCCGGCGCCCAGACCAGGCGGGTGCGCGACCTCGACGACACGGGCCCGTTCGTCGAGCTGCACCCGATGCTGGCCGGCCGGCTCGACGTCCTCGACGGGGACCGCGTCCGCGTCACCACGCGTCGCGGGTCCATGCAGGCGCCGGCCCGGGTCACCGACGCGATCCGTCCCGACACCGTGTTCGTCCCCTTCCACTGGGTCGGCGCGAACCAGCTGACCAACGACGCGCTGGACCCTGCCTCCCGCATGCCGGAGCTCAAGGTGTGTGCGGCGTCCGTGACCCCCGTCGCCCGGGAGAAGTGGGCAGAGATGACGCATTCCGAGGCCCGGAAGATGTCGTCTCTGCCCACTTCCGCCGACGCGCGGGGCGGTGGTTCCTCGTGAGGGTCGTCGTCGTGGGCAACGGGATGGCCGCTGCCCGGCTCGTGGAGGAGCTCGTCGCCCGCCGTGGCCAGGGCGCGGCCGACCCGGAGATCACGGTCGTGGGCGACGAGCGAGGTCCGTCGTACAACCGGATCCTGCTCTCCGCGGTCCTGGAAGGAACACACCCGGCGAGCCGGATCGCCTTGCAGGACACGGGATTCCTCGAGGAGCGGGGAGTCGCCCTCCTGGCCGGCACCCGCGTCGCCGAGGTGGACCGGCAACGTCGCGAGGTGGTGCTGGAGGGCGGGCGCCGCCTTCCCTACGACCGGCTCGTGCTGGCGACGGGCTCGATCCCGACCCTGCCGCCGATCCGCGGGATCGTCACCCCCGACGGCCGGTTGCACCCGAAGGTCCACGCGTTCCGCTCGCTGGACGACTGCAGGCGGCTCGACGCGGCGATCACCCCAGGACAGCGGGCGGTGGTCGTGGGAGGTGGGCTGCTCGGACTCCAGGTCGCCCGGGCCCTGCAGGTGAGGGGGCTCGAGGTCGACCTGGTCGAGGGCACCTCGCACCTGCTCTCGTCGCAGGTCGGCGAGCAGGCCGGCGCCGTGATCGCCCGCAGCATGCGCCGGCTCGGTACCGAGGTGTACACGCACACCCGCGCGGTCCGGCTCACGGCCGAGGGGCTGCGGCTCGACAGCGGCTACACGCTGCCCGCCGACCACGTCGTGCTCACCGCCGGAGGTCGTCCCGCGACCGCGATCGCCAAGGGGGCAGGGCTCTTCGTGCGCCGCGGCGTGGTCGTGGACGGACGGCTGCGGTCGGTCACCGACGACCGGGTCCACGCGATCGGTGACTGCGCCGAGCACGCAGGCCGCACGCCCGGGTTCGTCGCACCGGCATGGGAGCAGGCCGGGATCCTCGCCGAGGTCCTCACCGGAGGGCGGGCCGAGTACGACGGGTCCCGGGTCGTCGCGAGGCTCCGCGCGACCGGCCTCGACGTCGCCGTCCTGGGCGACCCGGAGCACACCGTCGGCGAGGTCGTCGAGGTGGCGAACCCGATCACCGGGACCTACCGCAAGCTCGTCGTCCGCGGAGGTGTGATCGAGGCGGCGGTGATGGTCGGCGACCTCGCTCGGGTCGGCCTGGTCACGCAGCTGTTCGACCGCCGTACGGTCCTCGGCCCCGAGGAGCCCGGCCTGCTGCTGATGGCCGACGCGCCCGTCACCACCGCGCCGCTGCCCGACGACGCCGAGGTGTGCGCCTGCGCCGGTGTCACCGCAGGCCGTCTCCGCAGGTGTGCGGACCTCCCGGCCGCCGTCGCGGACACGAGGGCGACCACCGGCTGCGGCGGCTGCGCGCAGACGGTGAAGGAGCTCGTGGGCACCGCGATCGGCCTGTGAGAAGGGGTTTTCCTCCTCGAAACATCCGCGAGACAACCGGCTTACGTGAGCCCCCTACGTTTCAGACCAACCCGAAAGGACGTACCCCATGACGCATCTCCGCCAGACCCTCGTGGTCGCCGGGCACGGCATGGTCGGCCACCGCTTCGTGCAGGCTGCCGTCGAGCGCGGCCTCACCGAGCGCTTCGACATCGTGGTGGTCGGTGAGGAGCCGCGGCCGGCGTACGACCGAGTGGCGCTCACCTCGTTCTTCTCCGTCGGGAGCGCCGAGGAGCTGTCGTTGCTCCCCGAGGGCAGGTACGACGACCCGCGGGTGCGCCTCGTGCTCGGCACCACCGTCACGGACGTGGACCGGGAGGGCCGCAAGGTCGTCCTCGACAACGGCGAGGTGCTCGGGTACGACGCACTGGTGCTCGCGACGGGCGCGGCGCCCTTCGTGCCTCCCGTGCCCGGCCACGACCTCGACGGGTGCTTCGTCTACCGCACGATCGAGGACCTCGAGGCGATCCGGGACGCCGCCGCGACCGCCACGACGGGCGCGGTCGTCGGCGGTGGGCTCCTCGGCCTCGAGGCGGCCAACGCGCTGCACCAGCTCGGCCTCGACACCCACGTTGTGGAGATGGCTCCGCGGCTGATGCCGGTGCAGCTCGACGACGCAGGCGGCACGACGCTGGTGCGGCACATCGAGAAGCTCGGCGTCCACGTGCACACCGGGGCCGCGACGCAGCGTGTCGTCGGCGACGTCCGGGGCCGGGTCCAGGGGCTCGAGCTCGCCGAGACCACGCTCGACGCGCAGGTCGTCGTGTTCTCGGCCGGGATCCGGCCGCGCGACCAGCTCGCCCGTGACTGCGGCCTCCCGGTCGCCGAGCGCGGCGGCGTCCTGGTCGACGAGCGCTGCCGCACCGAGGACCCCGCCGTGTTCGCGATCGGTGAGTGCGCCGCCCCCGGCGGGAAGATGTACGGCCTGGTCGCGCCCGGCTACTCCATGGCCGAGGTGGTCGTGGACACGCTGCTCGACGGCGAGGGCACGTTCACCGGCGCCGACATGTCCACCAAGCTCAAGCTGCTCGGCGTCGACGTGGCCAGCTTCGGCGACGCCTTCGCCACGACGCCCGGAGCGCTCGAGCTGGTCCTCGCCGACGCGGTCGCGGGGGTCTACAAGAAGCTCGTGGTGAGCGAGGACGCAAGCCGTCTGCTCGGCGGCATCCTCGTCGGCGACGCCTCCGCCTACGGCACCCTGCGCCCGATGGTCTCCTCCGGTATCGCGCTTCCCGAGAACCCCGAGGAGCTGATCCTGCCGGCCGTCTCGGGCCGCGCCGGCGCGACCGGTGCCGGGATGCCGGACGAGGCTGTGGTGTGCAGCTGCAACAACGTCACGAAGGCGGCGATCTGTGGCGCGGTCGACGAAGGAACCTGCGACACCGTCGCCTGCCTGAAGAAGTGCACGCGCGCCGGGTCCACCTGCGGCTCCTGCGTCCCCGTGGTGAAGAACCTCCTCGACGAGCGGCTCGCCGCCTCGGGGGTCACGGTCGCGACCGGAATCTGCGAGCACTTCGACCTGTCCCGGCAGGAGCTCTTCGACGTGATCGCCGTGCACGGCTACCGCACCTTCGACGACATCGTCACCGCCCACGGCCGCGGCCGCGGCTGCGACGTGTGCAAGCCGGCCGTCGCCTCGATCCTGGCCAGCCAGCTCAACGGCCACGTGCTCGACAGGTCGACCGTGGCGCTGCAGGACACCAACGACGCCTACCTCGCCAACATCCAGCGCAACGGCACCTACTCGGTCGTGCCGCGGGTCCCGGGCGGCGAGATCACCCCGGAGAAGCTGATCGTGATCGGCGAGGTGGCCCGCGACTTCGACCTGTACACCAAGATCACCGGCGGCCAGCGCATCGACCTCCTCGGCGCGCGGCTCGAGCAGCTCCCGGCGATCTGGCGCCGGCTCGTCGACGCCGGCTTCGAGTCCGGCCACGCCTACGGCAAGTCGCTGCGCACCGTGAAGTCCTGCGTGGGGTCGACCTGGTGCCGCTTCGGGGTGCAGGACTCGGTGAAGCTCGCGATCGACCTCGAGAACCGGTACCGCGGCCTGCGTTCGCCGCACAAGATCAAGGCAGGGGTCAGCGGCTGCGCCCGCGAGTGTGCCGAGGCTCGCGGCAAGGACTTCGGCGTCATCGCCACCGAGAAGGGCTGGAACCTGTACGTCGGGGGCAACGGCGGCGCGAACCCCGCCCATGCACAGCTGCTCGCCGCCGACCTCGACACCGAGACGCTGGTCAGGTACGTCGACCGGTTCCTCATGTACTACAACCGCACCGCGGACCGGCTTCAGCGCACGAGCGCGTGGATCGGCTCGCTCGACGGCGGGCTCGACCGGGTCCGCGAGGTCGTGGTCGACGACGCCCTCGGTCTGGGCGCGGAGCTCGAGGCGGAGATGGCACGGCACGTCGACACCTACTTCGACGAGTGGGCGGCGACCCTCGAGGACCCGGACAAGCTGCGGCGGTTCGTGTCGTTCGTGAACGCGCCCGGGACCCCCGACCCGACGATCGAGTTCGCCACCGAGCGGGAGCAGATCCGCCCGGTCATCGCCGGCGCCGACATCCCGGTGGGGGCGCCGCGATGACCGCCACGGAGACCTGGACGCCGGTCTGCCGGCTCGCCGAGCTCGAGGTCGAGCGGGGCGCGGCTGCCCTCGTCCACGGGCAGGCGGTCGCGATCTTCCGCACTCACGACGACGAGGTCTACGCGCTCGGCAACCAGGACCCGTTCAGCCGCGCCAGCGTCCTCGCCCGCGGCATCGTCGGCAGCCGGACCGTCGACGGCGAGGACGTCGCCTTCGTGGCCTCGCCGATGCACAAGCACGGGTTCGACCTGCGCACCGGCCGGTGCCTCGACGAGGAGGGTGTCGCGGTCGCGACCTACGAGGTGCGCGTCGTCGAGGGCGTGGTCCTGGTGGGTCCCCGGAGGCTCTCGCCGTGAGCGCCGAGCCGTCAGTCGAGGGACGGTCGCTCACGGGTTTCCGGGTCGGGATCACGTCGGCGCGCAAGGTGGAGGAGCTCACCGCGCTGCTCGAGCGCCGCGGCGCGGAGGTGGAGTCGGCCCCGGCGATGGGGATCGAGGCCACCTGCGACGTGGACCTGCGCGCCGCGACGGAGACCGTCATCGCGGTCCCGCCGGAGGTGTTCGTGGCCACGACCGGGCTCGGGCTGCGTCGGTGGTTCGAGGCCGCGTCCGGCTGGGGGCTCCTGCCCGACCTCGTCGCCGCGCTGGGCCGGGCGGAGATCGTGGCGCGGGGCCCGAAGTCGCTCGGCGCGCTCCGTGCCCACGGGCTTCGTGAGCTGTGGTCACCGCCGTCGGAGTGCTTCGAGGACGTCCTGACCTACCTGAGAGGCAGCAGCCTCGCCGGCAGGCGGATCGTCGTACAGGAGCACGGGCGGTCGCTGTCGGTGGTGGCCAACGCGCTGCGGCTCCAGGGCGCCGAGGTGCAGGTGGTCTCGGTGTACCGCTGCGAGCCGGCCGACGACCAGGCCGCCATGTTCCGGATGGTCGACCTCGTCGCGGAGCGGAAGGTCGACGCGGTGACGTTCACGAGCGCGCCGGCCGTGGAGATCCTGATGGACGTCGCGGTCGCGGCCGGGCGACGCGCCGACGTGCTCGACGCGTTCCGCTCCGACGTGCTCGCGGTCTGCGTCGGGCCGGTGACCGCGGCGGCGTTCGAGCTGTGGGGAGTCCCGGTGCTGCAGCCGGGCCGGTCCCGGCTCGCCGCGATGGTGCGGACCCTCGAGGAGGAGCTGCCGAGCCGCCGCCGCGGCACCGAGATCGCGGTGTGCGGACACCGGCTGCTGATGCACGGCGACCGCGTGTGCGTGGACGGGACGGAGGCCCGCCTGTCCCCGGCACCGCTGGCCGTCCTGCGTGCCCTCGCCGAGCGGCCCGGTCACGTCGTCTCCCGGCGCGACCTGATGGGCCACCTGCCCAGCGGTCACGCCGGCAGCGAGCACGCGGTGGAGGTCGCGGTCGCGCGGCTCCGCTCCGCGGTCGGTCCACGGCTGGTGCAGACGGTCGTCAAGCGCGGTTACCGGCTGCCGGTCACCTGTGAGAGGAGCACTGTCGTGAAGGAACGTCTGGTCACGGTCGCCCACGGGAGCCGCCACAGCGAGGCACCGCGCGCGATCAGGACGCTGGTGAGGCGGGTAGGGCGAAGGCTTCCCGACGTCGAGGTGGTCGAGTCCTACGTCGAGCTGGCCGAGCCGACCTTCTCCTCGGTGATGGCCGCCGCGCGGGAGCCCTCGGTCGTCGTCCCGCTGCTGCTCTCGACCGGGTACCACGTGAACGTCGACCTGCCGGAGTCCGCGCGGCTGAGCCCGTTCCCCGTCACCATGGGCCGGCCGCTCGGGCCGCACCCCGTGCTGGGGGCGGCCGCCGCGATGCAGCTGCGCGCCGCGGGTGCCTGCCGCGGCGACGCGGTCGTGATGGTGGTCGCCGGCTCGAAGGACGCCGACGCGACGACCGAGGCGCTGGTCGCCGGCCGCCTGCTCCGCGCACACTGGCGCGCGCCGGTGCGGGTCGCGTTCCTCAGCGGCTCCGGTCCCGGCGTCCCGGAGGTGTTCGCCGAGCTCCGTGAGCAGGGCCGGAGCCGGATCGCCACGTCGCCGTACCTCCTGGCACCGGGCCACTTCGCGACCAAGGCCACCGCGCTGGCCCGGGCGCAGGGCACGGTCGCGGTCGCGGACGTGCTGGCCCATCACCCGCTGGTCGCGGAGCTGGTGGTGCGGCGCTACCTCGCGGCGAGACGCGTCGCGCTCGGAGCCGGGCTGGTGGCCTCGGGGGTACGCCGGTCGGTGGCCTGAGCCTGCTCCACGAGCTCGACCAGCGCCTCGGTCACCAGGGCATCGCGCTCGAGGGGGAGCATGTGGCCCGCCCCCGGAGCGACGGTCAGCCGGGCACCCGGGACCTTCTCGGCGAGGAGCTCGGCGTGCGAGGGCGGGGTGAGCTTGTCCTTGCTGCCGACCATCACGTGCACGGGCAGCCCGGCGAGCACCGAGAGGCCCTCCACGCGGTCGTGCTTCATGATGTCCTCGAAGAACCCGCACATCGACGCGGCCGGGGTGTTGATGATGCCCTCGACGGTCAGCGCGTGGTCGCGCAGCCGCATTTCCTCGCCGAAGAGGAACCTCCGGGCGACCATCGCCTCGACGAACGGCGCCTTCCTGCGCCGCCTCCGGCTGACCATCCGCGAGCGCATCGCCAGCATCCGCGGGATCTGCTCGCGCACCTTGTCGCCGAACCGAGGCAGGCCCAGTGTGACCTCGTGCATCGAGCCGCCCGACGTCGCCACGAGCAGCACGCCGCGGACCCGCTCGGTGAACAGCCCGGGCCGGTGCTCGGCGAGCGCCATCAGGGTCATCCCGCCGATCGAGTGGCCGCCGAGCACCAGGTCGCCGTCGGAGGCGTGCGCGTCGATGAGGTCGGACAGGTCGCGGCCGAGGTTCTCGATCGTCGCGGCGGGCTCCGGGGTCTCGTCCGAGGCGCCGTGCCCGCGGTGGTCGTAGGTCACCACGCGCAGGTCGTCGCCGAACCGGTGCCGCAGGTCACGCACCTGGTAGCGCCAGGAGTCGTGGTCGCTGGTCCAGCAGTGGGCGAGCACGACGGTCAGCGCGGCGTCCTCGGGACCCTCCACGTGGACGTGCAGGTCGAGGCCGTCGTGCGTCCGCAGGCGCGTCGTCGACGGCCGTGCCATGTCGCGGGTCGTCATGCGCGCGCTCCGATCAGCCGGCGCACGAAGCGCGGTGCGCGGGCCGCGGAACCGGGTGCGCCCGGCCCGCCCGGTGTCCGGCGGGCCGCGGCGGAGTAGCCCACGGCGACCGTGGCGAACAGGCCGGCGAAGAGCGCGCCGACGACGCCGTAGGCGGTGCCCCACAGCCAGCCGGGGACACCCTGCTTCTCCTCGCGGCGCAGGATGTGCTTCTCCTCCACGATCCGCCGGGTGCCGGTGGTGGCAGGGCGCTCCTCGGCGGGGATGGCCGGGTCGGCCGGGAGGTAGACCGGTGCGGCGCCGAGCTCGTGGAGCGGGGTGTGCAGCCGGACCAGGGTCTTCCAGCTCCCGGCGACCGGCATCGGCACGTCGGTGCGCCACACGCCGTCGCCGACAGGCTCGAGCCCGCCCCGGACGGACCCGCCGCCCTGCCAGGCGAGGACCTCGAACCAGTACGCGTCCTCGACGAGCTCCGGGTCGACCTTCACCGTGACCTGGGCGCGCCCGTCGCGCACCTCGCCGACCGCCACGTCCGCCGTACCGCCGTCAGGCGCGGCCGGGGGCACGTTGACGACGAACACGCCGACCAGGGCGGCAGCGGCGGCGAGCGCCCACCGGCCGGCATGGTCCCCGGGGGAGGCGACCCGTGCGGCCTCCGCGGTCGCGTCGCCGGAGACGGCGGTCAGCCTCAGGTGCATCCAGGTCGCGACCACGCCGACGCACGAGCCGGTGACGCCGGCGAAGAGCGCTGCCCACGGCATCATCTCGACCGGCCACGGCATCGGCCGGGTGGCCTGGGTCCAGAAGTACTCGACGACGAGCATGCCGATCGCCATGGCGACCCCGGCCATCGCGCCGAACGCGACAGACGGCCGGGCCCGGCGCGTGAGCAGCGCGGCGACGACCGCACCGCCGAGCAGCACCGGCGGCCAGGGGGTCAACGCGTCGAAGGCCCAGACGTTCAGCGCGACCAGGATCGCCTGGAGCGCGGCCTGCGCGGCCCAGATCGAGACCACCCAGCGCAGCCCGCGGTACATCGCCAGCGTGAAGGTGACCACGGTCGCGAGCGCGAGGATCACCGGGTCGTTGACGAGCGGGAACTGCGGGACGCCGAACGCGTACTCCAGCAGGAACGCGACCGGCCCGGCGGCGAGGACCAGGATCGCCACCCACTCGAAGCGCTCGCGCAGCCAGGAGTCCCCGACCTGCCTGGCCTCCGCGCAGGTGAGCAGCATGGTGTACGGCAGCATCAGCACGCCGCCGATCATCAGCACGTGCGTCGGCCCCCACTCGGTCACGTCCTGGCCGAACAGCCGGTGCCACACGTCGTCGAGGGGGAAGCCGAGGAGTGCGAAGAGCGCCACCACGGTGCCGACGGCGGGACCGATCGGCACGCGCCAGGTGCGGGTGAGGCGCAGGGTACGACGGGGGAGGCGGTCCTTCGCGAGAGCCAGGGCGAGCGCGCCACCGGCGAAGATCGCGATCAGGCCGAGGAAGATGAAGTAGTGCGCCGGGTTGGCGAGCGGCCCCTCGTCGCGGCCCATGGCGATGTGGAAGGACACGTCCCAGTACAGGCCGACCGCGCCGGACAGGGCGCCGGTGACGCTGATCGTGAGGGGCAGGCCGAACCAGCGTGGGCTGCCGTCGAGGCGCGCGAGCGTGTCGGCCGCGCGGCCGACGAGCGTGGCGTGGCCGGTGCGCTCGCGGACCAGCACCCACAAGATGGCGGCGTACACGGCCGCGGTGAACGCGCCGACCACCAGGATCTGGTCGACCGGCGCGCCGCCGGCGGAGGGGGCCTCGGCGCTCGACGCGGCCGACGACGCGGTGAGGAGGGTCAGCATGATGGGGCTCCGGGGTCGGGGTCTCGGGGCTCTGCGTATGTGACATTCAGGATGTAACATGAAGAATGGCACATGGCGGACGGTGGATGTCAAGACCCTCGACGCGCGACCTGGGAGGATGACCCGGTGACCGCGCCGCAGATGACCGTCGACCAGCTCGCCGCGGCAGTGGGCATGACCGTGCGCAACGTCCGGGCCTACGCCGGTCGCGGCCTGGTCCCGCCGCCGCACCTGGTGGGACGCACCGGCTACTACGGCCCCGAGCACGTCAGCCGGCTGCTGCTGATCCGCGACCTGCTCGCGCGGGGCTACACGCTCGCGGCGGTGGAGAAGGTCCTGAAGCGCCAGTCGACGGCCACCGCCGGGCATGCCCTCGACCTGCTGCACACCCTCGAGGACCCGCTCGGACACTCCGAGGAGCCGGAGGAGATGACGGTCGATGCCCTGCTGCGTCTCGCCGGCGTCGAGGAGGAGACCGGCTTCCTCGACCGGCTCGTCGAGATCGGCCTCGTGGAGCGCGTCGACGACTCCCGGGTGAGGCTCATGAGGCCGTTCGTCGTACGCGCGGGCGCGAAGGCGATGGCGCTCGGTCTCGACCGGGGCTCCGTCCTCGCACTGCTGCCGCTGCTCGCAGAGCACCTGCACGTGATCGCCCAGCGCTTCGTCGACGAGTTCCGTGCCCAGATGTGGAAGCCGTTCGTGGACGCCGGGCTGCCGGAGGACCAGTGGCCGGTGATGCTCGAGGCGATCCGGACCCTGCTGCCCGTGGCGTCCCAGGCGGTGCTCGCGGTGTTCCGCGACGAGCTCAACAAGGTGATCGAGGAGGCGCTGGGCGAGGAGCTCGGGCGCCTCGCCGACACCTGAGCCCTCGCCGGTCGCGCGTAGCCCTCCCCGCCTGATCGGGTGGTTGTGCTGAGCAGCGTCCGGCGTTCTACTGAGGTTGCGGCCCCCATGGCCGAATGCGCTCGAACAGTGTCCGCGGGTTCCGGCCGCACCGTGCCTCGTCTGCCGTCCGAGGCCGGGAGGGACGAGCGTGGGAACGGGGGCCGGAGATGCGACGACGACGAGCGGTGGTCACCGGCGGAGCAGGGTTCCTGGGCTCCCACCTCGCCGAGCGGCTCGTGGCCGGCGGCTACGACGTGCTCTGCCTGGACAACCTGCTCACCGGCGCCGCGGTCAACGTCGCCCCGCTCGCCGGCGACCCCCGCTTCGAGCTGGTGGAGACCGACGTCAGCCAGGGCGTCCGCGTCACCGGCCCGGTCGATGCCGTGCTGCACCTGGCCTCGCCGGCCTCGCCGGTCGACTACCACCGCTTCCCCGTGGAGACCTTGCAGGTCGGTTCCGCCGGGACCCTGCACGCCCTCGAGCTCGCCCGTCTCAAGCAGGCGCGGTTCCTGCTCGCCTCGACCTCGGAGACCTACGGCGACCCGCTGGTGCACCCTCAGCCGGAGAGCTACTGGGGCAACGTCAACCCCGTGGGCCCGCGTGCCGTCTACGACGAGGCCAAGCGTTTCGCCGAGGCGGCGACGACCGCCTACCGCAGGAGCCACGGGGTGCGGACCGGGATCGTGCGGATCTTCAACACCTACGGCCCCCGGATGCGCGCGTACGACGGGAGGATGGTCCCGACGTTCATCGACCAGGCGCTGCGCGGTGAGCCGCTCACGGTCACCGGCACCGGCCGGCAGACGCGGTCGGTGTGCTTCGTCGACGACACCGTCGACGGGCTGGTGCGGATGCTCCACTCCGAGCACGCCGGCCCGGTCAACATCGGCAACCCCGTCGAGCTGAGCGTGCTCGAGGTCGCGGAGAAGATCCGCGCCCTCACCGGTTCGGAGTCGCCGGTCACCTTCGTGCCCCGGCCCCAGGACGACCCGGAGCTGCGGAGGCCGGACATCACCCTGGCGGGGTCCGTGCTCGGCTGGAGCCCCCAGGTCGGCCTCGAGGAGGGTCTCTCGCGCACGATCGCCTGGTTCCGGTCGCGCCAGGTCGCGGAGGGCGGGCCGGCCCCGGACCCGGACCTCGTCACGCCCCGAGGGCGTGACTCAGCATCCTTGTGACCACGTCGGTGGCGGAGAAGTAGGTCTCGGCGAGCTCGCGTGCGTCGCGGCAGTGCCCGGCGTAGTCGGCGTCGACCTCGGCGAGCGCCGCGACGGCCTCGTCCACCGAGGAGAACCTCAGGAGCCCCCTGCCCACCGGGAGGTAGGAGCTGGCCCCGGTGTCCTGCACCACGGCCGGCTTGCCCGTCGCCAGGTAGCACACGGTGCGGTCGCTGAGCCAGGCGTTGCCGAGGAGGACGTAGGCCGGCTTGGCGAGCCCGAGCTCGCCGCGCGACCGCTGGATGTAGTCCCGGTAACCCCCCGGCGTGCCGGCGACCTCGGCCGCGGACCGCATGGTCCAGCCGCGCGCCTCCATGAGCCCGCGGTCGGCGTCCTCGCCGGGGCCCAGCACGGTCGCGAGCTCGAGGTGCTGACGGGTCCGCCGCGGGAGGTCCCCGAATTCCAGGTAGGTCAGGCGCTTGTTGGTGTCGATGGTGGAGCCGTCGAGCAGGGTGACGTACGCGCGGCTGCTCCAGGACGTCACCGAGGTGAAGGCCCGGGCAGCGGGGTCGAAGTGGTAGGGCCACAGGTCGAGCGACACCGCCGGGGGTGAGTGCGTCCACGCGACCCCCGGCAGGGTGCCGTCGAGGTTCTCCCCGATGCTGAAGTAGACGTCGTGCCGGTTCACGCGGAGGTCCCCGTGGTGCCACCACAGCTGGAGGAGCCCGGGGTCGATGTCGACCAGAGCGGTCCGGCGGAACCGCTCCAGGAGAGCGTTGCGCATCCGGTAGTCGAAGTTGAGCAGCAGGTCGGCGCCCTCGAGGGTCCGTCGGGCCTGGACGGCGGGGACGGTGAGGTACGTCGGTTCGGCGGCGTCGTCCTCCCAGCGGTAGAGCACGACCCTGTCCGCGAGCCCGAACGGGCGGAGCCGGTCCCGAAGGGTTGCGGTGCGGTCCTGGTCGGTGACCGCACCGCCCCCCGCGGGCAGCTCCTCCAGCCACCAGACGTCGCACCCCAGCCGGCGCAGGGCATGTGCGTACTGCGCGTAGACCCAGAAGTGGCCGGCGGCCCGCGCCAGCGAGGCGACGCGGTAGGCGCCGACGACCACGCGGGTCACGGCCGCAGGCTCTCGTCGAGGTCCGTGCCCGGTGGGTCGACCGAGGCGGCGAGGGCCCGGCCCCAGTCGGCGAGCCCGTCGAAGGTCCAGCCGTTGCCCTCGAGGATTCCGATCGACAGCCAGATCAGCTGGTTCGCCAGCCTGCCGGCCTCGAACGTGGAGACCAGGAGGTCCCAGTCCAGCCCGTCCCGGAACGGGAACCCGCGGTCTGCCATGGCGGTGGTGTAGGCGTCGAGCACGACCGTCCGCAACGCCGGCGGGTAGTACGCCAGGTGCGTGGAGAGGTCGAAGCCGGCCGGGGCGACACCGACGTGGTCCCAGTCGATCAGCCGGACGGCCGGGCGGCTCCCGTTGTCGAGGACGAAGACGTTCTCCCGGGTCAGGTCGCCGTGGACCAGTGTCTCGGGCCCGGCCATCTGCTCGATCAGCTCGACCCGGGCGGGCTCGTCGTCGAGGAGTGCGTGCAGCCTGGCCAGCACCGCGTCCCGGACCGCCGCCTCCTCGTCGCTGGGCCGGAGGTAGGGGGGCCGCATGCGCTCGATCGTCGCGGCGGCGTCACGCACGCTCCGGGTGTAGAAGTACGCCCCCAGGTCGCCGGCGGCGAAGCGGACCTCGGGAAGCAGCGGGCTGCGCGCGAAGCCGGCGTGCAGGTCGGCGAGGCGGTCCATCGCCCGCCGGACGGCGGTCTCGTCCGCGCTCTCCCGGTCGAGGCCGTGCGGGCCGAGGTCCTCGTAGACGTGCCAGACGAAGAGGCCGTCGGGCTCGGCGGCCGCGGCCAGCCGCGGAGGACCGAACCCGGCGAGTCCCACCGCCGGTAGCCAGCGGTCGGTCACCCGGCGCTCGAGCTGGGCCCGCTTGCTTCGGATCCGCTTGGCGACCACGCTCCCGTGCGGGCTCCCGGACAGCTCGATGCGGTGCACGTCGGGCCGGAGCTCCACGGCCTTGGCCAGCACCGCTCCCGTGTAGCCGTCGTCGAGCCGGCTCAGCGCGTCGGCGAGGAGGTCGAGGGCACCGGGCTCCATCGAGCCGCGCGGCGCAGCGGGGACGGTCATCGGACCCCTCCGGTCGGGGCAGCGGGCGCCGTGGGCGCCCACCGGTCGACGAGGCGCCCACCGGCCAGCTCGATCCACATGTCGCAGCCCTCGAGCGCCGACAGGCGGTGGGAGATGAGGAAGGTGGTCCGGCCGCGCATGAGCCGCTGCATGGCCTCGAGGATGGTGGCCTCGGTGCGGACGTCGACCGAGCTCGTCGGCTCGTCGAGGACCAGGATGTCGCCGCCCTTCAGGAACGCGCGGGCGAGCGAGATCCGCTGCCGCTCGCCGCCGGAGAGCCGCATGCCCCGCTCGCCGACCGGCGTGTCGTAGCCGCGGGGGAGCGCGCTGACGAAGGCGTGCGCGTCGGCCTGCTCGGCGGCGGCCACCACGTCGTCCAGGCCCGCGTCCGGCCTGGCGTAGCGGATGTTCTCGGCGATGCTCGTGGAGAAGAGCACAGGGTCCTGGAGGGCCACGGAGACCTGGCCGCGAAGATCGCGGAGGCGGTAGTCGCGCAGGTCGGTGCCGTCGAGCAGGATCCGGCCGGCCGTCGGGTCGTAGAACCGGATGAGCAGGCTGACCAGGCTGGTCTTGCCGGCGCCGGTGAGTCCCTTGATCCCGACGCGCATCCCCGGCTCGACCCGCAGGGACACGTCGACCAGCGCGTCCCGCCCCCCGTCGTACGCCAGGGAGACGTGGTCGAACTCGAGGACGCCGGGGGCTCGCAGCAGAGGCAGCGCGTCGGGGCGCTCCTCGACGTCGACCGGTTCGTCGAGGAACTCGAAGACCCGTTCGGCGCTGGCCAGCGAGGTCTGCACCGACGCCGCCTTCTTGCTGATCGTCTTGAGCGGGCTGTAGAGCTGCGCGAGGTAGGCGATCACCATGAGCAGCTCGCCCAGGGTGAGCACGCCGCGCTGGACGTCCCGGACACCGATGAACAGGACTGCGGCCGTGCCGACCGCGGTGACCAGGTTGACCACCAGGCCGAACCAGCCCTCGGCCCAGGCAAGACCGACGCGCGCACTGAGCCCGGCCCGTGCGCGCCGGTCGAAGCGCTCCAGCTCGCTCTCCTCCTGGCCGAACGCCTTGACCACGCGCAGGCCGGAGAGCGCCTCCTGGACCACGCGCATGGCGTCGCTCTCGATGTCCTTCACGTCGCGGTACCGCGGACGCACCCGGACGCGGTATCCGCGGGTCAGCACGACCAGCAGCGGTGACACCAGCAGTCCGACGAGCGCGAGCCGCCAGCTGAGAGCCGCGATCACCGCCACCGTGGTCACCAGCGTGACCACCGCCGCGGCCGTCGTGAGCAACCCCTCGACCGTGACCCGCTGCACCGCCATCGCGTCGTACTGGATCCGGTAGACCGAGTCGGTCGACCCCCGCGCCTCGTGCCGCAGCAGCGACAGCCGCTGGGCGTGGGCGAAGAGCTTGTCCCGGATGCCCTGTGTGAGCGCCTCACCGGTCCTCGTGCGCAGCCCGTAGCTGGCCAGCTGCTGGAGCTGGGCGAGCACGACCACCGCGACCTGCATCGTGGCCGCGACGAAGAGCAGGCCGAGGTCGGCCCCCGCCACGGCGTCAGGCACCAGCGGGGCCAGGAAGCCGGGCAGCGGCTCGTCGCCGAGCACGCTGTCGACGGCGATCTTCACCGGAACCGGAGCCAGCAGCATGAGCGGCGTGGCGAGCAGGTCGAGGAGGAAGATCACGGCCACCTGACGCCAGTAGGGCCGCAGCTCGTGGGCGAGACGCCGGCCGAGCCCGGGGCTGCGCTCACCGTGGCCGCTCATGCCGACACCCCCGCGGTGGTGCGCGCGACCGCCCCCTCGGTCACCCTGCGGAGCACGACCGCCTCGAGGGCCGCCAGCGCTCCGAGGGTCCCGAGGACCACGGCAGCGGCTGCGGGCGACACCGCAAGGAGCAGCGCGCCCACCAGCGTCGCTGCGACGCCGATGGCGCTTGCCGACCAGCTCCTTCTCGTCGCGGGTTCCCACTCCCAGCGGACGGCAGTGTTGAGCCGGCAGCGCAGCAGCGGTCCCACGCTCACCTCGAGGTCCCAGCCGTCCTGCGGGCCGCCGGGCCGCACCGCGCACCAGCCGGACGACAGCTCGTGCTGGAGGGCCTGGAGCCAGTGCTCACGCTGCCCGGTCCACGGTGCCGGCTGGGTCGGCCGAGCAGGCAGGGGCCGGGCGCGCAGCCGTCCCCAGGTCCGCGCGAACGGCTGCAGCACGTGCAGCAGCCCGACGAGGGCCCTGAGCCTCCACGGAGTCGGCTCGCTCCGCGCCGGCCGGACGGCCGCCGCGACCGAGGCCGCGTAGCCGACCACGAGGAACGCGACGGCGAGGGGAAGGGCCAGGAACGCCGGGTGCGCGAGCGCCAAGGGCGCAGCCAGGGCTCCGAGGGCGACGGTGAGGGGCATCAGGGCCGCGGCCCACATCGCCACGGGTCCGGCCGGGTCGCGCAGCTCGGTCTGGTACGGCGCGGTGCCCATCGCCCCGTGGTAGACGACGGGTCTCAGCATCCGGGGCAGGACGCGCGGTCCGCCGTACACGAACCCGGACCAACGCGCGGCGCCCAGCCGGTTGAAGCGGTGCCGGTGGTGGCCGGAGAGCATGCGCTCCGCCCGGCCGTAACCGCGTTGCTGCCGGAGGTACCCCCGCACTGTGTCCCGGCGGTGGTGGTGGACCTGGGCGGCGGGGGAGAACCCGATCCGTCCGCCGAGGTCGAGCAGGCGCCAGCAGACGTCGACGTCGTCCCCGGCGGTCGTGTAGGCCACGTCGAACCCGCCGATGCCCTCGAGCGCCGACCGCCGGACGGCCATGTTGCACCCAGGGACGTGCTCGGCGCGGTCGTCGCCGACCAGCACCTCGACCGGGTTGCCCGGCGAGAAGGAGACCGCGCGCTCCACGAGCCCGCCCGTCGGCCACGGCAGGTTGGGGCCTCCCGCCGCCATCACCGACGGGTCCTCGAACGCGAGCGCGAGGTGGAAGGGCCAGTCGGGATGGCAGGCGGCGTCGGCGTCGAGGTAGGCGACGATCTCGCCCTCGGCGGCGGCGAGGCCGGCGTTCCGGGCCGCGCTCAGACCGCCGTGGGGCAGCTCGAGAAGCTCGAAGCCGCTGCGCCGGGCCAGCTCCGGCGTGCGGTCGCTCGATCCGTCGTCGCAGACGACGACCTGCAGCCCCGGGTACTCCACCTGCTGCAGGGACGTCAGGCAGTCGCCGATGCGCCGCTCCTCGTCGTACGCGCAGACGACGGCCGTGATCGACGGCCAGTCGGCCCGCGTCTCGCGGAGGCTCCGGCGGGCCCAGCCCGACGCCACCTCGAGCGACGGCCGCGGGCTGCGGTCGACGCGGGTGAGCCCGAAGCCCCACCCGACGACGGGCTCGGTGTGCACGGCCCACTCGTCGGTCCAGGAGAAGATCGTGGCGCCGGCGCACCCGGCCCGGTCGACGAGCCCGAGCTGCATGCCCAGCGAGCGTGCCTGCTCGTCCTCCCCGTGCACCTCCGCGGCAAGACCGAGCTCGGTGACCACGAGCGGACGGTCCTCCGTGACGCGCTGGAGGTGCCGCAGGTACGGCGCCAGCTTCTCGGCGGACTCGAGGAAGACGTTGAACGTCGCGATGTCCTGCCCGTCGACCCGCAGGAACTCCGAGGTCGGGTAGCCGGTGTAGCTGGCCGGCATGTCCGGGTCCCCCGCGTGGACCTCCGCGACCAGGGCGCTGAGCGTGTCCTCGACGGCACCGCGCCCGTAGAGCCGGGCGATGTCCGAGGGCACCTCGTTGCCGACCGAGACGGCGAGCACCTCCGGCCGGCCGGCGAGGACCTCGAGCGCCTGCCGGACCGCCGCCCGCCCGTCGGCCAGGACTCGACGGTGGGCCGTGCGGGAGACCTCTGGGTGCATCCGCCAGTCGGCGTAGTCGACCCCGACCAGCAGGCGCAGGCCGAGGGCCCGGGCTCCGTCGAGGAGGTCGACGGGCGGGACGCAGTACGTCCTCACGGTGTTGAACCCGCCGGCAGCGATCGCGGTCAGGTCACGCTCGACCTGAGCTGGCTCGGGAAACCGGTGCCCGTCGCCGCGGGGGACGAAGTGGCCGTACGTCACGCCCTTCACCCGGAACGGTGTGCTGCCCGCGCGCAGGTGCTTCCCGTCGGGCACGACACGGTCCATGGAACCCCCTTCGCGGGCGCGCGTTCCTACCGGCCCCCTTCAGCGGCCCGCCTCTCCATTGCAACCACTGCACGGGCGAGACGGAATGGCACAAGAGGGGGGTCGGGGCTGATCTCCCTACGACGGTCGGGGGAGGACAGCGCGAACGGGCGTGGACCTCGTCAGAAGACGACCGCGGCGGCGATCGCGGCGACGCCCTCGCCGCGTCCGGTGAGCCCGAGCCCGTCGGTGGTCGTGGCCGAGACGCTGACCGGCGCCCCGCAGGCCCCGCCGAGCGCTGCCTCCGCCTCGGCCCGGCGCGGACCGAGCTTGGGCCGGTTGCCGATCACCTGCACGGCGACGTTGCCGATCTCGAAGCCCGCGGCGCGCACACGCCTCGCAGCCTCGGCGAGGAGGACCGCGCCGGCGGCCCCCGACCACTCGGGCTCGGCGGTCCCGAAGTTGCTGCCGAGGTCGCCGAGGCCCGCCGCCGAGAAGAGCGCGTCGCACGCCGCGTGGGCGGCGACGTCGGCGTCCGAGTGCCCCTCGAGCCCCTGCGGCTCGTCCGGCCAGTGCAGCCCGGCGAGGTGCATGGGGGCGCGGTCGACGAGCCGGTGCACGTCGGTGCCGACGCCGATCCGAGGTGGCCGGGAGGGTGCGTTCACGATGCCGATCATGCCGCACACCCGTCCGCCGTTGCGCGATGGGCGAACATGGTGATGTGACCCTTGCCCCTCGTTCCCTGCATGCCCTGGCGGGACTCGTCGCGGGCCTGGCGGGGATCGCGGTCAGCCATGCGCTGACCATGCTGCTCACGATCCGCGCGACGCCGTTGCTCGCCGTCGCGGAGGCGATCATCGAGATCACCCCGGGGCCGGTCGCGGAGAGCCTGATCCAGGCCGTGGGGCAGTACGACAAGCCGCTCCTCATCATCGGCGTCACCCTCGGGGTGCTCGCGCTGTCCGCGTGGGCCGGGGCGCTCACCCAGCGCGGACAAGGCCTGGCGATCGCGGTCTTCGTCGCGATGGGCGTGGTCGGCGCGGCCGCGGTGTGGACCCGCCCCGAGGCCAACCTGTACGACGTCGTGCCGGTCGTCGCGGGCACGGTGACCTGGATCGTCGTCCTGTCGCTGATCGTCGACCGGCTCACGAAGCACCACCTGCACGAGGAGGGCAAGGCCGACCCGGACTGGGCCCGCCGCAAGTTCCTCGTCGAAGCGGGCGTGGTCGGCGCCGCCGCTCTCCTCGTCGGCGTCGCGGGCCAGTTCGTCGGCGCCTCGCGGCGCAGCGTCGAGACCGCCCGCAAGCTCCTGCGCCTCCCGGTGAGCGGAGGCGTCCAGCCACGCGGAGCCGACCTCGACCTCGAGGGGCTCACCCCCTGGCGCACACCGAACCCGCGCTTCTACCGGATCGACACCGCCCTCGTGGTGCCGACCGTCGACCCCACGACGTGGCGGCTCCGCGTCCACGGTCTCGTCGAGCGCGAGCTGGTGCTGACCTACCAGGACCTGCTCGACCGTGAGCTCACCCAGGACTGGGTCACCCTGTGCTGCGTGTCCAACGAGGTCGGCGGTGACCTGATCGGCAACGCCTGGTGGAGCGGCGTCCGGGTCGCGGACGTGCTCGCCGAGGCCGGCGTCCGCCCCGAGGCGGACGCGGTGCTGCAGACCTCGGACGACGGGTGGAGCTGCGGCACACCGATCGAGGCGCTGACCGATGACCGCAACGCCCTGCTCGCGATCGCGATGAACGGCGAGCCGCTCCCGGTCGAGCACGGCTTCCCGGTGCGCATGGTGGTGCCCGGCCTCTACGGCTACGTGTCGGCGACCAAGTGGCTCGTGGACATCGAGGTCTCGCGGTTCGCGGACTTCACCGCCTACTGGACCGGCCGGGGATGGTCGGCCGAGGGGCCGGTGAAGACGCAGTCGCGGATCGACGTACCCCGAGGGGGAGCGAACGTGCCCACCGGGCAGCTCCGGGTCGGCGGCGTCGCCTGGGCGCAGCACACCGGCATCGAACGTGTCGAGTACCGGCTCGACGGGCGGGCCTGGGCCGAGGCCGACCTCGGACGCGTCCCGAACGTCGACACCTGGGTGCAGTGGACCGGCACCGTCGAGGTGTCACAGGGCCCGCACACGCTCGCGGTCCGCGCGACCGACCGCAGCGGCTACACCCAGACCGCGGCGCGGACCGGCGTGGTCCCCGACGGTGCGACCGGCTGGCACACCGTGGAGTTCGACGCGGGCTAGCCTCCTCAGGACGTGCTGATCCGGAACGCCCGCGGCTTCGCCGGGCCCCGCTCGGCCTTGCTCCGCTCGATGCAGAACTCGTTGCCCTCCGGGTCCGCCAGCGTGACCCAGCCGGAGCCGTCCTCCTCGCGGTGGTCGCCGATCACGGTCGCGCCGGCCGCGACCGCCACCTCCACGAGCTCGTCACGGGTGCCCTCGGTCGGCTCCACGTCGAGGTGCACCCGGTTCTTCGCGGTCTTGCCCTCCGGCACCGGGATGAACAGCAGACCGGTCTCCTTGCTGGGCAGGGACGGCGCGACGAGGACGTACGGGTCGTCGTCGTAGAAGACGTGCCAGCCGGTCATCGTGGACCAGAAGTCCGCGAGCGCCCGCGCGTCGCCGCAGTCGAAGGTGATGTTGTGGATGTGGATCGGCATGCGCGAAGCATCGCCGCGCCGCACCTGGTCCGCAAGGAGTTTCCGCGGCGGCGGGTCACCAGTTGGGCTCGGCGGGCGCCTGAGGAAGCGGTACGTCGGACGGCCGGATCACGTAGGTGATGCCGCCGGCCGCGCGCTTCCACGCCCGTTCGAACTGGTCACGGTCGAAGGTCGTGCGGACCTCGTCGTTGCTCGCGATGCCGTGGGACGCCGGGTCGTTGCAGACGACGTCGCCGTTGCGGTCGAAGCCGGCGAGCACGGCAAGGTGGCCGTGCGTGTCGTAGCCCGCGCCCTCGAGCTGGTCGCGCGTGAACGCCACCCCGACGACGAGCGGGATGCCCGCGGCCACGAACAGCTCGGCCTCCGCCAGCGAGCGCAGCCGGGTCACGAAGGCGACCGCGCCGAACCGCGCGGCGTAGGCGGTGTTGAACGACCAGTTGCCCGCGGCGCCGTAGGCGCGGTCGAAGGTGTGCCGCGCGGCGTAGGGGACGAACCTGTCCGGCAGGGTCTCGTCGACCCAGGCGTAGTCCGCCTCGGAGGGCCCGAGGCGCCAGTAGTCGAGCACCATCGCGGTCGCCGTCGGCGAGCACCAGGACCGGCCGCCGTCCGCCCACTGGGGGTACTTCCGCAGGTGGAGGCGCTGGGAGTACGCCGGGACGTCCAGGACGGTGCCGGCCCCGGCGGCCACCCCGGGGCCGGCCGGACCCGGCGTCGTGGGCCCGCCGTGTCGGAGGTCGGAGGCGACGCACCCGAGCAGCGAGACGGTCGGCGTCGCGTCAGAGCCGGGGCGCCGCATCAGGCTCACCCGCAGCCGGTACGTCGAACCGCGGGAGGTCTCGGGCAGCGTCAGGCGGTCGACGTCCACGGCGGCGTCAGGGCCGGTCTGGCCGGGCACCGAGGTGGGGGTGATGTCGTCGTCGCTCTCGGCCCACCGGCCCATCAGGTGCCACGGCGAGGTGCCGCGTGGTCCCGTCGTCTGCAGGGAGACCTCGAGCCAGGTGCCCGCGGGGGTCCGGGCGTTCCAGGACGCGACGAGCTCGGTGAAGCCGAAGCCGGGAGGGGTCTCCGGGGACGTCCAGGTGGCGAACTCGTACTTCTCGGCGGGCGCGTCGCGGTGCGGGTCGTCGTACTCCCGCACGCCGCACGGCCGGGTCATCACGAGCGCGCCGTCGCGGACCGCGGTCCCGTCGTGGTCGCCGAGGCCGAGGTCTCCTGCTCCGGTCCAGCGGTGGAACCGGACCGAGCCGTTCACCAGTTCTTCGTCCGGGTCTTCGGGAGCGGCTGGTCGTCGTTGCGCACGACGTAGACCAGCCCGCCCGACTTCGGGATCCAGGCGTTCTCGAACTCGCCGCGCTTGTAGGTCCGCACCACGCTGCCATTGTGCGGTGCCGCGGGGTCGTTGACCACGACATCGCCGCTCTCGGTGAAGCCGACGATCACCATCAGATGGCCGTTGGTGGAGCTGATCGGGGAGCCGGTGAGCTCGCCGGCGCGGAACCGCACCGACGCCACCAGCGGGATGCCTGCGGCGACGAACCGCTCCGCCTCCCGGAGGCTGCGTAGACGCGTCACGAAGGCGGAGTCGGCGTGGGTGGCCGCGTAGGCGGCGCTGAAGGACCAGTTGCCGGCGCCGTCGTAGCCGTAGTCGTAGTGGCTGCGTGCGGCGTGGTCGACCCAGCGATCGGGGTGGCCGGCGGGGACCCAGGCGTACTCCTGCTCCGACGGCAGCCGGTCGAGGCCGCCGAGGACCATCGACACCGACGTGGGTGAGCACCAGGCCTCGCCGCCCGCGTCGTACTCCGGGTAGTGGCCCTCGTGGATCATCTGCGAGAAGCCGGGCAGCTCGACCTTCAGGCCGCGGGCGACGCCGGGACGCGAGGTGGCGACCTTGCCGGTATCGGGCAGCAGCGAGGTCATCGCGCCGACGGTGTCGACGGAGGGACGGGCCCTCGTGCCGACCTTGCGGTTCAGCGTGACCCGCATCTGCCAGGCGGTGAAGCCCATCGAGTAGCGGGTCCGGAGGGTGTCCACGTCGACCTGCGCGAGGTCGTCGGCCTGCGAACCGGGGCTGGTCCGGTGGAACCTCCTGTCACCGGCGGCCCAGCGGGCCATCGTGTACCACTTGCTGCGCCGGCCGGCCTCGCTGCGGCCGCGGACCTCGATCTGCACCCACGAGTCACGCGGGGTGGACGCGTCCCACGAGGGGACCAGCTCCTCGAACGCGTACCCGGGTCGCTGCCAGGGGGAGACCCACCGGCCGAAGTCGTAGCGCTTCGCCCGGTACCCGTGCGGGTGCGGGTCGACGTAGCGGCGCGTCCCGACCGGATCGGTGAGCCGCAGCGCGCCCCGGACAGCCGCCGTGCCGGCGAACCTCCCGTTCGCAAGCTGCGTCTGGGTGTCCCACTCCTGATAGGTGATCTGGCGGGCCGGGGTCTCGGCGATGGTGCGCGGCGCGATGCCGGCGGCCGGGGCGGCCACGCCCGCCAGGGGCGTGATGAGGGCGACGGCGGTCGCGGCGGCGAGGCAGGTCCGAGAGAGAGTGCGCACCGTAGAACGATAGGTCAGCGCGCCCCTCCAGACACTGATTTCACAGGAGTCACACGAGGCGGGCTTCGGCATGGTCGGAGGCGCCGCGCGCGCTCGTTAGGATTGACCGGTGACTATTCGGCTCTACGACTCCGCCACCCGCGAGGTCCGTGACTTCGTGACCCTCGAGAACGGCAAGGCGGGCGTCTACGTGTGCGGGCTGACCGTGCAGTCGGAGCCGCACGTCGGACATATCCGCTCGGGCGTCAACTTCGACGTCGTACGCCGATGGCTGACCGCCCGGGGGTACGACGTCACGTTCATCCGCAACATCACGGACATCGACGACAAGATCCTCGTGAAGTCGGCCGAGCAGGGACGCCCCTGGTACAACCTCGCCTACGAGATGAGCCGGGAGCTCGAGCGCGCTTACGACGCCCTCAACGTGCTGCCCCCTACGTACGAGCCGCTGGCCACCGGCCACGTGCCGGAGATGGTCGAGCTGATCTCGGAGCTCATCGACCGCGGCCACGCCTACGCCGCCACGGACGGCTCCGGCGACGTGTACTTCGACGTCATGTCGTGGCCGTCGTACGGCGAGCTGTCGGGTCAGCGGGTCGACGAGATGGAGGCGGCGGAGGACGCCGACCCCCGCGGCAAGCGCGACCCCCGCGACTTCGCGCTGTGGAAGGGCTTCAAGAAGGACAGCGAGCCCGAGACCGCGTCCTGGCCGTCGCCGTGGGGCCGGGGCCGCCCCGGGTGGCACATCGAGTGCTCGGCGATGGCGCTGAAGTACCTCGGCTCCGCCTTCGACATCCACGGCGGTGGCGTCGACCTGCGCTTCCCCCACCACGAGAACGAGCAGGCCCAGTCGCGCGCCGCCGGGCACGGCTTCGCGACGTACTGGATGCACAACGCCTGGATCACCACGGCCGGCGAGAAGATGAGCAAGTCGCTGGGCAACTCGCTGATGGTGCCGGCGGTGCTCGAGCGGGTCCGCCCCATCGAGCTGCGCTTCTACATCATCGCCGCGCACTACCGCTCCACCGTCGAGTTCTCCTACGAGGCGCTCGAGGAGGCCGCCGCGGGCTTCCGCCGGATCGAGCACTTCCTGACCCGGGCCGCCGAGATCGTCGGCGAGATCCCCTCGGACGGCGTGCGCTGCGCGGAGTTCGTCGAGGCGATGGACGACGACTTCGGCACCCCGGCGGCGGTCGCCGCGATCTACGACGTCGTCCGCGAGGGGAACAAGCTCCTCGCCGCGGGTGACTCGCCCGCGCTGCGCGGCAACGCCGCGGCCGTCCGGGCGATGCTCGACGTGCTCGGCGTCGACCCGTTCGACCCGCACTGGGGTGGCGGCGACACCCGCCGCGACGAGAAGCTCACCGCGGCGATCAACGCGCTCGTCGCCGGCCTGCTCGAGCAGCGCGCCGCTGCCCGGGCCAGCAAGGACTTCGCCGCGGCCGACGCGATCCGCGACCAGCTGAAGGCCGCGGGCTTCGAGCTCGAGGACACCCCGCAGGGTCCGAAGTGGTCGCTGTGACCACCCCCCGCTCCACACACACCACGACAGGGAACATCTGATGGCAGGCAACTCCTCGCGCCGAGGCGCGGTCAAGAAGTCCGGCAAGGGCAACCCGACCGCGGGCTCCGGCGGGCGCGTCCGCCGCGGGCTCGAGGGCAAGGGCCCGACCCCGAAGGCGAAGGACCGCGAGGGACACAAGGCGCACAAGGCCGCCAAGCGCGTCGAGAGGTCGAAGGCCGCCCGGCCGAAGCGGCTCGCGAAGCCCGGGGACAGC
>DASTPU010000161.1:0-11625 GCA_035762105.1 Nocardioidaceae bacterium | reverse complement strand
CTCTCGGCGACGCCGATCGAACGCATGCATTGGTGGATCCGGCCGGGGCCGAGGCGGGCCTGCGCGATCGCGAACCCGTCGCCCTCCTCACCGATCAGGTTGGCCGCCGGGACACGGACGTCCTCGAAGAGCAGCTCGGCGTGGCCGCCGTGCTCGTGGTCGTCGTACCCGAAGACCTCCATGCCGCGCTTCACCGTGACACCAGGGGTGTCGCGCTCGACGAGGATCATCGACTGCTGACGGTGCCGGTCGGCGGACGGGTCGGTCTTGCCCATCACGATGAAGATCTTCGCGGCCGGGCTCATCGCCCCGGTGATCCACCACTTGCGGCCGTTGATGACGTACTCGTCGCCGTCGCGGACGATCGTCGTGCCGATGTTCGTGGCGTCCGAGGAGGCGACGTCGGGCTCGGTCATCGCGAAGGCCGAGCGGATCTCGCCCTCGAGCAGCGGCGTGAGCCACTGCTTCTTCTGCTCGTCGGTGCCGAACATCGTCAGCACCTCCATGTTGCCGGTGTCCGGAGCGGCGCAGTTGAACGCGGCCGGTGCGAGGTGGCCGCTGCGGCCGGTGATCTCGGCCAGCGGCGCGTACTGCAGGTTGGTCAGCCCGGCACCGTGCTCGCCGGGAAGGAAGAAGTTCCACAGGCCGCGGCTCTTCGCCTCGGCCCGGATCTCCTGCATCACCGGGGCCGAGGTCCAGTCCCACCGGTCCTCGAGCTGCCCGAGCTCCTCGTGGAACCGGGCCTCGTTGGGGTAGATGTGCTCGTCCATGAAGGCGAGCACCCTCTCCCGCATCTCCTCGGTCTTGGCATCGAACGCGAACTCCATGTCAGTCCTCCTTCAGCGAGGTGATGCCGGTAGCGATGAGCGGCTCGACGGCGTTGCCGACGGAGTCGAAGCCCTCGCCCACGGTCTGTCCCTGGGTGTAGCGGTAGTGGATGCCCTCCAGGATCACGGCGAGCTTGAACGCCGCGAGGCCGAGGTAGAACCCCATGCCCGCGAGGTCCCGGCCGCTGCGCTCGGCGTAGAGGGCGATGGTCTCCTCACGGCCGAGGAAGCCCGGCGCGGTGGGAGCGTCGGCGACGCTGTCGGTCATCCGCGCGAGGTCGCTGTAGAGCAGCATCAGCGCGACGTCGGTGAGCGGGTCACCCAGCGTCGCCATCTCCCAGTCGAGGACCGCGGCGATGTTGTCGTGCTCGTCGATCAGCAGGTTGTCGAGGCGGTAGTCGCCGTGCACGATCGCCGGCGCCTGCTCGGCGGGGATGTTCTGCTGGAGCAGGGCGTGCAGCTCCTCGGCGCCGGCGAGGTCGCGGCTGTGCGAGGAGTCGAGCTGCTTCTTCCATCGACGTACCTGCCGCTCGAGGAAGCCCTCGGGCCGGCCGAAGTCGCTCAGCCCGACGGCCGCCGGGTCGACGGAGTGCAGCGTCGCGAGCGTCTCGACGCTGCGGCGCGAGATCGCCTCCGTGCGCTCCTCGCCCAGGGCGGACAGCTCGGCGGCGGTGCGGTACGGCGTCCCGTGCACGCGCTCCATCACGTAGAACTGCGCGCCGATCACGTCCTCGTCCTCGCACAGGGCGTAGGTCCTCGGGACGGGGACGTCGGTGTCCCGCAACGCCGTCATCACGCGGTACTCCCGCGTCATGTCGTGCGCGGTGGCGAGGACGTGGCCCAGGGGCGGTCGACGTACCACCCACTCCTTGTGGCCGTCGCCGACGATGTAGGTGAGGTTCGACTTCCCGCCGGCGACGAGCGACCCGGTGAGCGGACCGGCGACCTCGCCGGGGCAGACCTTCTCGAAGTAGCCGCGGAACCTGTCGAGGTCGAGACCGGGCAGCTCGGCGGTCACTGCGTCGCCTCGTCGAGCTTGCGCTGGAGCTTGCGCATGCCGGCGAGCCAGCGGTCGGTGTCGCTCGCCCGGAGCCTGTAGTAGTCGGCGACCTCGGCGTGCGGGAGGATCAGGAACCTGTCGTCCTGCATCGCGTGCCACACCGTGTCCGCGACCTGCTCCGGCTCGAGGGCGGTGTCGTGCGAGAGCAGCTCCTGCAGCGGCCCCGCCTCCTCCAGCATCCGGGTCTTCACACCCTGCGGGCAGATCGCCTGGACGACGATGCCGCGGTGCCCGTAGGTGGCCGACAGCCACTCCGCGAACCCGACCGCCGCATGCTTCGTGACCGAGTACGGCGCACTCCCGAGCATGGTGAGGAGGCCGGCCGCGGACGCCGTGACGACGAACCGTCCGCCGCCCGTCTCGAGCCACGCCGGGACGAGCTGGCGCGCGGCGCGGACGTGCGCCATGACGTTCACGTCGAGGGCGCGGGCCCAGTCCTCCTCGGGTGCGTCGAGTCCCTGGCCGACGTCGATGCCGGCGTTGGCGAAGTAGACGTCGATCTTGCCGAGGTGGTCCCGCGCGGTGCTCACGAGCGCGGCGACGCCCTCCTCGGAGGCGGCGTCGCCGGGGGCCGCGATGCCGCCGCCGATCTCCTTGGCCACGGCGTGGGCTGCCTCGGCGTCGAGGTCGTTCACGACGACCCGTGCCCCCTGGGCCGCCATCCGCGCGGCGATGGCCCGGCCGATGCCGTGGCCGGCGCCGGTGACGACGACCCCGGCCCCGTCGACGTCCACGTCAGACCCCGCCGGTGAGGGTGAGCCCGCCGTCGATGACGACGACCTGCCCGGTCAGCCAGCTCGCGTCCTCCGACAGCAGGAACGCCACGACGCTGCCGATGTCCTCGGGCACGCCGAGCCGCTTCAGGGGGTACTGCGCGGAGACCTCGTCCTCCTTGCCCTCGTAGAGGGCGGTGGCGAACTTCGTCTTCACCACGGCCGGCGCGACGGCGTTGACCCGGATCTTGGGGCCGAGCTCGACGGCGAGCTCCTGGGTGACGTGGTTGAGCATCGCCTTGCTGGAGCCGTAGAAACCAATGCCCGGCGCGGGCTTGAGCCCGCCGACCGACGAGACGTTGACGACGGCCCCGCCGCGCTCACCCATCGTCGCCTTGTAGACCTTCTGCGTCCACGACAGCGCCGAGAGCACGTTGACCTCGAAGATCTTTCGGGCCGCGTCGAGGTCGAGCTCGATCATCGGGCCGTAGACCGGGTTGATGCCGGTGTTGTTGACCAGCAGGTCGATGCTGCCGAAGGTGTCGAGCGTCCTCGCGATCGCCTCGTCCTGGTGCCCGGGGTTGTCCCCCTTGCCGGCAACCGCCAGCGCGACGTCCGGGCCGCCGAGCTGGGCGACGGCCTCGTCGAGAGCCTCCTGCTTGCGCGCGGTGACCGTCACCTTCGCCCCCTCGGCGACGAGCCGCTCGGCGATACCCAGCCCGATCCCGCGGCTGGCTCCGGTGACGATCGCGGTCTTGCCCTCGAACCTCTTCAATGCCCTGCCCTTCATTGTCCGGCGCTAAGCGCTTGCTTAGCAGGTAAGCGTTCGCTTAGCGTGTCTCAGGTGGAGCAGATCCGTCAAGAACCCGGCCCGGAACCGACTGCCCGCCGGCGTCTCGTGGCCGCGGCCGTCGAGTCCTTCGCCGCCAAGGGCTTCCACGGTACGACGACCCGCGACATCGCCTCGGGCGCCGGGATGAGCCCCGCGGCGCTGTACGTGCACCACCGGTCCAAGGAGGACCTGCTCCACCAGATCAGCCGGTCCGGCCACGACAAGACCCTCGCCCTGGTGCGTGAGGCCGTGGCCACCTCCGAGGACCCGACGAAGCAGCTGCTGGCCGTCGTGCACGCCTTCGTGGTCCACCACGCCGAGGACCACACCGGCGCGCGGATCGTGAACTACGAGCTGGCCGCGCTGTCCTCGGAGCACCTCGAGGAGATCGCCGCGATCCGCCGCCAGATCGAGCAGGAGATGCGCGACGTCGTCGAGCGCGGCGTGGCGACCGGGGTGTTCGAGACCGACGACCCGCACATGACGGCGCTCGCGCTGCTGTCGCTCGGCATCGACGTCGCCCGGTGGTACCGCGACGAGGGCGAGTGGACGCCCGGGCAGATCGCGGACCACTACTGCACGCTCGCACTGCGCATCGTCGGCGCCCGAGAGGCTCGATAGTCTGGCGGCACCCAGGTCGCCCACCCGTCGAGGAGCGAAGTGCCGGACGCGCCGTCGCAGGACAACCCCCAGGTCGTCGCGCCCAGCTGGCGTGAGACCGACCGCTTCGTGCCCAAGCGGGTCGTGCGCCCGATCCAGAGCCTCATGGCGGCGGAGACGAGCAGCGCCGCCGTCGTCCTCGTGGCGACCGTCACGGCACTGATCGTGGCGAACACCCCGCTCGTGGACGCCTACCACCACTTCTGGGAGGCGGAGATCCTCCTCGAGGCCGGCGGCGTCCATGTCCTCGAGCTCACCGCCCACCAGCTGGTCAACGACGCGCTGATGGTGCTCTTCTTCCTGCTGGTCTCGCTGGAGATCAAGCGCGAGATCGTCTTCGGGGAGCTGAGCGACCCGAAGGCCGCGGCGATGCCGATCGTCGCCGCGATCGGCGGCATGGTCGTCCCGGCGCTGATCTACCTCGCGTTCAACGCCGGCGGCGACTACGTCAGCGGCTGGGGCATCCCGATGGCCACCGACATCGCGTTCGCGGTGGCGGTGCTGACCTCGCTCGGCAGCCGGGTGCCGCTCGGCGCCCGCCTCTTCCTGCTGACACTGGCCATCGTCGACGACCTGGGCGCGATCCTCGTGATCGCGGTCTTCTACACAGGCGGACTCCGGTTCAGCTGGCTGCTCGGCGCGGTCGCCACCGTCCTGCTCGCGCTCCTGATCCACCGGATGCGGGTCCGATCGATGTGGCCCTACATCATCCTGGGCGTGCTCGGCTGGTACGCGCTCCACGAGTCCGGCGTCCACGCCACCCTGATCGGCGTCGCGTTCGGCCTGATCACCCCGGCCTACGCGCTCCTGCCGGCACAGCGCTACCCCGAGGTGGCACATCGCCTGATCGAGGAGGTCGTGGAGACCACCGAGGACCAGGTGGTGACCGCCGACGAGCTGGAGGTCAACGAGCACACGCTCCGCGAGATCCGCAGGCTGTCGCTGGAGACGCAGTCACCGCTCCACCGGATCGAGAGCCACCTGACCCCGTGGGTCGCGTTCGTCATCGTCCCGGTCTTCGCCTTCGCCAACGCCGGCGTGACCTACCCCGACGTGCCGGTCGGCGACTGGCTCTCCGACCCCGTGGTGCTCGGCATCGTCCTGGGCCTGGTCCTCGGCAAGACCGTCGGGATCTTCGGCGCCGCGTGGCTCACCGAGCGCGTCGGCCTCGCGCGGTATCCCGCCGGCATGACCCAGACCCACCTGTTCGGGGTCGCCGTGACCGCCGGCATCGGCTTCACCGTCGCCATCTTCGTGGCCACGCTGGCGTTCGAGGACGCGGCGACCGTCGAGCTCGCGAAGCTCGGCATCCTCGTGGCGAGCTTCGTGGCGGCCGTGCTCGGCTACCTGGTGCTCCGCCTGACGGGCAAGAAGGAGTCGCAGGGCACATGAGCGACGCCGGCCGGCTGCGCTACCTGGACCGGGCCACGGTGCGGGGGCTGCTGCCGACGGTCGAGGAGCAGGTCGACCGGCTCGCGGCGGTGTACCGCGCCATGGCGCACGACCGGGTGGAGAACCCTCCCAAGCTCGGCGTGCACCCACGGTCGAGCGCGTTCCTGCACGCCATGCCGGCCTACCTGGCCGACGAGGACGTCACCGCCCTCAAGTGGGTCGGCGCCTACCCCGGAAACCCGGCGCGCGGGCTGCCGTACATCTCCGGGCTGATCGTGCTGAACGACTCGGACACAGGCCTGCCCACGGCGGTGATGGACGCCGCCGAGATCACCGCTGCCCGCACGGCGGCGGCGAGCGGTGTGAGCGTCCGGCACCTGGCGCACCCGGGCTGGCGCAGGGCGGCGATCCTCGGGTTCGGCGAGCAGGGCCGCGAGCACGCCAAGGTCCTGAGGGCCTTGAACCCGGACGTGTCCATCGCGGTGTACGGCGGCCCCCGACTGACCGGACCGGTCCAGGGCGTCGACGTCGTCCCGGACGCCCGGTCCGCCGTCGAGGGCGCCGACGTCGTCGTCACCGCCGGACCGATGTCGCCCGACCCGGACCGGCGGCTCGATCCCGCCTGGCTGCAACCGCGGTGCCTTGTCGTCCCGGTGGACTTCAGCGCCTACGTGGGCAGGGACGTGGTGACCCGGGCGGACGACCTCGTCACCGACGACCTCGCGCAGTTCGCCCACTACCGCAGCCTCGGCCACTTCGACGGCTGGCCGGAGCCGTCGAGGTCTCTCGGCCAGGCGCTGGAGACCGAGCCGGCCGGTGACCTCCGGGTGTCCTGCAGCCTGGGTGTGGGTGCCGTGGACGCCGCGGTCGCCGCCGCGGTCCTGGAGCGGGCCCACCGGGAAGGCGCCGGCGTGATGCTGCCCCGGTGACGGCGGGCCGCCACACTCCGGGCCCCGCAAATATGTGTCCTGCCACCATCGAGGTGACGTCGGTCACTCCGTAAGTTCTCAGGTCATGGCGACCAGTGCATCCACTCCCGACCTCGCCGGAAAGCGCGCGATCGTCACCGGCGGCGCGAGCGGCATCGGCGCGGCGGTGGCCCGCCGGCTGTCCGCTCAGGGCGCCGACGTCGTGGTGTGTGACCGCGACGCCGACGGCGCCGCCGCGGTCGCGAAGGAGATCTCCGGCGAGGTGTGGGTCGCCGACCTCGCCGACACGGCCGCGCTGGGCGACCTGTCGCTCGAGGCGGACATCCTGGTCAACAACGCCGGTGTCCAGCACGTCGCGCCGGTCGAGGAGTTCCCGCCGGACCGGTTCGCCTTCATCCTGCGCCTCATGCTCGAGGCGCCCTTCCTGCTGACCAGGGCCTGCCTGCCACACATGTACGCCCACGGCTGGGGTCGTGTCGTGAACATCTCGAGCGCGCACGGGCTCCGGGCGAGCGCGTTCAAGGCGGCGTACGTCTCGGCCAAGCACGGGCTCGAGGGGCTGTCGAAGGTGGTCGCGCTCGAGGGGGCCGAGCGCGGCGTGACGAGCAACTGCATCAACCCCGGCTACGTCCGGACTCCGCTGGTCGAGAAGCAGATCAGCGACCAGGCCCGCGTGCACTCGCTGTCCGAGGACGAGGTGGTCACGAAGGTGATGCTCACCCGCTCGGCGATCAAGCGGCTGATCGAGCCGGGTGAGGTCGCCGGAGCCGTGGCCTACCTCTGCTCCGAGGAGGCGTCGTTCGTCACGGGCAGCAACATCGTGCTCGACGGCGGCTGGTCGGCCCAGTAGGTGGCCCCAGTGCCAGACAGCCCGCCGCTCCCCGGAACACGGGGCCGGAGCCCGCAGACCCTTCCTCCTTCGGCCAGAATGGGCCGGGTGTCGGCCGCAGAGTTCCTCGAGCTCCTTGCTCGCGAGGCTTCCCCCGTCGAGTTCGAGGGGCCGCTGCTCGCTGCGCGTGCCGCGGGCGCCGACCCCGACCAGCTCCAGGAGCTCGAGAGGACCAAGGTCCTCGCGCTGCAGGTGCGCGGCGTGCTGGAGGCCCGACGTCGTCGGGAGGCGGAGCTCTCCGCCCTCTACGAGACCGCGAGCGACCTCGCCGCGCTCACCGACGTGGACGCCGTGCTCGAGGCGATCGTGCACCGGGCCCGGCAGCTGCTGCACAGCGACGTCGCCTACCTGTCCCTGAACGACGACGAGCGCGGCGACACCTACATGAGGGTCACTGAGGGGATCCTGGCCACGTCGTTCCGGGAGGTCCGGCTGCCGATGGGCGCCGGCCTCGGCGGTCTGGTCGCGCAGACCGCGACGCCGTACTCCACCCCGGACTACTTCGAGGACGACCGCTTCCGGCACACCGGACCGATCGACAGCGCGGTCGCCGACGAGGGGCTGCGGTCGATCATCGGCGTGCCCCTGCTCCTGGGCAAGCAGGTGATCGGAGTGCTCTATGCCGCGAACCGTCGGGTGCGGCCGTTCGACCGCGACGCCGCGGCGCTGCTCGTCTCCCTTGCCGCACATGCCGCGATCGCCATCGACAACGCCCGCCTGCTGTCGGAGACACAGCTGGCGCTGACCGAGCTCGAGGCCACGAGCGAGATGCTCCGCGCGCACACCGCGAACGTCGAGCGCGCGGCGGACGCCCACGACCGGCTCACCAGGATCGTGCTGCACGGCGGGGGCGTCGCCGACGTGGTCCGCGAGATCCGGGAGGTCCTCGGCGGTGAGGTGGTGGTCGTCGACCCCGGCGGCAGCGTCATCGCCACCACCGCACCGGGAGCGACACCGACGGCCGAGGAGCTGGAGACCTCACGCGCTGCCCTGGAGAGCAGCAGGACCGCCGAGGGGGCGGGCGTCTTCGCGGCCCCCGTCGTCGCCGGGTCCGACGCCCTGGCCGTTCTCATGCTGCGACGGACCGGCCCTCTGGAGCAGGGAGACCAGCGGATCCTCGAGCGCTCGGCGCTCGTCACCGCGCTGCTGCTGCTCTTCCGGCGCAGTGTGGCCGAGGCCGAGGGACGGGTCCGCGGCGAGCTCCTCGAGGACCTGCTGACGGGCGCGGACCGGGACCCCGCCGGCCTGCGCGAGAGGGCACGGCTGCTCGGCGCCGACCTCGACCAGGAGCACGCCGTTGTCGTCGCCGACCTCGCCGGCGACCGCTCCCGCGTCGCGCAGGCGGCCGCCTTCACCGCCGGCGTCAACGGCGGGTTCGCCGCCCTGCGGCACGGTCACCTCGTGGTCATCCTCCCGAACCGGTCACCGAAGGAGGCCGGTGCCGTCTTCGACGAGGGCGTCCGCGCGGCCATCGGCGGCAGGCTCACGGCCGGCGCCGCAGGACCGGCCTCCGGTCCTGCGGCCATCGCCTCGGCGTACGCCGAGGCGCGCCGCTGCCTCGACGCCATGGTGGCCCTCGGCCGCCGCGGCGAGGTGGCGACCGCCGACGACCTCGGCTTCGTCGGCATGCTGCTGAGCTCGGAGAGCGACGCGGAGAGCTTCGTGCGGGCCACCCTCGGCCCGGTCCTGGCGTACGACGAGAGCCGCAGCACCAAGCTCGTGGAGACCCTCGACACGTACTTCCGAGCCGGCGGGAACCTCACCCGCACGAGCACGGAGCTGCACGTGCACGTCAACACGGTCACCCAGCGCCTCGACCGGGTGTCGAGGCTGCTCGGTGAGGACTGGCAGCAGCCGGAGCGCCAGCTCGAGGTGCAGCTCGCGCTCCGGCTCAACAAGCTCCTGCGCTGACAGGGCGTATCCCTATTGCCCCCACGCTGCCGCAACGACACCTGGTCGCGCGCCCTGGCGGTGCTGGGCTCGGACCGCCGTCCTACGCTCCCCGAGCTGTGAAGTCGACCCTTGCCGACGCCGACGCGTCGCCCCCGTGCGGGAGCCCCCGCAGTTCGGCGATGCTGAGGCCCACGATGAGCCACGCGATCGCCCCAGCGAGCGCAGCGAGCGTCAAATGCGCGTGCCACGCACCCTCCGCCAGGTGAGTGAGGATCGCGAACAGCCCGAACGCCCCGAGCGGCACCCCCACCACCAGATTGGTGACAGCGCTGACGCGGGCGGGCAGGAACAGGGTGACCGCCGCCAGGGTCAGCGGTATCGCGACCATCGCCGCGTTCAGCAGTGCCATGCCCATGGTCACCGGATCGCCCTCCATCTCACCGGCGACGCCTTCCTCGAGCACGCCGGGCTCGTAGAAGAACACTGCCATCGTCCCGGCCAACGCGCAGCCGGCGACCAGCCAGAGCACCGAGAACCGAACCCTCGCGAGTATGGAGCCCATGTCGATCGCGGATGCTTCGGCCGGTCGGCCGAGATCTCGGAGAGTCATCCCAGTCACCCCTCATGAGTCAGGCCTCTCACTTGTCACGCTATTGCCCTGGGCCCGGGACCTGGCAGAGGACTACGTCCCGAACAGGAACCTGCAGCAGCACATGGTCCTGCAGTCCGCGGCAGTTCCGGAAGTCGGGCACCACCGAAGGTCCAGTCGTCGACTCTGACGCTGAAGCCAGGATCTGCTGCGCCGACGCGTGGCCGATCATGAAGCTGGCGATCGTGGCCACGGCAGTCGCCAAGGATCTCGCTTCCTCATCGCGATACGAGGACGTCTGGGAGGACCCGGCAATGCTCGACGTCTAACGCGGCTCAGATGCGGACGTTCGCTCTACGGCTAGGACTCGTCGTCACCCGGCTGGGGGCGCCGCTGGAACTCGGAGCGCAGACCGCGCTCCAGCTGCCACGCTCCGGCCAAGAAGAAGACCACGCCGACGACACCCGCAGCGGGGTCATGGCGAGAGACCGACGCGAGCGCCCAGCCGACGATCAGCAACGCCAGGCCGGTCAGGATCGAGTACCAACCAGCGCTGAGCACGCCCTTCGACAGCAGGGCCGAGGCGAGCTTGCGCATAGTCGTCATGGATCAAGAGAGTAGCGACAACTTCCCGGGGGAAGCGCGACGTGCTTGGAGCCCCTGCCCATCCGCTGATGAACACGTAGCCGTGCCAGCACTTGACCGGTTGCACGCCAGTCTTGATGACCGTCCCCGGTCAGGTGAACCACGTCGTCGTCGGGTCCCGGGCCCTCCGCACTGAAGCGCGCTTCACGCCTCTCAGCGTCGACGACTCTCCCAGCCCGTCCGAGCTTTCACTGTCAGCACCAGATGAGCGCATTTGCACTGGGCCGCGCAAGGGCCGCCTGTTCGCATCGGCCAGACTGGCGTCTGGCGTATGACGAGGTTGCGGACTCGTATGCCGACTACTTCCAATCGACCGAGCCCGAGCAGCCGGTTGAGTTGGCGATGATCGATCACTTCGCCTCCCTGCTCAGCGGCGAGAGGAAGGTCTTGGATGCCGGGTGTGGTGCAGGACGCTTCCTGCCCCTGCTCGCGGCCCTGGACTGCCGTGTCGAGGGCGTGGACCTCTCACCCGACATGGTTCGTCGGGCGCAGCTTGACCACCCATCATTCGCCACGCGAGTCGGATCACTCAACCAGCTGCCGTACCCGGACGCGTCGTTCGACGGGTACTTCTCGTGGTACTCAACGATCCATAGCCCCGACGCCGACCTGCCGCACATCTTTGGCGAAGCCAGGCGGGTCCTCCGCGCCGGTGGTGCCCTCCTTGTCGCCTTCCAGTCAGGCTCTGGAACGCGAGACGTAGCGGACGCCTACCGGCGTCATGGCCACGACATCACCTTGGAGCGCTACAACCGCACTCCGACGGAGGTTGCGCAGGTGCTCACGGCCAGAGGGTTTCAGGAGATGGCGCGCCTGGAACGCTGTCCCGCCAGGTGAGGCGCTCCCTGACTGACTTCTCGAGCCGCCGCCTCCAGGCCTGGAACCGCACACTGGACCCGAAGAGGTACGAGTCGCGCGACCACGGCGAGACCTGGGCCGTGGCTCGGGAGGCTACTCCCGGTTCCCCAAGAAGCACTTCGCGTCCTGGAACGGCACTGCACCCATCGACGCTTGCCCGCGCCCGCACTTCTGCCAAGAGGGACACCCAGCCAGAGGGCTGCCGCTCAGGCCTTACGGGCTACGTGCCTGCGGGCCTGCCACTGCAGCCAGTAGTGCCGGACGGTGCCCCAGATCCCGCGCCGGAACAGGAGCACGACCAGGATGAACACCGAGCCGGTGATGATGCCGATGCCCTC
>DASTPU010000160.1:0-14241 GCA_035762105.1 Nocardioidaceae bacterium | reverse complement strand
ACGACGGACGCGGCCGGCGAGCCGGCCAAACGCCCCGACGCGGCTTACGTCAGAAGGCGTCCTCGGCCAGGTCCATCAGGGACAGGTCCGTGGCGTCGGCGATCTTGCGCTCGGCCGTGATCTTCGGGAGCACGTTGTGCGCGAAGAACTGGGCCGCGGCGACCTTGCCCTCGTAGAAGGCCTTGTCCTTGTCGCTGACCTCGCCCGAGAGCTTGGCCAGGGCGACCTCGGCCTGCCGCATGAGCAGCCACGCCGACACGATGTCGCCGAGCACCATCAGCAGGCGGCTGGTGTTGAGGCCGACCTTGTAGACGTTGCGCTGGTCGCCGCCCTCGGCGTTCGGGTCGGCCGACATCAGCTGGTTGATCAGCGTGCCGACCATCGCCTGGCCGTCCTCGAGCGCCTTGCCGAGCAGCTCGCGCTCCACCTTCAGGCGGCCGTTCCCTGCCTCGGAGGAGATGAACTTCTCGATCTCGCCGGCGAGGTGGCCGAGCGCCTGGGCCTGGTCCCTCACGATCTTGCGGAAGAACAGGTCCTGGCCCTGGATCGCGGTCGTGCCCTCGTAGAGGGTGTCGATCTTGGCGTCGCGGACGTACTGCTCGATCGGGTACTCCTGCAGGAAGCCCGAGCCGCCGAAGGTCTGCAGCGACTCGGTGCCGAGCAGCACCCAGGACCGCTCCGAGCCGTAGCCCTTCACGATCGGGAGCAGCAGGTCGTTGACGCGCTCGGCGAGCTCGTCGCGCTCGCCGTTGTGCTCGGCGACCTGGACGCGGTCCTGCCAGGTGGCGGTGTAGATGACCAGCGCACGCAGCGCCTCCGCGTACGACTTCTGCGTCATCAGCGAGCGGCGCACGTCGGGGTGGTGGGTGATCGTCACACGCGGCGCGGTCTTGTCGGCGGCCCGGGTCAGGTCGGCGCCCTGGACGCGGCTCTTGGCGTACTCGAGCGCGTTGAGGTAACCGGTCGACAGCGTGGCGATGGCCTTGGTCCCGACCATCATCCGGGCGTTCTCGATGACCTGGAACATCTGAGCGATGCCGTTGTGCACCTCGCCGAGCAGCCAGCCCTTCGCCGGCTCCCTCTCGCCGAAGGTCACCTCGCAGGTGTTGGACACCTTGATGCCCATCTTCTTCTCGACGTTGGTGACGTAGACGCCGTTGCGCTCACCGGTCAGCTCGCCGCTCTCGAAGTCGAAGTGGTACTTCGGCACGACGAACAGCGAGAGGCCCTTGGTGCCCGGTCCGCCGGCACCCTCGACGCCGACCGGCCGGGCGAGGACGAGGTGGATGATGTTCTCGCTCATGTCGTGCTCGGCGGAGGTGATGAACCGCTTCACGCCCTCGATGTGCCAGGAGCCGTCCTCCTGGAGCGTGGCCTTGGAGCGGCCGGCGCCCACGTCGGAGCCCGCGTCGGGCTCGGTGAGGACCATGGTGGAGCCCCACTGGCGGTCGACCATGTGCTGGGCGATCTTCTGGTCACGCTCGTTGCCGTTGCGGTAGACGACCGAGGCGAAGCTCGGGCCCGCGGCGTACATCCAGATCGGGGCGTTGGAGCCGAGGACCATCTCGCCGATGGCCCAGTTGAGGCTGGAGGGGGCCGGCTGGCCGCCGAGCTCGGCCGGGATCGCGAGACGCCAGTACTCGCTGTCCATCCAGGCCTGATAGCTCTGCTTGAAGGACTCGGGCAGGTCGGCGGTGCCGCTCTCGGGGTCGAAGACGGGAGGGTTGCGGTCGCTGTCCTCGTACGACGCGGCGAGGTCCTCGCGGGCGAGCCGGTCCACCTCGGACAGGATCGACCGGGCGGTGTCCACGTCGACCTCCTCGAAGGGGCCTGTGCCGAGGACCTCGTCCCGGCCGAAGACCTCGAAGAGGTTGAACTCGATGTCGCGGATGTTGGTCTTGTAGTGGCTCACAGCTCCACCTTCGAATCGGGGTACCGGCGCGGTCGCGGTCCGGTCCGGGTCGGCCCGGCGCAGGGGACACCGGGCGTACTCGTCAGTAACTTAATTATCGTACCCACGAGTAATAAAGACAACCCCTGGCCACGGTGCAGGGCTACGGGTGAGGACCGTCACCTCCGCGTGGGTCGGGGCGGTGCGATGTCCACCACCCAGCTGTGGCGGGCCATGGCTGGTGCCGGTCCCTGAGACCGGCGGGTGCATTTCGGCGTCCCAGCGGGCATAGTGCCGCGCATCGCCGGCGATCGGGGCCGGGGGACCGGGTCGAGGGAGAGCTGTGCCGAACACCAGGTGGCTGGGCCGCGCGCCCGCCGTCGTCGTACTCGTCGTCGCATCCGCGCTCGTCGCGCTGCCGGCACCGGCGACAGCCCGGACCTGTGCGCTGGTCGCGCACCGCGGCGAGCACGCCACTGCCACCGAGAACGGCATGCGGGCGCTGCGGGCGGCGGTGCGCCGCGGGGCGGACTACCTCGAGGTGGACGTCCGCGCGACCCGGGACGACCGTCTCGTCCTCATGCACGACGAGACGCTGCGCCGCACGACGAACGGCACCGGCCGGGTCGACGCCAGGTCGGCCCGCGGGATCGAGCGCCTCCGCCTCAACGACGGCGGCCGGGTCCCGAGCCTGCGCCAGGCGCTCCGGCTCGGCCGCGACGCGGGCGTGCGGGTGCTGGTCGACATCAAGGACATGGGCCGCGCCGTGTCCTACCGACGTCTGGCTCGCGCGGTCCGCGACCTCGGCGGCGGACGGGTCGTGGTCGTGTCCCGCTTCCGCACCTTCCTGGACCGGTTCGGCCGGGAGGCGCCGCGGGTGGCGCGCGGCGTCGTCACCAAGGAGCGTCTCCGCCCCCGGGAGTTCCGCCGGTACGGCGCCGCGGTGGTGCACCACAGGGCGATCACCGCCGGGTGGCTGGCGGCGATGCGCGACGCCGGGCTGCCGGTGTTCGCCTGGACGGTCAACACCACCGACGAGTGGGACCGGCTCTCGGGGCGGGTGCGAGGCGTCATCACCGACGCGACGGCCGACTACGCCGACTACCGGCGGCGAAGCAGCACCTGCCGGCGCTGACCCGCCGGGCCACCCGTCAGGTCACGGTCGGGAAAACTCGGGCGCGGCACACGGCTCGGACGGCCTAAGGTGGCGCTGCCAACGTAAGCCGTAACCGGGGGACCCTGCACGCATGCCCGACTCACGCTTCAGCCAGGTCGTCGCCGTCGTGGTGGCGGTGCTCCTCGGGGCTGCGACGTACCTCGCGCTCACCGAGGGGATGCAGGCGCTCGGCCGGTCGGACTCCCCGCCGACCGCCGGCCCGGGGAACGTGCCGGAGTTCCTCTACGAACCTCCGAACACCGTGCCGACCACCGCCGACTACGGGCCCGTCGGCCCTGTCGCGGTCGTCTTCGCGGACGCCGAGGTGCTCACCGGGATCGGCGGGAAGCTCGAGAATCCTTGGGTCGCGGTCTCCAGCCAGACCGGCGACTACCGCGCGCTGGTCGTGCCGCACTCGCCCGAACCGGCACGTGACGCGGTCGCGGTGGCGCCGGACGGCCGGATGCTGGCCTGGGGGTACGCCGACGGCGTCGTCCTCTACGACCCCGTCGAGGACCGGGCGGTCGAGCGCGACGGCGTCGTCGACGGGGTGCCGGTCGTCGGCCCGTTCTCGCCGGACGGCAGCAGGCTCGTGGCGTACGACGGGTCCGTGCACGTGCTCGACAGCGACAGCGGTGACGTGCTGGCGACGGTGCAGGGCGTCTCCGAGGCCGCGGCGAGGCAGGCGGTGTGGACCCCGGACGGCTCAGCATTGACCTACGTCGACGGCGGCCGTCTGGTCATCCAGGACTGGCAGTCGGGCCGACGTACGGACACCGCCACCACCATCGGCGCGGACGCCACCCTCGCCTGGCAGCCCGCGGGACGACAGCTGGCCGCGATGAAGGAGGTGCGGGGCGTGCGGACGGTCGACGTCTTCGACGTCGCCGCCGACGGAAGGCTGACGCTGTCAGGCACGGTGGAGCAGGACGGCTACGCACAGCAGGAGCTGCTCGGCTTCACAGGCGACGCCCGGGTGACGGTCACGGCCCTGACGCTCGAGACGGCGACGATCCCACTGGTCTTCAACATGTCCACCGAGGATGCGTTTCCGCCGACGCGGGTCATGCAGCTGCCCGGGTCGGGGGGCGTGGCGGACACCCTCCAGGTCGCCGCGGAGCCCCTGGCCGAGGGCAGCGTCGCGTTCGACGAGCCCAACTGGCCGGCCAGCGACCTCGCCAAGCTCGTCGCGAGCATCATCGTGACCGTGTTCGCGCTGGGGCTCTACCTCACCCGCCGGCCGCGCTACAAGGCCAGGGCGCTGGTCCGGGCACGGGCGAGGGCCGAGGCCCGCGGAGCCCGCATCGCGCGTTAGTCGCGGGGAGGCGGCCGGTGGCCGTTGACCCCCATGTCCGCGTCGCGCATCAGCTTGGAGACGAGCTCGTGGCCGAGGCTGATCGTCTCGTCCAGTGTCTTCAGGGCCGTCTCGTGGCGACCTGCCTCCAGTGACCACTTCGCGGCAGCCATGCCCTGGACGAGGGTGTCGTTGACCTCGGTGGCGTCCCGGTGACGCTGGGCCGCCGCCTCGAAGGCGCGCTCGCGGCGCTCCGCCTCCTCGAGCCGGTCCGACGCGTCGCCGAGCAGCCCGCCGAGGAGCAGGAGCGGGGTGACGCGTGACGCCCAGCCGAGGGTGGAGAGGTCGGCATCGCTGCTGAACGCCCAGATCGCGACGAGCGCGACGGCGACCAGGCCCGCCGCGATCCCGGCCCTCCTGCCGAAGGCCAGGGCGACCAGCGCGATCGGGAGCGCGTAGAGCATGTTCACCGCGTCGTTCGGGCCCCCGGCGGTGAGCCGGAGGGTGAAGACCGCGACGTAGAGCACCCCCGCGACCGCGATGGTCCAGCGGGGTTGCTCGCGGAACCAGGGGGCGGGGCTGCGGGTCTGCGCAGCGGCCGGAATTGCCATAGGGGCAACTGTGCAACATCGCGGCGCCCCAGACAGTGGGGCGAAAGTCCCGATTTGCAATTGCTGACCGACCAGGCGCGGCGTCACGAAAGTAGCCAATGTCGATTGACTCTGGTTAGTCTAGTGACTCAGTACTATTCGAAGGAGTCACCGTGCCAGCTCTGATGGTTCTCGCCGTCGCCGGACTGATGGCCCAGCTCGTGGACGGGTCGCTCGGCATGGGGTTCGGGGTGACCTCCTCGACACTGCTGGTCGCTGCCGGCATCGCCCCGGCCACCGCCTCGGCATCGATCCACCTCGCCGAGGTCGGCACGACGCTGGTCTCCGGCCTCTCCCACCACAAGCTCGGCAACGTCGACTGGCGCACGGTGGCGGTCATGGCCGTGCCCGGCGGGATCGGGGCCTTCGCGGGCGCGCACTTCCTCGCCGGCCTCCCGGCGGAGGTGGCCAAGCCGTGGGTGGCAGGCCTGCTCTTCCTCCTCGGCGTCTACGTGATCTGGCGCTTCCTGGTCCTCGGTGGTCGTCGGCCCCAGTTCGAGGGCAGGGTGTCGACGAAGCTCCTGCTCCCCATGGGCCTGTTCGGTGGTGCTCTCGACGCGGTCGGCGGCGGGGGATGGGGACCGGTCGGCACCACCTCGCTGCTCGCGTCCGGCCGGCTCGCGCCGCGGATGGTCGTCGGCTCCGTCTCCGCCGCGGAGTTCGTCGTCGCGGTGGGCGGCTCGGTCGGCTTCCTGATGGCGCTCGGCAAGGAGGGGGTCGACGCCGGGTTCGTGGTCGCGCTGCTGGCCGGCGGTGTCGTCGCGGCGCCACTGGCCGCCTGGCTGGTCAAGCGCCTCGCGGCCCGCGTGCTCGGGGTGGCGGCCGGTGGCCTGATCCTGCTGACGAACAGCAAGACCGTGATGGAGTCGCTGGGCGCGCCGGGCCTCTACGTCGCGCTCGCCGCGGCGGCGCTGGCGATGCTGTGGATGTCCCTGATCGCGGTGGCGGTCCGTCAGGAGCGTGCCGCCCGGCCACTCGAGGCGGTCCCGGGCTGACCCGCTCAGTGCGGCCGCCAGGCCTCCTCGTCCCGGGTACGGGCCTCGACGTCCGTCGGCAGCTGCTTGGTGGTCAGCGAGCTGATCGTCACCGCCTCGAACACCTCGCGAAGGCTGCTCCGCGCGGCGATCCACACGTGCTGCAGCGCGGACGCCGTCTCGTTGTAGGAGACCGCCTCGGGCCGGAGGCCGTAGACGCTGACCAGCGGCCCGTCGATGGCGCGGATGACATCGGCGACCGTCACGTCGGCGGGGTCGCGGGCCATCCGCCACCCGCCGGCCTGTCCGCGCTGGCTCATCACGATGCCTGCCCGGCGGAGGTCCGCGAGGATCGCCTGGAGGAAGTTGCGGGGGATCTCCTGGCGGCGCCCGAGCTCCTCGGCACTCACCGCCTCGCCCTGGTCGTGCGCCGCGATCTCGATCAGCGCACGCAGTGCGTAGTCGGACTTCGCGGAGACTCGCATGCGGGCAAGTCTCGCAGATCCATCGACTTGGTCCACGAAGTCGCGCACCTGGCGCCGCCGAACTGGAACGCGTTACAGTTTCGGGCCGAGAGGACCCGGTCGGGCCGTCGCCGTTCGAACCGGAGGGCAAGGGGCACCGCGGCCACGAGGCGGCTCCGGATCCTGGGACCTGGTGATCGCGGGCGTGCACCGCTTCCACTTCACGATCACCGACACCTCCGCCGCGACGCGTGCGCGGACGTGGGGCGATGGGCACCGCGACAAGTGCCTGAGGATTCCCCACGGGGAGGCCGGTTCAAACCTGACCGCGACACAAAGGCGGCGTCAGACTGGACCGGTTACAGACCCGGGGTTTGTCCGTGCTTCAATCTGACCGGGTTGAGAAACGCAGCCCATCCGGTCTGACGGCCGGTACGGGGGGCGCACGTGCAACTCGTCAGATTGCCGTCCTCGTCCAGGGAGTTGACGATGCGCTCCTCACGCGCGGCATGACTACGGTCATCACCGGTCCGTACGGACCGTTCCGCTACAACGTCGCGACCCAGCAGTGGTGGTGGTCCGACGACCTGTACCGCATCCACGGCTTCGAGCCCGGAGACGTCGTTCCCACGACAGACCTCCTGTTCCGGCACAAGCACCCCGACGACGCGGCGGTGGCGACGGCCATCATCCTCAACGCCTTCACCAGCGGCGAGCCCTTCGCCCTGTGGCACCGCATCATCGACGCCAGGCTCCGCACCCGCACGGTCGTCTCCGTCGGCGACGGCTTCCGGGACGAGGCGGGCGAGCTGGTCGAGGTCCGCGGCTTCATGGTCGACGTCACAGGGTCCAAGCGCAGCCAGACCGCGCGCGACATCGACGAGGCGGTACGACGCTCCGCGGAGTCGCGAGGGGCGATCGAGCAGGCGAAGGGGATCATCATGGCCACCCTCGCGGTCGACGCGGACGAGGCCTTCGCCATGCTCAAGAAGAGCTCACAGAACGCCAACATCAAGCTGCGCGACCTCGCCTCGACGCTGCTGGGGACCTTCGAGCAGATGCGCGTCTCCGGGCTGGACGCCCGCAAGGCGGTCGACGAGGTGCTCGGGGACCTCACCGCGGACCGCTGACCCTGCCGAAGGCGACCTAGTCACCGCCGGCGTTGTCGCACACCCACTCGACGAACGGTGTGGCCTCCCGCCAGTCGTCGCGAACCCGGTCGAGCAGCTCGGGGGTGTGGATGAACGGCTCGAAGCCGTAGGACTTCCCCAGCGTGAGCGACTTGTGCCGCAGCAGCTCGATCCGGGGATGGTCGCCGTCGTACCCCCGGGGTGAGGTCTTGAGCTTGTCGCCGCCGACGCTCCAGCCGCGCTCGGTCAGGGCCGCGAGGATCTCCTCCAGGTCGGTGCCGCGCCGGTCCTCGGCCATGGCCTCGCGGATCCGCGTCAGGCGCGGCCCGGACGCCTCGTAGAAGCCGACCCCGACCCGCACTCCGGGCGCCGCGACCTCCACGTAGTAGCCGGTCGACGGTCCCTTCGGCACGAACACGCCCTGGTGGGTCTTGTAGGGCGTCTTGTCCTTGGCGAACCGCACGTCCCGGTAGGGCCGGAACACCTTCGCGGCGCCGAACTCGTCCTCGAGTGCCCTTGCGAGAGCGGTCATCGGGCCGCGGACCGCGGCCTCGTAGGTGTCCTTGTGCGCCGCCCAGAACGACTTGGTGTTGTCGACCTCGAGGTCGTCGTAGAAGTCCAGCGCGGCAACGGGGATCCCACTGAAGCCGGTCATCGGCGCAGGATATCTTGGGCCACCTCGCCCGCTGCCGAGGAGGAACCCCGTGACCCTGCTGGTGCCCTACGGAGGCGATGCGCCCACCGTCCACGACACCGCCTGGCTCGCCCCGACCGTCACGCTGGTCGGTCCGGTCACGGTGCAGGAGGGCGCCAGCGTGTGGTACGGCGCGGTGCTGCGGGCCGACTACGGCCGGATCACCGTCGGCGCCCGCTCCAACGTCCAGGACAACTGCGTCTTCCACACCGGCAGCGACCTCGACGTGACCCTCGGTGAAGGCGTCTCCGTCGGCCATGGGGCGGTCCTCCACGGCTGCACGGTCGAGGACGACGTGCTCGTCGGGATGGGCGCGACGATCCTCAACGGGGCACGCATCGGCCGGGGGTCGCTCATCGCCGCCGGCACGGTCGTCCTGGAGGGCACCGAGATCCCGCCCGGCTCGCTGGTCGCCGGCGTGCCCGGCAAGGTCCGCCGCCCGCTCGGCGACGCGGAGACCAAGAGGGTGCTCGAGAACGCCCAGGAGTACGTCGAGCTGGCCCGCCGGTACCGGAGCGCCGGCAGCTGACTCCTTCAGCGCAGGGGCGCTGCGGCCGTGTCGGCGGGCGAGCCACCTCGTCGCCGTACCTCGGCTCGGGCCCGCGCGATGCCGCCGTGCTCGAGCGCAGCGACGGGTGACCTCCCGGCCCAGACGAGCCGGCCACGGTGGCGGACGCTGACCTCCATGGACCCGCCGAGGTGCTCGATCGCCCCGGCGATGTTGCGCCGCTCGGAGGGCAGCGGCACGGGCAGCACGTGCGCGTCACCGAGCCGACCGTGCCCCTCGATGTCGACGCGCCACCGGGCGCTGCGCCCGCGGAGCACCCACCGCTCGTCGCTCACCTCGGCGCGCACCGGCGACACCGCGGGGTCACCGAGCCGGAGCAGCCGGCCGCCGGGCAGCAGCACGACGAGCGCGGTGACCGTCGTGCGCAGCGGGCCCGCGGTCACCTCCCCTCCGGCGAACGCCACGCAGACCGACGGCTCCTCGAACCCGTGCGCCTGTCCCCACCACCACGAGTCGGGGAAACCGCCCTTGCCCCAGTTCTTCTCCGCGTAGACCACCCAGCCGTCGAGGTCCCAGCTGTCGTCGCCGACCACCGCGCGGCCGTGCGCGGTGCCGCCGAGGAGCCACGGATGCCAGTACTGGTTGAGCCCCGGGACGGCCTGGAAGAAGCTCGAGCCGCCGACGATGCGGCGTGGCCACGGGACGGGCGCGGTGACCTTGACGTCGAGACGTGCGTCGGCCCCGAGGTCCACGCGCAGGTCGTCCGCGGTGCCGGCGAAGGCGTCGCCGGCGAACGCGCCGAGGGCGGCGGGGTCGGCGCGTCCGACGGGGTGGGCCACCGTGCGCAGGAACCCGTGCGGGTGCGCGGCGAGGCCGAGCGTCGACCAGTGCTCATCGTCGAGGTCGCGGTTCACCCCGTTCAGCGCGATCACCACGCGGCCGGTCGCCGGGTCGGTGAAGCGCCAGAAGTAGCCCTCCATGGCGACGCCGTGCGCGGGGAGCGGGTCACCGAACGGCAGGTCCGCGCCGCTGGCCCGGTAGGCCCGCAGGGTCCGTCGTACCGCTGTGGTCAGGGATGTCGCCACGCAGACATCATCGCAGCGGTCAGCCCGGGCGGACCGCTCCGGAGTACGGCATGGAGTCGACGGGCGCGACCCGGACACCCGAGCTGGGGTTGGCGGCGTCGACGATCTGGCCGTTGCCGATGTAGATCCCGACGTGGCTGACCGGGCTGTAGTAGAAGACCAGGTCGCCGGGCTGGAGCTCGGACTGCGACACCGGCGTCCCCGAGCTCATCTGCGCGCTCGCGGAGTGAGGCAGGCTCACCCCGGCCTGCGCCCAGGCCATCAAGGTGAGGCCGGAGCAGTCGTAGGAGTCCGGCCCCTCCGCTCCCCAGACGTAGGCCTTGCCGACCTGGCCGAGCGCGTAGTCGACCACCGCGGCGGCGTCGCCGGAGACCGGACCTGCGGGGACGGCGGCCGGCTCCGGGGCAGCCTCCCGGGCTGCCTCCTGGGCCATCGCCTGGCGCTGCTCGGCCTCGAGTGTGCCGAGGAGCTCGTCGGCCTCGTCGGCCTTCGCGTCGATCTCGCGCTTCTCCTCGGCGAGGCGCTTCTTGTCCTTCGCGATCTCGGCCAGCTCACGCTGCATGGCCCGCTCGCGCAGCTGGAGCCGCCGCGCCTCGAGCGCGTAGGCGTCCATGAGCTGGGCCTGCTGCTCGTCGTACGCCGAGATCGTGGAGAGCGTCTCGAGGAACGTGTCCGGGTCCTCGGACAGCAGCACCTGGCTCGTGGAGGAGAACGCGCTGCCCTGGTACTGCGAGACCACCGACGCGGCCACCTCGCGGCGAACGCGCTCGGCCGCCGACTCCTGCCGCTTCAGGTCACGGCGCAACGTGGTCAGCTCCTGCTGGGAGCCCTCGAGCTCGAGGCGGATCTCGTTGTAGCGCTCCGAGGCGATCTCGGCCTCGTGGTAGAGCCGGTCGACCTTGGCCTGGACCTCCTCGATCTCGGGCTCGGCGCCGGCGACGCCCTGCAGCAGCAGGGGGGAGCCGAGAGCGACGGCGGCGAGTGTGGTGAGCAGGCGGGTGGTGCGGGGGTGGCCGTCGCTCATGAAGAGACGGTCTCCTCTCGTTCCTCGGGTACGTCGGACTGGTCGTCGTCGGAGGTGGGGGTGGTCGGTCGGCCTCGGCGCCAGGCGACCAGCGCGGCGACGATAGCGATCCCGGCCGTAACGGCCCAAACCGGAACTGTCGACGCTACGTCGGCGATCCAACGTTGCGCCTCGAACTCCAGGTCGGTGGTGTCACCGAGGCCGAGTACGCCGGTGATCCCGGCGGTGCCGTCGAAGCGCAGGAAGAGGATCCCGATGGCCACGAACAGCAGGCCGGAGACAAGCGAGGTGCTGTGCACGGTGATCGGGCCGAGGCGCAGCATGCGTCCGCGCAGCCAGGACTTCCGGCCGAGGTCGAAGCGGTCCCACAGCCCGGCGAGCACGAACAGCGGGGCCGCCATGCCGAGCGCGTACACCGCGAGCAGCAGGCCGCCCTGCCAGGGCGACCCCTGGGTCGCGGCCATGGTCAGGATCGCGCCGAGCACCGGACCGGAGCAGAAGCCCGCCAGGCCGTAGACGGCGCCGAGCGCCACCGTGGAGGCCCAGGTCGCCGGCCCGCCGGCGTTGTTGCCCGACTGCCTGTTAGACCATGCCTGGAGCCTGCCCGCGAACGGCATCGCGAAGCTGCGGCCGAGGATCTGCACCACCCCGAGGGCGATGACCGACCACCCCGCGATCGCGATCAGCAGGCCGCGGTGCCCGTAGAAGAGCGAGCTGGCCGCCCCGGCGCCGGTGCCGAGCGGCACCAGCGTCAGCAGCAAGCCGCCGTAGAACGCCGCGGTGCGCAGCAGCAGGGCGGTGCGGCTCGTGAACGCGTAGGCGAAGAACGAGGGCAGGAGCAGGGCGCTGCACGGTGACAGGAGCGCGAGCACGCCCGCGGCGAAGGCGGCGAGGAGACCGACCTCGGTCACTCGGCCGCCTCCGCGGCCTGCTCGATCGCGTCGACGAAGACGTCGGTCGGCTGGGCACCCATGATGGGGCGGCCGTTGACGAGGAAGGCGGGGGTGCCGGTGACGCCGATCTGCTGGCCCTCGTCGAAGTCCTTGGCGACGGCGTCGGCGGCCCAGGCGGAGCTCATGTCCTTGCGGAACTTCTTGGTGTCGAGCCCGATCTGCTCGGCCACGCCGACGAGGTACTCCTCGGTGAGGTTGCCGCTGTTCGGCGGCTGCTGGTCCGCGAACATCGCGTCGTGGAACTCCCAGAACTTCCCCTGGGCGCCCGCGGCGCGGCCGGCCTGGGCGGCGGTGGTCGACTCGGGGCCGAGGTAGGGGAAGTCGCGCCACTCGATGCGCAGCGTGCCGTCCTCGACGAACTCCTCGACGAGCGTGGGCTCGGTGTCCCGCGCGAACTTGCCGCAGAACGGGCACTGGAACTCGGAGTAGTTGATCATCACGACCGGTGCGTCCGGCTCGCCGAGCGCGGTCGGGTCCTCGGGGTCGCGGCGGACGAGGCGGGCGAACGGGTCGTTCTCCGGGTCGGCCGGCGGTCGGCTCCCGTCGCGCGAGACGTCGGACACCGGGCGGCCGGCCGACCCGTTGCTCTCGCCGGAGCCGCCGGCGAGCAGGGGTGCGAGCAGCACGACGCCGGTGATGAGCGCGGCGACCAGGGCCACCGCCGCGGGGACGGCGGCCTTGTTCCGGGCAGGTGTGTCGGGCATGGGGATCCTCCGAGACGTTCGTGGGTGCGGGAGCTGGGTCAGCGGGTCGGTACGGCGCAGGAGACCTCGCCGCGGAGCCGGGCGCGCAGTGCCCAGGCGAGGACGCCGATGGCGGCGAGGGAGAGGACAGGCTGGACCGGTTCGAACCAGGTCAGGGCCCCGGACGTGCCGAGGGCGAGGAGCACGAGCTTGTTGCACACCGGGCAGCCGACGGCGAAGAACGTCAGGAACCCACCCAGGTAGCCGCCCTTGGCGGACCGGTCGAGCTCGACCCCGTCGTCCTGTCCCGGCTCGCCGGCCGCGTCCGTCGTACCGGGGGCGGCGACGTAGGTGGCGGTGAGCAGGCCGGCCAGCACCGACGAGACCACCAGCGCCGGCCACGACCACCAGGTCGGGGGGATCTCCCGGCTGAAGACCGGGGTGTCGATGAGGTCGGTGGGGATCGCGATCAGCAGGGCGTAGCCGAGAGCCGAGCCGGCTGCGACGAGCCGTCGACGCATCGACCAGGCCGTGCGCGGGCGTCTGAGCTGAGGGACGGCCGTGCTCACGCGGCACCCACCTCCACCGGGTTGCCCTCGGTGCGCCACTCGAGCAGCCCCTCCTCGAGCCTCCGGGCCGTGTACCCCTGGGCCTGGAGCAGTCGCACCGCGTCGTGGGCGAGGACGCAGTAGGAGCCACGGCAGTAGGCGACGATGTCGGCGTCCTCGGAGACGCCCTCGATCTGGCTGAGCTCCTCGGCGAGCCGGCCGAACGGGACCGAGCGCGCGCCGGGGATGTGGCCGGCGGCGTACTCCTCGGGCGGGCGGACGTCGAGCAGGACCACGTCCCCGGTCTCGAGCCGCTCGCGGAGCTCCCTCCGGGAGATCTCGACGACGCCTCCGTCCGTGCCGCCCATGGTCGTGACCCCGAGGTAGGCGGCGAGGGCACGGTCGACGTCGGCGGAGTGGACGCGCGCGACGGTCTGCATCGACGCGTACAGCCTGGCCACGTCGTCCCCGGCAAGGCGGTAGTGGATCCGGGTGCCGTCACGGCGGGTGGTCACGAGGTTCGACAGCTTGAGCACCTGCAGATGGGCCGACGCGGTGCTGACGCCGAGACCGGCCTCACGGGCCAGCGACTCGACGGTGCGCTCGCCCTGGCTCAGCAGGTCGATCAGCTCGAGTCGCTTGGCGCTGGCGAACGCCTTCCCCACGACCGCGAGCTGGTCGAACAGCGCGCTCTTCGCCTCTCGGTTCTCCACGGTTCCTCCAAAGATCTTTGGAATACCGTACATGGCTCCGGTTGGCTGATTACCAGGGGACCCAGGTAATCGGTCTCTTCCCATGGCATGAACCCCATGGGAAGAGGCAATTCGCCTACATACCCTGGTAATCGGCCGCAGCGAAGCACGCAGCCGCGCCCGCCACAAGGGGGAGGCGGGCGCGGCCGTGTCGTGGGTGCGGGCTCAGGCGACGTCGGACGCGGCGCCGCGGACGACCGGGTAACCGAGCGACTCCCAGGCGGACTGGCCGCCGGCGACCGAGCGGGCGTCGAAGCCCTCTCGGATGAGGTGGTCGGCGATCACCAGGCTGCGGTTGCCGTTCTGACAGATCACGTAGACGGGCCCGGTCCGGGGCAGCTCGTCGACGCGGAGACCCACCTCGCTCATCGGCATGAGGCGCACGCCAGGCACGTGGCCGGCGAGGTACTCGTCCGGCTCCCGGACGTCGATGGT
>DASTPU010000159.1:0-9678 GCA_035762105.1 Nocardioidaceae bacterium | reverse complement strand
GCGAAGTCGGCCACAAGCGCGGACGAGGGGTCACGCAGGTCCGCAGGCCACGCGCGGAAGTCGGTGCCGTGTGTCTCCGCCAGCGCGCTCCACAGCGCGAAGTCGACGAGGCTCTGCCCCTCGCGCTTGCGGAACGCGCGATAGTCGGCCTCACGGCCGGCGCTGCGCGGGGCGGCGTGCACGACCCGCAGCGCCTGGAGCTACGCGGTCCACGACGCGTTGCGCTCGATCGCGTCCACCCCCGCCAGCTTCTTGCGGAGCGCGGCGCCGATCTTGTCGACCTTCGTGCGGTCACGGGACGGGAGCGTGGCGTACTCCGGGATCCGCTCCACGCGCACGTAGATCGGGTTGAAGAAGCGTCGCGACTTCGGCAGGTACGGCGACGGCTCCATCGGCGCGACGGGCTCGCCGGCGTGCAGCGGGTTCACCAGCAGGTAGTCGGCGCCGAGCTCGGAGCCGGACCACACCGCGAGGTCGGTCATGTCGACGAGGTCACCGACGCCCCAGGAGTCGGCGGACCGGACGCTGTACAGCTGCGCGGCGAAGCCCCAGCCGCGGCGGTCGCCCAGCGACTCGGGCAGGCCCAGCCAGTCCGGCGTGACGATCAGCGTGCACGAGGACTCGAGCGATCCCGACCGCGCCCACAGCGTGTGGTAGCCCAGCGGCAGCCCGGTCGGCAGGGCGAAGGCGGCCTCGCCCACCGGCGACCCGTCCAGCGAGAACGGCGCGACCGGGTTCTCGACCTGCGCCAGCCCACGGCGGACGGTGCCGCTCTCCAGCTCGATCCACACCTCGACGTCCGCGCCGTGCGGCACGTGCACCCAGAAGGTCGCGCCCTCGCCCTGCGTCGACACGACGGAGGGAGGGAGCATCCGGCGCCAGCGCGCCTCGGTCTCAGCGGTCAGCGCGGCAGCGGCGAGCTCCGGAGACGAGGCGTCGATCTCCATCGCGGCGAGCACCGCGACGATCGTCTCCTCGGGCACCTGCACGTGGTTCCCACGCCAGTCCCAGTACTCCGTGGCGACGCCACGCGCCTTCGCGAGCTCGAGAAGCTCGTTGCTGAGTCCAGTCACCCGCTCATCCTCACCCACAACGGCCCGCGGGACGAAACCGACGATGTGGAAGACCCGTCCAATTTGTGACTGTTACCCACCTACTCGCTGCCGGGATGCTCCAGCGCGCGTTCGACCTCCTGCAGCTGCCAGCGAAGCACCGGGTACGCCGCGGTGCCGGTGCGGCGCCTGAGGCTCCGCGCCTCGGCCATGTCCGCCACCGCCTGCTCGGAGTCGCCTCTCTCGTGATCGAGCACGGCTCTCGCCTCGAGGACGGACGCGATGCCGCCGGCGTGCCGCAGACGCCGAGACACGTCGAGGGCTTCGTCCAAAAGGGCCGCGGCTTGGTCGTAGCGCCCGGCCAGGACAGCGAGGACGGCGGCGAGCGTGCCGGCGGAGGCGAGCCCTTCCTGATACCCGATCGTCGAGTAGGCCGCCAGGCTTCTCGCGGCCAGCGCCGCAGCCTCGGACGTGTGACCCATCGCGAGCTCGGCGTGGGCGCGATAGTCCAGGGCACTCCCGAGCACCATGGGTTCCCCCAGTCCCTCGGCCAGATCCGTGGCAGCGAGGAGCAGGGCGGCTCCGGCGTCGTGGTCACCAACCTCGTGGGCCGTCCGCCCCGCGATCGCGGTCACCAAGGCCAGCGTCCACGGGCCGCCCGCCCGCTGTGCGTGTTCGATGGCAGCGCGGTGATGCGAGCCGGCATCAGGATCGCCCTTCGCCCACGCGGCCATGCCCAGCAGATTCTGTGCGAGACCCGCCAGCTCCTCGTCTCGCAGGCGCTCGGCGACGTCGAGCTGGCGACGGGCCGCTTCGACCGCCACGGTCGCATCCCCCTGTGCGAGAGCGGTGGACGCCAGGGCTCGCAGGAGTCTGCCCTGGACCTCAGGCGTTGTCTCGGCCAAGAGGGCATCGGTGGTCCACCCGCGAAGCTCGGTGAGCCGCCCGTCCAGGAACCACGGCCAGTACAGATCGGCGACCAGCGTGCCCGCGGAGCTCGAGTGCTCCCCGAGCGCGTTGACCACCGCCAGGCGCAGATCCGCCGAGCTGGCCCGGGCCACCGCTGCCCACCGGGGCGCCTCGACGGACCGGATCCGACGGTCGAGCCGGGACGCCAGGTCCACGTGGTACTCGAGATGCCCACGCTGCGCCCGCGCACGGCGGTTCGGGGGCGCGTTCTCCAGGGCGTACTGCCGCACGGGCTCGAGGAACCGGTACCGCGCCTGTCCGGCCACGTCCGGTGCCCGGGCGAGCATCGAGCGAGCCAGGAGACGCTCCACCGCCGTCAGGGCACGTAGGCCGACGACGGCCCGCGCGGCCCCGACGTCGAAGGAGCCGACGAAGACGGACAGGGCCGCGAACGCGTCCCGGTCCGGCCCGTCGAGCAGGTCATGGCTCCAGCCGATGACCTTGCGCATCGTGCGGTGCCTGGGGTCGACGCCGCGCGCCTCGCCCTCGAGCACGTCCAGCGGGTACTCCAGCCCCGCCTCCAGCTGGTCGAGCGTGAGCGACATGGTCCGCGCCGCAGCCAGCTCGAGGGCGAGCGGGAGCCCGTCCACCTTGGCTGCGATCCTCCCGACCGTGGCCCGCTCAAGCTGTGCTTCCGCCCTGGCCGCCCGGGCATGAGACCCGAACAGCTCGATCGCGTCGGGCTCGTCGAGCCCGTCAAGATGCACGACCCGCTCGCCGGGCGTCCGGAGTGGCTCGCGGCTGGTCGTCAGCACGCGTACGTCCGGACAGCGCCCCAACAGGGCGACGACCAGCGCCGCCGCCTCGTCGATGACGTGCTCGCAGTTGTCGAGGACAAGCAGGCCGCGCAGGCGAGACAGGTAGCTGCACACGACGTCGACCTCGTGGCCGGCGTACTCCGAAAGGCGCAGAGCCCTCGCCACCCCAGCGGCGACGTTTCCGCCCGGGGACTCCTGCGTCAGCTCGACGTACCAGACCGACCCGCTGCCCGGCTCAGGCGAGTTGGCGAGCTCGACCGCCAGCCTGGTCTTGCCCACTCCCCCGGGCCCGCTCACCGTCACCAGCCTGGAGGCGGCGAGCGCGGCGCGTAGCGCGACGAGTTCGTGCTTCCGACCGGTCAACGGAGCAGGCGGTGCCGGCGGGGCCGCCTGGCGGGGAGCGGCGGGCACCAGCCCGGGGTCGTGCGCGAGGACCGCCGCCTCCGTGGCCTGCAGCTCCGGTCCGGGCTCGACCCCGATCTCGGCGACCAGGTAACGGCGAGCCTCCGCGTAGGCCTCGAGCGCGTCCGCCTGCCGCCCGGCTGCGTAGAGCGCTCTGACGAGCAGGACGCGCAGTCGCTCTCGGACGGGCTGCTCCTCGACCAGAGCCGCCAGCTCGCCGACGACCTCGACCGCCCTGCCCTCCTCGATGTCCCGGGTCAGGCGAGACTCCTGAGCCGCGAGCCGGTCCTCCTCCAGCCTGGTCGCGGCAGCCCGCGCCCACGGATCGTCTGCCCACTCGGCGAGCGCCGGACCGCGCCACAGGGCCAGCGCCTCGTCGTACCGCCTGGCTCGGACGAGGTCCCCGAAGCGATCGACGTCAACAGCGCCGCGCGGCACCTCGAGGCGGTAGCCGTCGGGCTCGGTCAGGATCGTCCGACTGCCGAGCAACCGACGCAGGTCCCGCACGTAACCATGCACCAGGTTGGCCGCGGACGCGGGCGGCTGGTCGCCCCAGAGAGTGTCGACGACCCGGTCGGCAGTCACTGGTCGACCACGGTCCACCAGCAGCCGGGCAAGCAGCGTTCGTGGTTTGGCAGCGCTCAGGCGCAGCTCGGCGCCGTCGTCGTCGAGCACTCGCAGCGGGCCGAGCAACCCGAACTCCACGTACCCAGCGTAGGACTCCAGGGCTGCTCCAGCGGGGCTCCAGGACGGCCGCCCAGGCTCGGAGCAAGACCAACCACCAGGAGGAGGAGTAATGGTCATCCACATCGTTCGATTCCGGTCGGGCCTTTCCGCCGAGCGCATCGCCGAGCTGTTCGAAGCCCGCGCGCCGGAGTACCTCTCGGTCCCCGGGCTGCTGCAGAAGTACTACCTGCGCTTCCGCAGCGGCGCACACGGCGGCGTCTACGTCTGGGAGTCCGAAGCTGCCATGGAAGAGTTCATGGCCGGCCGGCTTGCCGGCTCCATCTGCGACGTCTACCGGGTGGAGGAGTCGGTGAAGGACGTGGCCGACGTCGTCCTCGCCCTCCGCCCCGAGACGGTCGTCTCTGAGTAGCGGACCCGCCGCGGGGGCGTACGCTCGCCACACCGATCTCGGGGGCGCGCGGGGTCAGGCGGTGGCGCTGACCTCGACCCACCTCTCCAGGACGGCCTTGGCGCGTCCGGAGTCGATGGCCTCGGTTGCCCGGGCGATGCCTGCGGCCAGTCGCTCCTCGAGCGTGCCCGGCTCGGCGGCGTGGACGGCGAGGGCGGCTCCGGCGTTGAGTACGACGGCATCCCGCACCGGTCCCGGCTCGCCCGCCACGACCCGTCGTACGACGTCGGCGTTATAGGCGGCGTCCTGGCCGCGCAAGCCCTCCGCCGTACCCCGGGGGATGCCGAGGTCGAGCGGATCGAGCACGTGCTCGCTGACCTCACCACGGGAGACGGCCCACACGTGGGACGTGGTCGTCGTGGTCAGCTCGTCGAGCCCGTCGTCGCCGCGGAACACCCACGCGTCGACCCCGCGCTTGGCGAACACACCGGCCATCACAGGCGCCATCGCGGCGTCCGCGCAGCCGATCGCCTGCGCCTCGGGCTTGGCCGGGTGCGCGAGCGGGCCGAGGAAGTTGAAGGTCGTGCCGACGCCGAGCTCACGACGGGGCACCGCGGCGTGCCGCAGCGCGGGGTGGAAGGCGGCGGCGAAGCAGAACGTGATGCCCGCCTCCTCCCCCACCCGGGCGACGGCCGTCGGGGAGAGGTCGAGCCGGACGCCGAGCGCCTCGAGGACGTCCGCGCTGCCGGCCTTCGAGGACGCGGACCGGTTGCCGTGCTTGACCACGGGGACGCCCGCGCCTGCGGCGACGATCGCGGCCATCGAGGAGATGTTCACCGACATCGACCGGTCGCCGCCGGTGCCGACGATGTCGAGCACGCGCCCGGTGACGACGAGAGGCGTCGCGTGCTCGTACATCGCCGCGACCAGACCCTCGACCTCGTCGACGGTCTCGCCCTTGGTGCGCAGCGCGACGGCGAACCCGGCGATCTGAGACGGCGTCGCCTCCCCCGCCAGGATCTCGCCCATCGCCCACGCGGTCTGCTCACCGGTGAGGTCGCGGCGCGCGATCAGCGCGGACAGGACCTCCGGCCAGGTGTGCTCGGCGGTCATCGGCGCGCCGGGCTCAGCGCGCGACGGCGACGCGCGGCTGCAGCAGCTTCGTCACGGCCTCGGCGAGCTGGAAGGGGTCGACCGGGTGCGGCACCGCACCGTCGGCCCGGGACCAGGTGGCCAGCCACGCGTCCTGCGGGCGGCCGACCAGCACGAGGATCGGCGGGCACTGGTAGATCTCGTCCTTCATCTGCTTCGCGATGCCCATGCCACCGGCGGGCACGGCCTCGCCGTCGAGGATCGCGAGGTCGAGCTCGCCCGCGTCGAACTGCTGCACGACCACCGGCTCGGTCGCCACCTCGACGTACTCCAGCTCCGGGAGGTCGGGGTGCGGGCGCTTGCCCAGCGCCATGATCACCTGCTGGCGGACGTTCAGGTCGTCGCTGTAGACGAGGACCTTCAGCTTGCGGGCGGCCTGGGGTGCGGAGGTGGCATCGGTCACGCGCCCGATGTTACCGCCCGGCCTCCGCGTCGGTACGACGGGCAGCGGCCTGTGCCTCCAGGCGGTCGAGCCGCCGGTCCTCGCGGCGTGCCTCCTTCATCGACTCGCGCACCCACTGCACGAACAGCACGCCGAAGAACGTCAGCCCGATGATGTCGCCGGAGCCCCAGAGGATCCCGCCGGCCAGGTGCTGGTCGTCGGCCGGGTCCGGCAGCCACGCCATCGGCAGGGACCGGTACCACTCCTCGGCGATGATCTCCTGCTGGTCCATGATCGTGATCCCGAGGAACGCGTGGAACGGCAGGGTCAGGAAGACCAGGATCAGCCGGAACGGGTACCCGACACGCCCCGGCACCGGGTCCACGCCGACCAGCGGCCAGAAGAACAGCGTGCCGACCAGCACGAGGTGGATGTGCATCATCTCGTGCACGTAGGTCGACCGCAGCGACGCGTCGTACCACCCGCTGAAGTAGAGCGCCCACGGGCTGACCACGAACAGCAGGAAGGTCAGCGGCGCGAAGGACAGCACCTTCGCCACCCGGGAGTGCAGCACCGCCAGCAGCCATCCCCGGGGCCGGGACGGCAGCGTGCGCAGCATCAGCGTCACCGGCGCCCCGAGCGCCAGGAACAGCGGCACGGCCATCGACAGGACCATGTGCTGCACCATGTGCACGCTCAGCAGCACCGTGTCGTAGGCGGCTAGACCGGAGGAGGTGGCGAAGTAGAAGCTGCCCATCCCGAGCACGACGAAGCTGATCGTGCGGCCGACGGGCCACGAGTCACCGCGCTGACGGAGGACCCAGACCCCGAACAGGTACAAACCGGTCACCCACACCGTCACCACGAACAGGAACGGGTCGATCCCCCACTCGGAGAAGACCGTGGACAGGGTGAAAGGGGGCAGATCCGAGAGATCTTCCACACCGGTGAGCGCACGCACGTACCCAGATTAGGCGTGGCCCGGAGCCATCCGGGGGGCGGGAGGCTGCGAATGCATCACAGAAGTAGGCCCAATAGAGGGGGTCGGATGTCCATCGCCCTGGCTTATCGACATAATGTCCGCGTGGCGACAGCAACTGTGATTCCTGCATCCCGTCTGCACGGGCACCATGACCGTCCCAGCATGGTCAGCGTCGGAACGATCGTCTGGCTCTCGAGCGAGCTGATGTTCTTCGCGGCGCTCTTTGCTGCCTACTTCACGATCCGCGCGGTCTCGCCGGAGCTGTGGGGGATGGAGACCGAGAAGCTCAACATCCCCTTCTCGACGGTCAACACCACGATCCTGGTGCTGTCCTCCGTGACCTGCCAGCTCGGTGTGTTCGCGGCCGAGCGCGGCCAGGTCGGCCGCACGGGCGGCGTCCTCAACGTCAAGGGCTGGGGCCTGCGCGAGTGGTTCGTGCTCACCTACATCATGGGCGCGATCTTCATCGGCGGCCAGGCGCTGGAGTACGCCGAGCTGATCCACCAGAACGTGACGCTGTCCTCCAACGCCTACGGCTCGATGTTCTACCTGACCACGGGCTTCCACGGACTCCACGTGACCGGCGGTCTCATCGCCTTCCTCTTCGTCCTGGGCCGGACGTTCATGGCCCGCAAGTTCACCCACGAGCAGGCAGTGAGCGCCATCGTCGTGTCGTACTACTGGCACTTCGTCGATGTCGTGTGGATCGGCCTGTTCGCGACCATCTACCTGATCAAGTAGACGAGGACTCTTCGTGCGATTCCTTAGCGCTCGACTCTCAGCCAAGCGTCGGAGCCCGCTCGCGGGCGTCGTCGTCCTCCTGATGGGTCTGCTGTTCACCGGTGGGGCGTACGCCGTCATCTCCCCCGCGGTCGCCACCGACGACCTCGCCTCCGACCAGGCGCTCGTCGACCAGGGCCGGGAGCTGTTCCTCGTCGGCTGCGCGTCCTGCCACGGCCGCAACGGCGAGGGCGTCGTCGCCAAGGACGGCTCGCAGTACGGCCCCTCGCTGGTCGGTGTGGGCGCCGCCGCCGTCGACTTCCAGGTCGGCACCGGCCGGATGCCGATGGCGCGCCCCGGTGTCCAGGCCCAGCGCAAGCCCCCCGTCTACAACGCGGAGGAGACCCGCGCCATGGCGGCGTACGTCGCCTCCCTCGGCCCCGGCCCCTCGATCCCGACCGAGGAGCAGTACAGCCGCGAGGCCATCCCCGAGGACGAGCGTGAGGAGTCCGTCGTCCGCGGCGGCGAGTTCTTCCGCACCAACTGCACGGCCTGCCACAACTTCGACGGCTCCGGCGGCGCGCTGCCCGGCGGCAAGTTCGCCCCGACCCTCCAGGGCGTCACCGAGAAGCACATCTACGAGGCCATGGTCACCGGCCCCCAGCAGATGCCGGTGTTCTCCGACGACGTGCTCAAGCCCGAGGAGAAGCGCGACGTCATCAACTACGTCAAGAGCCTCGAGGAGAACCCCGGGTACGGCGGCTTCTCCATGGGTGCGCTCGGCCCGGTCAGCGAGGGCATGTTCGCCTGGGTCGTCGGCATCGGCGCGCTCGTGGGCTTCGCCGTCTGGATCGCCGCGCACACCGCAAAGTCCGAGAAGGGGAAGAAGGCGTGACGCACAACCCTGACCAGCCGGCGATCCCGGGCAACGACGAAGCCGTCCTTGACCCGCACTCGCCGATCCCCGCGGAGCCGATCGACAACCCCGGCCTGCCCCGCCACCAGCCCCGTCCCACGGACGTCGACCCGGCCGCCGAGAAGCGCGCCGAGCGGCAGGTGGCGACCATGTTCGGCCTCGCGGCGCTCATGTCGATCCTGTTCGTAGTCGCCTACTTCGTGTTCGAGGTCGGCGACAACCCGGACACGTTCCTCGGCCTCGGAGCCTCGAACCTGTTCCTCGGCCTCAGCCTCGGTTTCGCCCTGCTGCTGATCGGCGTCGGCGCCATCCAGTGGGCGCGCAAGCTGATGAGCGACGTGGAGATCGTCGAGTACCGCCACTCGGCCGCCTCCACCGAGGAGGACCGGGCCACGGCTGTCGAGGCGCTCAACCAGGGCTTCACCGACTCCGGCATCGGCCGGCGTCCGCTGATCCGCAACTCTCTCCTCGGCGCGGTGGCGATGCTCGGCCTCCCGGCGATCGTCGCGCTGCGTGACCTCGGCCCGCTCCCCGGTGACGTGCTCGCACACACCGTGTGGCGCAAGGGCATGCGGATCGTGAACGACATCTCCGGCACCCCGATCCGCCCCGACGAGGTCGAGATCGGCCAGCTGGTCAACGCCGAGCCGTCCGTCTTCTTCGAGACCGACGAGGCCGGCGAGCCTCTCATCGAGGGCCACGAGCTGCTCGCCGAGAAGGCGAAGGCCGCGGTCATCCTCGTCCGGATGCAGCCCAAGGACATCACCCCCGCCGAGGGTCGTGAGAACTGGGGCGTCGACGGCATCCTGTGCTACTCCAAGATCTGCACCCACGTGGGTTGCCCGATCTCGCTGTGGGAGCAGCAGTCCCACCACCTTCTGTGCCCCTGCCACCAGTCGACCTTCGACCTGGCGGACAACGGCAAGGTGATCTTCGGGCCTGCTGGACACGCCCTGCCACAGCTGCCCATGGCCGTCGACGACGAGGGCTACCTCATCGCGACGAGCGACTTCCTCGAGCCGGTCGGCCCGAGCTACTGGGAACGTGGTGAGTGATGATGGCGATCAGGACCAACGGCAGGACTGCCGCAACGGCTCAGAAGCCGTCCAGGATCGGTGGCGCCGCCACCTGGGTCGACGAGCGCGTCGGCATCGCGGGCGCCGCGAAGAAGAACCTGCGCAAGGTCTTCCCCGACCACTGGTCGTTCATGCTCGGCGAGATCGCTCTGTGGAGCTTCGTCGTGCTGCTGCTCACCGGTGTCTTCCTGACC
>DASTPU010000158.1:0-54057 GCA_035762105.1 Nocardioidaceae bacterium | reverse complement strand
TACATCGACCGCAGCTACGCGTTCATCAAGGACACCGTCGCCAAGGGCGGCGCCGTGATGTTCGTGGGAACCAAGAAGCAGGCCCAGGAGGCGATCGCCGAGCAGGCGACCCGCGTCGGCATGCCCTACGTCAACCAGCGTTGGCTCGGCGGCATGCTCACCAACTTCCAGACCGTGCACCAGCGCATCAACCGCCTCAAGGAGCTCGACGAGATCGACTTCGACAACGTCGCGGGCAGCGGTCGCACGAAGAAGGAGCTGCTCCAGATGAAGCGCGAGCGTGACAAGCTCGACAAGACTCTGGGCGGTATCCGCGAGATGACCCGTACCCCCTCCGCGGTGTGGATCGTCGACACCAAGAAGGAGCACCTCGCCGTCGAGGAGGCCCGCAAGCTCAGGATCCCGATCATCGGCATCCTGGACACCAACTGCGACCCCGACGAGGTCGACTTCCCGATCCCGGGCAACGACGACGCGATCCGCGCCGTCTCCCTGCTGACCCGCGTGGTCGCCGACGCCGTCGCCGAGGGTCTCATGGCCCGCTCCGGCGCGAAGACCGGCGAGGCCGCCACCGGCGCCGAGCTCGGTTCCGAGGAGCCGCTGGCCGAGTGGGAGCGCGAGCTCCTGCAGGGCGACGCCGACAAGGCGGCCGTGAAGGCGACTGGCGGCGACGCCAAGACCGAGGACACGCCGGCCGCTGAGGCGACCGGCGCCTCGTCCGAGGGCACCGAGGCTGCTGTGGTGGCCGAGTCTGCTGAGGCTCCCGCCGCGGAGGTTGCCGAGGCTCCCGCCGCGGAGGTTGCCGAGGCTCCTGACGCGGAGGCTGCTGAGGCTCCCGCCGCGGAGGCTGCTGAGGCTCCCGCCGCGGAGGCTGCTGAGGCCCCGGCTACCGAGGGCGACAAGGCCTGATCCAGCCGTGAGGGTGGGTACGACGCACCGACCGCCGAGCGTCGTACCCACCACCACCGGCCGCGGCCGCGCCACCGACGCGGCCGCACCAGCGTGACCATCCACTCCACCCACGAACACCGAGGGACGAAAGACTCATGGCGAACATTTCCGCCGCAGACGTCAAGCGGCTCCGCGACCTCACCAGCGCGGGCATGATGGACAGCAAGAAGGCCCTCGAGGAGGCCGACGGCGACTTCGACAAGGCCGTCGAGATCCTGAGGATCAAGGGCGGCCAGAAGGCTGCCAAGCGCGGCGCCGAGCGCACCGCCTCCGCGGGCCTGGTCGCCACCTCCGGCACCGCGCTCGTCGAGCTGAACTCCGAGACCGACTTCGTCGCCAAGAGCGCCGACTTCGTCGCGGTCGCCCAGCAGATCGCCGACGCCGCCGCCGAGGCCAAGCCGGCCGACGCCGAGGCGCTCAAGGCCGTCAAGCTCGCCGACTCCACCGTCGGTGAGGTCGTCGAGGGTCTCGCGGTCAAGATCGGCGAGAAGATCGAGCTCGGCCGGGTTGCCGTGTTCGACGGTCCTGTCGCCGTCTACATGCACCGTCGCGCCGCGGACCTCCCGCCCGCCGTCGGTGTCATGGTCGAGTACGAAGGCGCCAACGAGGAGGCCGCTCGCGGCGCCGCGATGCAGATCGCCGCGATGCGTCCGCAGTACGTCACCCGCGACGAGGTGCCTTCGGACGTCGTGGCGAAGGAGCGCGAGATCGCCGAGGCGACCGCCCGCGAGGAGGGCAAGCCCGAGCAGGCGCTGCCCAAGATCATCGAGGGTCGCGTCAACGGCTTCTTCAAGGACGTCGTGCTCCTCGACCAGCCGTCCGTGCAGGACAGCAAGAAGAACGTGAAGGCCATCCTCGACGAGGCCGGCGTCACCGTGAAGCGGTTCGCCCGCTTCGAGGTCGGGGCCTGATCAACTAGGGTTCAGACCAGGACGAACGACGTAGGAGGCCGGTCCGTGGAGCGCAGCAGAGCATCCGGGCCGGCCTCCTCGTCTGTCGGCACCACCAGCGATTCGACCGACGGCGGTCGGGCAAGGGGAACACTGTGACCGGGTACAAGCGGGTCCTGCTGAAGCTCTCGGGAGAGGTGTTCGGCGGCGGCAAGATCGGTGTCGACCCCGACGTCGTCAACGCGATCGCGCAGGAGATCGCCGAGGTGGTCCGCGAGGGCGTCCAGGTGGCGATCGTCACCGGTGGCGGCAACTTCTTCCGCGGCGCCGAGCTGCAGCAGCGCGGCATGGACCGCGCCCGGGCCGACTACATGGGCATGCTCGGCACGGTCATGAACTGCCTCGCGCTCCAGGACTTCCTCGAGAAGCAGGGCGTCGAGACCCGTGTGCAGACCGCGATCACGATGGGCCAGGTCGCGGAGCCCTACATCCCGCGGCGCGCGATCCGCCATCTCGAGAAGGGCCGCGTCGTGATCTTCGGCGCCGGCGCCGGCATGCCGTACTTCTCCACCGACACCGTGGCCGCCCAGCGCGCGCTCGAGATCGGCGCCGAGGTGATCCTCATGGGCAAGCAGGGCGTCGACGGCGTCTACGACTCCGACCCCAAGGTCAACCCCGACGCGGTCAAGTTCGACAGCCTGACCTACGACGAGTTCCTCACGCGCGGCCTCAAGGTCGCCGACGCCACCTCGATCAGCCTCGCGCGCGACAACGACATCAGCATGGTCGTGTTCAACCTGTCGGAGGAGGGCAATATCGCCCGAGTCGTGGCAGGTGAGAAGATCGGTACGACGGTCTCGCGGACCGTCTGAGAACACCCCAAGACCCAGGGGCGGCTCGACCCGCGAGCCCGCCGACGTGACCTGACGAGAGCACCAAGGAGCGAGCGCCGTGATCAACGAGACCCTCAGCGAGGCCGACCACAAGATGGACAGGGCCGTGGAGGTCACCCGTGAGGACTTCGCGGCGATCCGCACCGGCCGGGCCCACCCGTCGATGTTCGCCAAGATCACGGCCGACTACTACGGCACGCCCACCCCCATCCAGCAGCTCGCGTCGTTCACCGTGCCGGAGGCGCGCGTCGTGATCGTCGCGCCCTACGACATGGGCTCGATGAGCGCCATCGAGAAGGCGATCCGCGACTCCGACCTCGGGGTGAACCCCGCCAACGACGGCAAGACCCTTCGCATCGTGCTCCCCGAGCTCACCGAGGAGCGGCGCAAGGAGTACATCAAGATGGCCAAGACCAAGGCCGAGGACGGCAAGATCGCGATCCGCAACATCCGCCGCCACGCCAAGCAGGCCCTCGACAAGATGGAGAAGGACGGCGAGGTCGGCAAGGACGACGTCACCGGCGCCGAGAAGCGGCTCGACGGTATGACCAAGAAGCACACCGACGCCATCGACGACCTGCTCAAGCACAAGGAAGCCGAGCTGCTCGAGGTCTGAGCGCGCACCCGACTCTATGACCGCATCCGAGACGCCGTCGGGCGCTCCGGCCCCGACCGGACGCGCCGGACGCAACCTTCCTGCCGCGATCGGGTCCGCGATCGTGCTCCTCGCGCTGATCGCCGGATCGCTGCTCTTCTGGAAGCCGGCCTTCGTCGGTCTCGTCGCGGCAGCGATCCTGCTCGGCGTCTGGGAGCTCAAGCAGGCCCTCTCGGAGAAGGGGATCTGCCTGCCGTTCGAGCCGCTCGTGGTCGGCTCGCTGGTGATGCTGGTCGGCGCCTACATCGGCGGTGCGCCGGCGCTGGTCACCGCGCTCGCCGTCACCGCCCTCGGGCTGATGATGTGGCGGTTGCGCGGGGGCGTCCCCGGCTTCGTCCGCGATGCCACCGCCGGCGTGTTCACCGCGGTCTACGTGCCGTTCCTGGCGGGCTTCGTGTGCCTGCTGCTGCGGCCGGAGGACGGCCCGCTCCGGGTGGTCACGTTCATCCTCGTGACGATCGCCTCCGACATCGGAGGCTACGCCGTGGGCGTGCTGGCCGGGAAGCACCCGATGGCGCCGGTGATCTCGCCGAAGAAGTCCTGGGAGGGCTTCATCGGGTCCACCGTGGCCTGCGTCGTCGCCGGGTGGGCCACCGTGGTCTACCTGCTCGGCGGCGAGGCGTGGGTGGGCGTGCTGCTCGGCCTGGTCGTCGTGGTCATGGCCACGCTCGGCGACCTGGCCGAGTCCGTCATCAAGCGCGACCTCGGCATCAAGGACATGTCCAACATCATCCCCGGCCACGGCGGCCTGATGGACCGCCTGGACTCCCTCCTCGCCACGGTCGCCCCGACCTGGCTGCTGCTGTTCTACCTCGTCCCCGCAACGTGAGGCCCGCAGGCGCCGGACCTCTGGACGATCGACGCCTCGCGGTGAAGGCGGGCGGATAGCCTGGGGCCATGACCGTCGACGCGCCGTCCAGCTTCCGGGACTCGGTACGCACCCTGCTGCGTGACCGGCTGCTCGACGCCGCCGCCTCGATCACCGCCGCGGAGGGCTGGGGCGCGGTGACCATGGCCAAGCTCGCCGACGAGGTGGGCGTGAGCCGGCAGACGGTCTACAACGAGCTCGGCTCCAAGCCGAAGATCGCCGAGGAGCTCGTGTTTCGTGAGCTCGAGCGCTTTCTCGACATCGTGCGCAGCCGGATGGCCGCCGAGGACGAGCTGGCCGAGGCACTGCGCAGCGCGTGCGAGGGGGCGCTCGAGGCCGCGGCGGCCAACCCGCTTCTGAAGGCGATCCTCGAGTCGGCCCACACCGGCGGCGGGAGCGACCTGCTGCCGCTGCTCACCACCCAGTCACAAGGGCTGATCCAGGGGGCGACCACCGTCGTCGTCGAAGCGCTGGCCGAGCAAGGCTTCTCGACCGGGCTGGACGAGGCGGAGCTGCTCACGGCGGTCGACGCGGTGATCCGGCTCGTGCTCAGCCACGTCATGCAGCCGGCCAAGACGCCAGCCGAGGCGGCGGCGGACATCGCCTGGGTCGCAGGTCACGTGATCCATGACGTGGCCCACAGCGAACGCTGAGGATTCGGCGCTCGACCACCAGGGTGGGACACTGGAACGGTCATGTCTGAAGAGCCCATCAAGACCCTTCCCCTCGTCTTCGACGAGCCGCGCGGCCGCAAGAAGCCCCCGCGCCACCTCGCCGACCTCTCCGGCGCCGAGCGCAAGGAGCTCGTCTCCTCCCTCGGCCTTCCCGGATTCCGTGCCAAGCAGCTGTCGACGCACTACTTCTCCCGCCTGGTCGACGACCCGGCGGAGATGACAGACCTGCCCGCGGCGCAGCGCGACACGATGGTCGAGTCGCTGCTGCCCGAGCTGATGACGCCGCTGCGGACGATGGAGGCCGACAAGGGCACCACCCGCAAGACGCTCTGGAAGCTCTTCGACGGCGCGCTCGTCGAGTCCGTGCTGATGCGCTACACCGACCGCACCACGATCTGTGTGTCCTCGCAGGCCGGCTGCGGCATGGCCTGCCCCTTCTGCGCGACCGGCCAGGGCGGGCTGCAGCGGAACATGTCCACCGCCGAGATCGTCGAGCAGGTCGTCGCCGGCGCACGGGCCATGGCGCGCGGTGAGGTGCCCGGCGGCCCCGGCCGGATCTCCAACGTGGTGTTCATGGGCATGGGCGAGCCGTTGGCCAACTACAAGGCGCTGATGGGTGCGGTCCGCCGGCTCACCGACCCGGCCCCGGAGGGGCTGGGCATGTCGGCCCGCGGCATCACGGTCTCCACCGTCGGCCTCGTCCCGCGGATGCGCCAGCTCGCCGAGGAGGGCATCCCGGTGACGCTCGCGCTGTCACTCCACGCGCCGGACGACGAGCTGCGCAACGAGCTGGTGCCGATCAACACCCGCTACAGCGTCCACGAAGCCGTCGAGGCCGCCTGGAACTACGCGAGGACGACCAAGCGCCGGGTGTCGATCGAGTACGCCATGATGCGCGACATCAACGACCAGGGCTGGCGGGCCGACCTGCTCGCCGACGTGCTCGGCTCCTACGGCGACTGGGGCTGGGTGCACGTGAACCTGATCCCGCTCAACCCGACGCCGGGGTCCAGGTGGACGGCCTCCGACCCGGCCGTCGAGCGCGAGTTCGTGCGCCGGCTCGAGGCGAAGGGCATCCCGACCACGGTCCGCGACACCCGTGGCTCGGAGATCGACGGCGCCTGCGGCCAGCTCGCCGCCACCGAGGTCTGAGCGCCACCCTCGCCTAGGCTCGTTGCCGTGAGCAGCGAGCGGACCGCCTACTACGACGCCGAGGCCGGCGTGTACGACGAGACACGCGGCGGGCTGGACCGGGCCCGTGCGGCCGCGAAGGCGGTCACCCGCCTGGTGCCCACGACCGGACGCCTCCTCGACGTGGCCGGCGGCACCGGCATCGTCTCCGCCGAGCTCGCCGCGCAGGGCTTCGACGTCGTCGTCACCGACCTGTCCCGCGGCATGCTGCAGGTCGCGGCGGAGCGGCTCCCCGGACGGGTGGCGGTTGCCTCGGCCGACCGGCTGCCCGTGGCCGACGGGTCGGTCGACGTGGTCACCCTGGTGTGGCTGCTGCACCTGCTCCCGGTCCCGGTGGCCGATGCCGTGCTCGGCGAGGCCGCACGCGTCGTGCGACCCGGTGGCCTCGTCGTCACCACCGTCGACAAGGACCTGGCACACGGGCGCGTCCGCCGTACCGGTGCGGACGCGGCGGACCGGGTCGCGCACGTCGCCCGGGGACTCGGGCTGCAGTTCACCGGCCAGGACTCGTTCAGCGGACGGAGCACCTGGGGCTCGGTGAGTGGCGGCCACCCGGTGTTCCCGGTCGCCGCCTACCGCAGGCCCACCTGAGCGGCGGCCGACGTCAGGGCTCGAGGCACTCCGGGATCGAGTCGACGTCGCCGGTGGGCACCTCGGTCGTCCCCGCGGGGTCGTAGATCTTGACCCAGTCCACGCTGTCGAACTGCCGCAGTGTCGGCATGATCTCACCGGCGATGCTCACCGTGGACCCGCCACTGCTGCAGCCGCCGGTCAGCCGGACCCGGGCGACGCCGTCCTCGATCGACAGGTCGGCGTAGTCCTTGGCCGCCGAGCGCAGCAACCGCAGGCCGTGGGCCCGCTCCTTGGGCAGCGGCCCCGCGAACAGGCGGTCCATGACGCCGGTGGCCGGCGCGACCGGCCGGACCGGCCGGAGTCGCGGCACGAAGAACGGCTCGTTGTTGGCCAGGTACCGGTCCTCGTTGAAGAAGAACACCTTGCGGTCCACGGTCGGGAACCCCGCCCGGACCCTGATCACGACCCGCGCCGGATCGTCCAGCCTGACGACGCGGAAACGTGCCCGCTTGGCGAGCCCGATGCCGTAGGTCGTGACGGCCTCGAAGTCACCGGAGCGCACCGTGGTCATGATGTTCGGCAACGGGAACGCGATCCGGGCAGGTGCCGTCTGGCCACTGGCGTTGTGGGCCTTGGCGAGCTCGAACCGCACCCGCAGGACCGCCTGTCCGGCGATACGGATGGGCAGGTCGGAGGCGTCGCCGCGAAGCTCGTCGACGTACCGCACCCTCACGCTCTCGGGGACACCTCCCTTGAACTCGTAGACGATCCGGTCGACGGCGTCGCGGTGGCCGGCGCGGATGTCCACCAACGTCGGCACGACCGGTGCCGGCGCGGCACCAGGCATGGCGCCCGGCGCGGCGGAGGACACGGTGGCCGGCACGGTGAGGCCGACGGCCAGGAACGGGATGAGAAGTCGCGCGATCTTCACGTGGCACCCCCCAGTCAGGTCTGCACGGGCGACACCTCAAGCATGAGCCGAGCGCTCCGCGCCGGTCAGTGCCGAAGGTCCCGGGGCAAGGCACGGCGCGCGAGCAGCGGCGTGACCTGGGAGACGTCGTCGACGAGGTACACCAGGTCCTCCATCAGCCGGTCCTGCGAGAGCTTCTCGAGCAGCGGCCACACCGGCAGCGTCTCGGTCCACTGCCGCCGCCCGACGAGCACCATCGGCGCAACCGAGGACGCGTCGGCGTAGTAGTTCTCGCACGCCTCCTGGAAGACCTCCTGCACGGTGCCGGCGGCACCGGAGAGGAACACCGTGCCCGCAGTCGCGAGGTGGAGCAAGACGTCCTCACGGATGGCGTTCTTGAAGTACTTCGCGATGTCGGTCGCGAAGGCGTTCGGCGGCTCGTGGCCGTAGTGCCAGGTGGGCACGCCGAAGGACCGCATGCCCGCGGGCCAGCGGTCGAGCACCTCGAAGGCCACCTGTGCCCACTCACGGATCGACGGGGTGAACGACGGGACCTTCGCGAGCATCTCGAGGGCCTCGTCCAGGTCGTCCAGGGTGTGCCCGGCCAGGTAGGCGCCGAGGTTCGCCGCCTCCATCGCGCCGGGACCGCCGCCGGTGGCGACGGTGAGACCGGTCGAGGTCAGGTCGTAGGCGAGCCGCGCCGCCGCCGCGTAGTCCTCGGTGCCCCGAGCCGTTGCGTGACCGCCCATGATCCCCACAAGGTCGTGCTCGCGTGCGTGAGCGCGGAGGGCGGCGTCGATGGCCTGGTCGTGCAGCGCCTGGGCCGGGCTGATGTCGGTCCGGGCCTCCTGCTGCGACCACGCGTACACCTTGGCGTCGTAGGTGCGCTCGTAGGACTCCTCGAGTCCGGCGTAGAGCTCGTGCGGCCCGTAGAGCGCGGCCCGGTAGGCGTCGAAGGGCACGTGCGGCACGACCGGGAAGACGAGGGCGCCGCGGTCGCGCAGGTCGTCCTCGTCGCCGGGATGCAGCGGACACCCCAGGAAGAGCGCGCCGGAGGGGTCCAGGATCCGCAGCGCCGGCCCGCGCTCGCGCAGGTCCACCGACCTCAGCCGCCATCCGCTCAGGCACTCGGCGCCCGCTTCGACCCGCGCATCGAACTCTGCGAGGCTCTCGACGTCGACGGTGCGTCCGCGTTGCTCTCTCACGGTTCCGAACCTAGCCGACGCCCGTCGACGCGGTGGCTTCGGTGGCGCAAGGTGTGTACGCGGGGCCAGTGGGAACCACGGTGGCGATGTCCGGACGACAGAAGCGCGACGAGGGCGACGCGTCGCCCCGCTTCGTCGTGCAGCGGCACCGGGCCAGGAGCGACCACTACGACCTCCGCCTCGAGATCGACGGTGTGCTGGTCAGCTGGGCGGTGCCGAAAGGGCCCACCCTCGACCCAGGTGTTCGACGGACGGCGTTCCGCGTGGAGGACCACCCTCTGGAGTACTTCGACTTCGAGGGCGTCATCGGTACGGGGCAGTACGGCGCAGGCGACGTCATCGTCTGGGACACGGGGACCTGGCAGCCGCACGGCACGGAGGACCCGAAGGCAGCGCTCGAGAAGGGCGAGCTGCACGTAGACCTCTTCGGACACAAGCTCCGTGGGCGGGTTGCCCTCGTCCGCCGGGGTGAGGCGGGGGAGCGAGAGCAGTGGCTCCTCGTGCACAAGCGCGACGAGCACGCGGTGGAGGGCTGGGACCCCGACGACCATCCTCGCTCCGTCCTGACCGGACGAACCAACGCGGAGGTGGCCGAGCGTCCGGAGCGGCAGTGGCGTTCCGACCTCCCGGCCGGCGAGGCGTCGGTGCCCGTGGCCACGGAACCCGAGGGTCCCGGCGACGATGCGCTCGCCGAGCTCGATGCGATGGGCCAGAAGGGGACCTGGCACGTGTTCGGCCGGAGCCTCAACGTCACCAACCTCGGCAAGGAGCTCATCCCGGGCCGCGACGGCGAGCCGCCGGTCACGAAGCGCGAGCTGCTGCGCTACGCCGCCTGCGTCGCGCCGGTCATCCTGCCCTATCTCGAGGGGCGGGCGGTCAACCTGCGACGGTACCCAGAGGGCGCGCACACCACGGGGTTCTGGCACAAGCAGCGTCCGGCCCACGCGCCCGACTGGGTCGGCGCCTGGGACGACCCCGACGCCGACGTGGGGAGGACCACGACCTACCCGGTCCTCGACGAGCCGGCGGCCGTGGTCTGGGCGGCCCAGTTCGGCGCGCTGGAGTGGCATCCGTGGACGTCGCGGACGGACGCGCCGCACCGTCCGACGTACGCGCTCATCGACCTCGACCCCGGTGAGAAGACCCGGTGGGAGGACATCCTCGTGCTCGCGCGGCTGCACCGGACCGCGTTCGAGCACCTCGGTGTGCAGGCGTTCCCGAAGGTGACCGGCAGCCGCGGGATCCAGATCTGGCTGCCCATCGCGCGGGGGCCGGGCTTCGACGAGACCCGTGCCTGGGTGGAGAAGCTGTCGCGGACCGTGGGCGCCGTGGTTCCCGAGCTGCTGAGCTGGAAGTGGGAGGTCAGCGCACGCGGCGGCCGGGCACGCCTCGACTACACGCAGAACGCGGTCAACAAGACCCTGGTCGCCCCGTACAGCCCCCGCGCCCTGCCCGGGGCGCCGGTCTCCGCGCCGATCGCGTGGGAGGAGCTCGACGACCCGACCTTGCGCCCGGACGGCTTCACCGTCCGGACGATGACGGACCGGATCGCCGACCGCGGCGACCTCTTCCGGGGCGCGCTGCTCGAGCAGCAGACCCTGCCGCCGCTCGGTTGACCGCGGGCCCCGGGTCAGAGGTCAGAAGGCGGTCGCGAGCAGGTCCCCGAAGAGCGCGTGCTCGTCGACGTCGAGCCCGCGAGCCGTGAACCACGTGCAGACGTTGTGGCAGTCACGCATCAGGAAGTCCATGCCTGCCGGGTTCCCGACGATGTCCACGGCCTGGGGCAGGTCGATGATCACCAGGCGGTCGCCCGCGGCGAGGACGTTGTACGGCGACAGGTCGCCGTGGGCGATGCCGTGCTCGGCGAGGACCGCCATCGCGTCCCGCAGCTGGTCGAAGTAGGAGACCAGCAGGTCGCGGTCCGGCCGGGCCTGCGCCAGCCGCGGTGCCACCTCGTCGCCGACGGTCACGAGCTCCATCAGGATCTCGATGCCGTCGATCTGCACGGGGTAGGGCACCGGCACGCCGGCCGCCCAGAAGGTCTTCATCGCCTCCCACTCGGCCCACGCCCACTGTCCCGCGGCGACCGCGCGGCCGTGGGCCGTGCGCTTGGCCATCGCCCTGGCGTCACGGGTGTTCCGCGTGCGCCGGCCTTCGGTGTAGCTGCCGCTGCGGTGGAAGGTCCGGTGCTCCTCGGTGCGGTACCGCTTGGCTGCCAGCACCGTCGAGGCGCCCCCGGGGACGGCACGCTCCACCAGGAAGACGTCGGCCTCCTTGCCGGTCTTGAGGATGCCGAGCTCGGTGTCGACCGCGGCGCGGTCGGTCACGACCCAGTCGGGCAGGGGCTCCGGCCCCCGGCAGAGACGCTCGACGTCCCAGTACGTGCTCCAACGGCTCGCGTCGGCGAGCACCCCGGCACCTGGGTCGTCGACGGGACGGAAGTCGCAGACGAACAGAGGGTCGATGGATGGTTCGGAGAGGGTGGCCGGCTGCTGCCGGTCCAGGTCAGCGGAGTACGTCTCCGCGAGGTTGACGTCGTCGGACATCTGTGGGGTTGCTCCATGAGTGAGAGGGGACGTTGGCTGCGGACGCGCCAAGGACAGTGGTCGTCATGTCGCACCCCTCTCTGCTCGTCGGAGGCCCACCGCGGCGGCGAGCTCTGCTGTCGCCGACGAGCGTGACGGACGTGCGACGCGCGTGCAACCGATTTAGCTCCAGGCGGAGCCGTTGGTCGCTCAGGACGGCCGCTTGGTCGACGTACCTCTGGTCCGGAGGCGACCCGGGCAGCAAGATGGGCGCCATGGGATATCGCGAGGTGTACGACCGCAGCATCAAGGACCCCGAGGGCTTCTGGGGCGAGCAGGCGGGCCTGATCGACTGGATCAGGAAGCCGAGACAGGTCCTCGACGACTCACGCAAGCCCTTCTACCGATGGTTCCCCGACGGGACGCTCAACACGTGCTTCAACGCCCTCGACCGGCACGTCGCCGCCGGCCACGCCGACCGCACCGCGCTGGTCTACGACAGCCCGGTGACCGACACGGTGCAGCGGTTCACCTATGCCCAGCTGCTGGAGAAGGTCGCGGCATTCGCCGGCGCACTGCGCGGGTTCGGGGTCGAGAAGGGCGACCGCGTCGTCATCTACATGCCGATGATCCCCGAGGCGGTCGTCGCGATGCTCGCCTGCGCGCGGATCGGCGCCGTGCACTCGGTGGTGTTCGGCGGGTTCGCCCCGCACGAGCTGGCGATCCGCATCGACGACGCGCAGCCGAAGGTCGTGGTCTCCGCGTCCTGCGGCATCGAGCCGAGCCGGCTCGTGGAGTACAAGCCGATGCTCGACCGGGCGCTCGAGCTCGCCACCCACAAGCCCGGCACCGTCGTCATCAAGCAGCGCCCTCAGGCGCCCGCCGAGATGACCGAGCCTCGCGACGTCGACTGGGACGTGGCGATGAAGGCAGGCAGGATGCACCCCGAGTCCTGCGTGGAGGTCGCCGCGACGGACCCGTTGTACGTCCTCTACACCTCCGGCACGACGGGCAAGCCGAAGGGCATCGTCCGCGACAACGGCGGGCACGCCGTGGCGATGGCCTGGTCCTTGCCGAACATCTACGACGTCCGCGACGGCCAGGTGTGGTGGGCAGCCTCCGACGTCGGCTGGGTCGTCGGCCACAGCTACATCGTGTACTCCCCGCTGATCAACGGCGCCACGACGGTGCTGTACGAGGGCAAGCCCGTCGGCACTCCCGACGCGGGCGCCTTCTGGCGGGTGGTCGCCGAGCACGGCGTCGAGGCGCTGTTCACCGCCCCCACTGCGATCCGGGCGATCAAGAAGGAGGACCCGCGAGGGGAGCTGCTCGCGGACCACGACGTGTCCTCGCTGAGAACGCTGTTCCTCGCCGGCGAGCGCCTCGACCCGGACACCCACGGCTGGGCGACCGAGACGCTCGGCGTCCCGGTGGTCGACAACTGGTGGCAGACCGAGACCGGCTGGCCGATCGCCTCGAACCTTCGCGGGCTCGAGCCGATGGAGATCAAGCCCGGCTCGCCGAGCGTGCCGGTGCCCGGGTACGACGTCCAGGTCCTCGACGAGAAGGGGGACGCGCTGCCGGCGGGGCAGGAGGGCGCGATCTGCATCAGGCTCCCGCTGCCTCCCGGCACACTGCCCACCCTGTGGGGAGACGACGACCGCTTCGTGGGCTCCTACCTCGCGGCGTACGACGGCTACTACCTGTCCGGGGACGGCGGCTACATCGACGAGGACGGCTACCTCTACGTGATGGGTCGCACCGACGACGTCATCAACGTCGCGGGCCACCGGCTGTCGACCGGGTCGATGGAGGCGGTCATCGCCCAGCACCCGGCCGTCGCCGAGTGCGCCGTGATCGGGGCCGCCGACGCGATGAAGGGCCAGCTGCCGCGGGGCTTCGTGGTGCTCAAGGCCGGGGTCACCGACGACCCCGAGGACATCGCGAAGGAGCTCGTCAAGATGGTCCGCGACGAGATCGGTGCGGTCGCGGCGTTCAAGGACGTCACGGTCGTCGGGGGCCTGCCGAAGACCCGCTCCGGCAAGATCCTGCGCAAGACCATGCGGGAGATCGCCGACGGCAAGGAGGCCGTGGTCCCCTCGACGATCGAGGACGAGACGGTCCTCGAGAAGCTCAAGCCCGCCCTGCGCAAGGAGGGCTGAACCGCTCGCGGCTCGCGTGCTGCCCGGGCGGCACCCTCCGCCCGGCCCGTCGTTCGCGTCCACATGGACGGGAACGGCAGCTGACAGCGAGAATCGCCTGCCGTTCGCACCCACATGGACGGGAACGGCAGGCGATCTGTGTCTCTCAGCAGCAGCGGGACTGCGGGTTCGCCTCCTTGTGGTCGGCGCGGTGCCGCTCGAACTCACGGCGCGACATCGGCTCGGTGCCCTCGCGGGCACAGCGCTCGACGTACTCGTCCCACTTGGCCTCGCCGGTCGCCTGCTTGAGGTACCACATCACCCCGCGACGAGCGCGGAAGAGTGACTCCTTCATCGCTTGCCGCCTACGAGCTCGCCGCGCTCGGCCTCCCAGCGGCGCACGGCCTCCTTCTCCTCCTTCGTGGCGAAGAAGTCCGACGGAGCCACGAGGTGCGACTCGACCTTCGGCACCTCGGTGGTCGGCAGGCCGCCGGCCTTGAACGCCTTGATCCAGATGAAGACGGCGTTGACCACGATGATGATCACGAGCGACGCGAACAGTGCCTGGAGGGTGCCGTTCACGGTGGAGTTCGTGACGATCTGCTGCATCTGGTCCATGTCGGTGGCCGGTGCCAGCAGCTCGCCGTTGTCCATGGCGGTCTTGTAGACCGAGCGCTGCTCCCAGTACCCGATCTTCGGGTCGCTGGAGAACACCTTCTGGTAGCTCGCGGTCAGTGTCACGACCAGGTCCCAGGCGAGGCCGATTCCCGGCACCCAGGCCCACTTCACCTTGCCGTGCTTGATGAGCAGCGTGGTCGCGAGGGTCAGCGCGATAGCGGCGAGGAGCTGGTTGGAGATGCCGAACAGCGGGAACAGCTGGTTGATGCCGCCGAGCGGGTCGGTGACACCGACGTACAGCATGTAGCCCCACATCCCGACGACGATCGCGCTCGCCGACCACGACGCCGGCTTCCACGAGATCTGCGCGTACTTGGGCCACACGTTGCCGATCGTGTCCTGCAGCATGAACCGACCGACCCGGGTGCCGGCGTCGACGGCGGTGAGGATGAACAGCGCCTCGAACATGATCGCGAAGTGGTACCAGAACGCGGCCAGCCCGCCGCCGAAGGCGTCGGTGAAGATGAACGACATACCGAAGGCCAGGGTCGGGGCGCCACCGGTCCGGGAGATCAGCGTCTCCTCCTGCACGGACTGGGCTGCCGCCGTCAGGTCGGCGGGGGTGATCGTGAACCCGAGCGTGCGGATGAACTCCGCGGCAGCACCCGGCTCACCACCCGTGACGCTCGCCGGTGCGTTCATCGCGTAGTAGAGGCCCTGGTCGATCACCGAGGCGGCGATCAGCGCGCTGATGGCGACGAAGGACTCCATGAGCATGCCGCCGTAGCCGATCATCCGGACCTGGCTCTCCTTGGCGATCATCTTCGGGGTGGTCCCGGACGCGATCAGCGAGTGGAAGCCCGACAGCGCGCCACAGGCGATCGTGATGAACACGAACGGGAACAGCTTGCCGGCGAACACCGGTCCGGTGCCCTCGATGGCCCAGTCGGTGACCGCCTGGTTCTGCAGCACCGGCGCGGCGAACACCAGGCCGACGGCCAGGAGCACGATGACGCCGATCTTCATGAACGTCGACAGGTAGTCGCGCGGCGTCAGCAGCATCCACACGGGGAGGATCGAGGCGACGAAGCCGTAGATCACCAGGGCGAGGGTCAGCTGCTCCTTGGACAGCGTCAGCGTCTCGGCGAGGCCCATCTCCTCGACGTAGCCGCCGCCGATGATCGCGAGCAGCAGCAGGGCGACACCGATCGCGGTGACCTCCATGACCCGGCCGGGTCGCATGTAGCGCAGGTAGAAGCCCATGAACAGCGCGATCGGGATGGTCAGTCCGATCGAGAAGACGCCCCAGGGCGACTCGGCGAGTGCGTTGACGACGACCAGCGCGAGCACCGCGAGGATGATGATCATGATCGCGAACACCGCGATCAGCGCGGCGATGCCGCCGACGACGCCGATCTCCTCGCGCACCATCTGGCCGAGGCTCTTGCCGTCACGGCGCATCGAGAAGAAGAGCACGACCATGTCCTGCACGGCGCCGGCGAAGATGACGCCGACGATGATCCAGATCGTGCCGGGCAGGTAGCCCATCTGGGCCGCGAGGACGGGGCCGACCAGGGGACCGGCCCCGGCGATCGCGGCGAAGTGGTGCCCGAACAGCACGCGACGGTCCGTGACGTCGTAGTCGACGCCGTTCTCGAGCCGTTCAGCAGGGGTCGCGCGGGTGTCGTCGACCCCGAGGACGCGGTAGGCGATGAAGCGGGCGTAGAAGCGATAGGCGATGGCGTAGGAACCGAGTGCCGCGAAGAGGATCCACAGCGCAGAGACCTCCTCGCCGCGGGAGAGCGCGAGGACGGCCCAGGACACCGCGCCCACCACGGCTACCGCGGCCCAGACCGCCATGGACTTCGGCGTCATCCTTCGACTTCGTTGTTCCGTCGGCGTCGTCGTAGACATGATGAGACTCCTCGTGAGTGTCCGACTGCCCGGTGCAGCCGCCCGGGGTGTTCTTACTCCCAGGCGGGCCCGATGCCGTCACCGGGTCCGCGTTCCTCCCGTCTCACGGCCGGACTCGACCGGTGGCGGCGCCACCTCGGGTTCTTCCCAGTGTGGGCGCCCGGGCCCGGCTCGGCCATGGGACGAACACGCCGGTTTCGGGCGGCCCCGGCGCGCAGACGGACCAAGGCCGCCGGGACCATGGTCCCGGCGGCCCTGTCGCGAGCGCATGCGGTCGAGCTCAGGTCGTGGCGCGCTCCTCGACCGGAACCTCCTTGATCTCGCCGCTGCGGCGACCGTCGATGAAGCTGCGCAGCTCCTCCTTGACCTTGGGCAGGAGCAGGTAGCACGCGAGCAGGTTGACGATGGCGCAGAGGAAGAGCATCGAGTCGGCGAAGGTGAGGACCGAGGTGAAGGTCATCACCGTTCCGATCACGGTGAACAGGCAGAAGACGATCTTGAACGTCAGCTCGCTGCGCGGAGAGCGACCGAACAGCGTCGTCCACGCCTTCATCGTGTAGTAGCTCCAGGTGATCAGCGTGGAGAACGCGAACAGCGCGACCGCGATCGCGAGCACGACCGGGAACTGCGGGAGGAAGGTCTCGAACGCGCGGGACGTGACGACCACGCCGTCCGGGGGAGCGCCGCCGCCGGCCACGGTGTCCCGGGCCTCCTGGTAGTACTCCGGGTTGGCGATCACGATCGTCAGCGCGGTCATGGTGCAGACGACGACGGTGTCGATGAAGGGCTCGAGCAGCGAGACGAAGCCCTCGCTGACCGGGTGCCTGGTCTTCACGCCGGAGTGGACGATGGGAGCGGAGCCGACCCCGGCCTCGTTGGAGAAGGCCGCGCGCTGGAAGCCGATGATCAGCACGCCGAGGACGCCGCCCGCGACGCCCTCGGGGTTGAACGCGCCGGAGACGATCGCGCCGAACGCCTCGGGGACCTGCGCAAAGTTGCCGAGGATCACGAGGAAGGCCGCGAGGAGGTAGCCGACGGCCATGATCGGGACCAGCTTGCTGGTCACCGCCGCGATCGACTTCAGACCGCCGAGGATCACAGCCGCGACGCCGGCGGCGAGGATGACGCCGAAGATCAGCGCGGAGCCGGGGGAGCCGAGGAACCCGTCCTCGCCACCGGTCACCTCACGCGCCTGCGCGAACGTCTGGTTCGCCTGGAACATGTTGCCGCCGACCGCGCCGAAGAAGAACAGCGCCACGGCGAAGACGATCGTGAGCGCCTTCGACGTTCCTGAGCCGAACCGCTCGAAGGCGACGGGCAGGTAGCGGAACGGCCCGCCGGTGACCGTGCCGTCCTCGTGCACCTCGCGGTACTTCACGCCGAGCGTGCACTCCACGAACTTCGTGGCCATGCCCAGGAGACCGGCGATGATCATCCAGAAGGTGGCGCCGGGGCCACCAAGCGTCACCGCGACGCCGACGCCGGCGATGTTGCCCAGGCCCACCGTGCCGGACACCGCGGAGGACAACGCCTGGAAGTGTGTGACCTCACCGGGGTCGCTGGCCCGGGAGAACTTGCCGCGGACCAGCGCCAGCGCCGTCCCGAAGCCGGTGAACTGGATCCCCTTGAAGTAGATGGTGAAGATCGCCGCGGCCACGACGAGCCAGAAGACGATCAGCGGGACCTCGGTCCCGAAGATGGACGGCGCGTAGAAGATCGCGCTGCTGACCGCGTCGGCGACGGGGTCGAAGGTCTGGTTGATCGCTTTCTCGACCTCCGCCAGCCAGGGCCAGGTGGTGGACTCCTCGGCTGCACGGACGACAGATGCCGGTACCTGGTTCATGCCGGACACGCCTAACCAGTTCTGCCACGGCCTAAACGTGACCGGCGGGTTCGATTTCGATCAGTGTCCCCCGACCCAGGGAGCCATCGCCCTCGCGAGCACGCTGGGCCGGCGGGTCAGGTGCTCCTCGCGGTCGGCCAGGGCCATGGTGCGAAGGCCCGCGTTGACCCCGAGCCACCGCAGCGGCTCGGGTTCCCAGGACGGAGACCGGTGCCCCACCCATGGCAGGCCGGTCAGCTCGGTGTCCCGGCCCAGGACGAGGTCGCGCAGGGTGCGGCCGGCCAGGTTCGTCGTACTGACGCCGTCACCGACGTAGCCCCCCGCCCAGGCGAGACCGGTCGCGCGGTCCAGGCCCACCGAGGCGGTCCAGTCCCGCGGGACACCGAGCACGCCGCCCCAGGCGTGCGTGACGGACCTGCCCCTCAGAGCCGGGAACATCTCCCGCAGCGCGCGCCAGATCGAGGCGAACACCCGTGGGTCCCGGTCGAAGCCGGGGGAGACCTGGGAGCCGAAGTGGTACGGCGCCCCGCGCCCGCCGAAGACGAGACGCCCGTCGTGGGTGCGCTGGCCGTACACGATCAGGTGACGGTAGTCGGTGAAGGTCTCGCGCTCGCGCAGGCCGATGCCGTCCCAGACCTTGTCGGGCAGCGGCTCGGTCGCGATCACGAGCGAGTACACCGGCGCGAGAGCGCGGCGCAGTCCCGCGAGGCGGGGCGTGTAGCCCTCGGTCGCGCGCACGACGACGTCGGCGCTGACGGTGCCGTACGGCGTACGCACCCGGTGCGGCTCGATCGCGGTGGCCGGCGTCTGCTCGAAGATCCGCCCGCCGGCGTTGGCCTCGACCACCTCGGCGAGACCGCGGACGAGGCGGGCCGGGTGGATGGCGGCACAGTCGGGCGTGTACGTCGCACCGCGGACATGCGTCGCCGCGAGCCGCTCGCGTGCCTCGGTCGCGGACAGCAGCCGGAGGTCGTCGGTGTCCCGGCCCCACGACCTGGCGTGCTCGACGTCGGCACGCGCTGCCCGGAGCTGGGCGCGCGTCCGGGCCAGCGAGATCGTGCCGCCCTTGGCGTAGTGGGCGTCGATGCCCTCCGCGGCGGCGGCCCGCCCCACCTCGTCGACGGTGTCGCGCATCGCGGCGTGCAGTGCGAGCGCGGCCTCGGGGGACGAGCCGGGGAGACCCGCCACCTTGTCGAGGGACGCGGGGAAGAGCGCGGAGGCCCATCCGCCGTTGCGCCCCGAGGCGCCGAAACCGGCGGTCTCCTTCTCGAGCACGACGACTCTCAGCGTCGGGTCGGTCCGCAGCAGGTAGTAGGCGGTCCACAGCCCGGTGAAGCCCGCGCCCACCACCGCGACGTCGGCGCGCAGGTCGCCGTGAAGCCGGTCCCGCGGGACCCAGTCGTCACCGGCGGTCTCGTGCCACAGCGACAGCGAGCGATAGTCGCCGCGCTGGCTCAGCGCACACCCCACGAGTAGGTCTGCTTGCGCAGCTTGAGGTACATGAACGTCTCGGTGGACACGACGTTCTCGATCTTGCGGATCCGGTGGGAGAGCACGTCGAGCAGGTGCTCGTCGCTTTCGCAGACCACCTCGGCGAGGATGTCGAAGGAGCCGGCGGTGATGACCACGTAGTCGACCTCCTCCATGTTGGCGAGGGCGTCGGCGATCGGCTCGAGCTCGCCGTGGGCGCGGATGCCGATCATGGCCTGGCGGGCGAAGCCGAGCTCGAGGGGGTCGGTGACCGCGACCACCTGCATGACGTTGCTGTCGATGAGCCGCTGCACGCGTTGGCGCACGGCGGCCTCGGACAGGCCGACGACCTTGCCGATGGAGGCGTACGACCTGCGGCCGTCCTGCTGGAGCTCCTCGATGATGGCCTTCGAGACATCGTCGAGGGACACGCCGTTGCCTCCGGACCTCGCTGCTCTGCTCACAGCACGCATAGTGGCAGCCCTGAGTAAAGAGCGCAAAGGATTCGCCCAAACCGGTCGAGGGATTTCGTTGCGTTTATGTTTCGTACCTACGGAATCCCTTGTCGTCGGGCGTACGCTTTGACAAGATCCTCACGGATTCCCGCCATCGATCCCGTGCATGGCCGGCCTGCAGGAGGAACCAGATGTCCCAGCGCTCCCCGTACCCCACCGGGCGGAACGCCTTCACCACTCTCGGAGCGAGGGGGGTGAGCCGCCGGGGTCTGCTGCGGGGAGCGTCGATCGCCGGGCTGGCCATCGGCAGCCCTTCGCTTCTCGCGGCCTGCGGCACCGAGGGTGCCCAGCAGACCACCGAGTCCTGCAAGAGCGAGGACCTCTCGGCCTCGGAGAAGACGCTGAACTTCTCCAACTGGCCGGAGTACATCGACGTGGAGACCCGCAAGGTCAACGGCCAGAAGCAGACCGTGATCCCGACGCTCATGGACTTCGAGGAGCAGACCGGGATCAAGGTCACCTACAACACGGACGTCAACGACAACAACGAGTTCTTCGCCAAGGTGCGCAACCAGCTCGCCGCCTGCGAGTCGACGGGGCGCGACATCTTCGTGCTCACGGACTGGATGGCCGCGCGCATGGTCAGCCTGGGCTGGATCCAGGAGCTCGACCACGCGAACATGCCGAACGTCGACGCCAACCTGCTGCCCAGCCTCCAGTCGCCTGCCTGGGACCCCGACCGCAAGCACAGCGTCCCGTGGCAGAGCGGCTTCACCGGCATCGCGTACAACTCGAAGTACACCGGCGAGGTCGGCAGCATGGAGGAGCTGCTCACCCGCAGCGACCTCAAGGGCAAGGTCAGCCTGCTCAGCGAGATGGGTGACACGATGGGCTTCATGCTCAAGCTCGTCGGTGCGAACCCCGAGGACTTCACCGAGGACGAGTTCGGCCAGGCGCTCGACCGGCTCGAGGAGGCGGTCAGCTCGGGCCAGATCCGCCGGTTCACCGGCAACGACTACATCCGGGACCTCAACGCCGGCAACCTCGTGGCCTGCGAGGCCTGGTCGGGCGACGTGATGGTCATGCAGGACGGCAACCCCGACATCAAGTGGATCGCCCCCGAGGAGGGTCTCTCCCTGTGGTCGGACAACATGCTGGTGCCGAACAAGGCGACCCACAAGACCAACGCCGAGAAGCTCATGGACTACTACTACGACCCCGAGGTCGCGGCCCGCCTGGCCGCCTGGGTCTGGTACGTCAGCCCGGTCGCGGGCGCCAAGGAGGCGATGGAGAAGATCGACCCGTCCCTCGTGGACCAGCCGCTGATCTTCCCCGACGACGAGTTCCTCGCCAACACCTGGGCGTTCATGCAGATGGACGAGAAGACGCGCCAGCAGTACGACGAGGACTTCGCCCAGGTGATCGGGGCCTGACGGCGGTCATGACACGCTCCGACCTGGTCCTCAGCTCCGTCACCAAGCGGTTCGGCTCGTTCACGGCCGTCGACGACCTCGACCTCACGGTCCCCGAGGGATCGTTCTTCGCGCTGCTCGGGCCTTCGGGCTGCGGGAAGACCACCACCTTGCGGATGGTGGCGGGGCTCGAGGAGCCGACGGCGGGCTCGATCCGTCTCGGGGACGACGACATCACGCAGCTGCGCCCCTACAAGCGGCCCGTCAACACGGTCTTCCAGAGCTACGCGCTGTTCCCGCACCTGTCGATCTCCGAGAACGTCGCCTTCGGCCTGCGCCGCCGCAAGGTCAAGGACGTCAAGAAGCAGGTGAGCGAGATGCTCGAGCTCGTCGAGCTCGCGCCGTACGCCAACCGCCGGCCCGCCCAGCTGTCGGGCGGCCAGCAGCAGAGGGTCGCGCTCGCCCGCGCGCTGATCAACCGGCCGCAGGTGCTCCTGCTCGACGAGCCGCTCGGCGCCCTGGACCTCAAGCTCCGCCGGCAGATGCAGATCGAGCTCAAGCGGATCCAGACCGAGGTCGGGATCACGTTCGTCCACGTCACCCATGACCAGGAGGAGGCCATGACGATGGCCGACACCATCGCGGTCATGAACGGCGGCGTCATCGAGCAGATGGGACATCCCCTCGACCTCTACGAGAACCCCGCCACGACGTTCGTCTCCAACTTCCTCGGGCAGTCCAACCTCGTCGGCGGCAAGGTCCTGGAGCGTTCCCAGGAGTCGGTGCTCATCGACGTGCACGGGAGCAAGCTCGTCGCGCCCGCGGACCGGGCCCGCTCGTCGGAGGGTGACGTGTGGGTCGGTGTCCGGCCCGAGAAGGTGTTCCTGGCCGCCGCCGACACCGAGAGCGACGACGGTTCGAACCTGCTCGCCGGCGGCGTGGTCACCGACGTCAGCTACGTGGGCGTGAGCACGCAGTACCTCGTCCGCCAGTCCTGGGGCCAGGAGCTGATGGTGTTCGAGCAGAACACCGGTGCACGGGACAGCTTCCGTGCCGGGGACCGTGTGGACCTCCACTGGATGCCGGCCCACACGTTCCTCCTCGACGCCTCGCAGGACGCATCCGCAGGGGTGGAGACGGAGGAGGAGCTGTGAGCGCAGCGGCGGCCCACGTCGGCCCCGGCGAGCAGCAGCTCCCTCAGGGCGAGACCGCCAAGAAGCGGGGGATCGCCGGCTACCTGCTCATGCTGCCGGGCACGCTCTGGCTGACCGTGTTCTTCCTGGTGCCGCTCGTGACCCTGATCAGCACGAGCCTCTACGACCCGACCGGGTCGATCATGACCGGCTACGAGATGACCTTCCACTGGCGCAACTACGTCGACGCGGTGGAGGGCTACGGGCCGCAGCTGTGGCGGTCGTTCGTCTACGCCGGCATCGCCACCGTCGCCGCGGTCCTGCTCGGCTTCCCGCTGGCCTACGCGATCGCGTTCAAGGCCGGGCGCTGGAAGAACCTGATGCTGATCCTGGTGATCGCGCCGTTCTTCACGAGCTTCCTCGTCCGCACGCTCTCCTGGCAGCTGCTGCTCGGGGACAACGGCTGGGCGGTCGACGTACTGCGCACGCTGAACATCCTCGGGCCGGACGGCCACCTGCTCGCGACGCCGTTCGCGGTGGTGACCGGGCTGACCTACAACTTCCTGCCGTTCATGGTGCTGCCGCTCTACGCGAGCCTGGAGAAGCTCGACCCGCGGCTGCTCGAGGCCGGGGCAGACCTGTACGCCGCCCCGTTCACGACGTTCCGCAAGGTGACGCTGCCGCTGGCGATGCCGGGCCTGGTCGCCGGCACCCTGCTGACGTTCATCCCCGCTGCCGGGGACTACATCAACTCCGAGCTGCTCGGCACGCCGACCACGCGGATGATCGGCAACGAGATCCAGGACCTGTTCGCGGCCGGCTCCTACCCGGTCGCGGCAGCCTTGTCGGTGACGCTGATGGTGGCGATCGTGACCCTGGTCGCGGTCTACGTCCGCCGCGCAGGCACGGAGGAACTCGTATGAGCACCCCCCGAAGCTGCTCGCTGCGCTCACACCTTCGCAGGGACCCCGCATGAGCACCGCGATCCGCACCCGCCGCTGGCTGGGCGACCGGCTGGTGCTGGCCTACGCACTGCTGGTGCTGCTCTACATGCTGCTGCCGGTGTTCGTGGTCATCCTGATGTCGTTCAACGACCCGGCGAGCAGGCAGAGCTACGAGTTCGACGGGTTCACCTGGAACAACTGGACCGACATCTGCGGTCCCTACCAGCTGTGCGACTCGGTGTGGACCAGCGTGCAGATCGGCCTGCTGGCCACGGTCGTGGCGACCGCACTCGGCACGCTGATGGCGTTCGCGATGGTGCGGCACCGGTTCCGCGGGCGTTCCGTCGCCAACCTCGGGATCTTCCTGCCGATGGCCTCGCCCGAGATCGTGCTCGGCTCGTCGCTGCTCGCGCTCTTCGTCACCGCGGGCTTCGCAGGACAGCTCGGGTTCTGGACGATCTTCGTCGCCCATGTGATGTTCTGCCTGTCCTTCGTGGTGGTCACCGTGAAGGCCCGGCTGTCGGGTCTCGACCCCCGGCTGGAGCAGGCGGCGATGGACCTCTACGCGAACGAGTGGCAGACGTTCTGGCGGGTCACCTTCCCGCTGGTGTTCCCCGGCATCCTGTCCGCGGCGCTGCTGAGCTTCTCGCTGTCCTTCGACGACTTCATCATCACGAACCTCAACTCCGGCCAGACCGTGACCTTCCCGATGTTCGTGTGGGGCGCCGCGCAGCGCGGAATCCCCCCGCAGATCAACGTGATCGGCACGATCATGTTCCTGCTCGCGCTGGCACTCGTCGTGGTCGGCGAGCTCGGCCGCCGGCGCCGGCTCGGCCGATAGCCCGTGCACCGAGCACTCGCCGACGCGACACCCGCTGTCCTCTGGCTCGACGACCCTGCGCGCCCGGAGCCGCTGCCGCCACTGTCCGGTGGTACGACGGCCGACCTGGCGGTCGTGGGCGGCGGGTACACCGGGCTGTGGACCGCCCTGCGCGCCAAGGAGCGTGACCCCTCCCTCGACGTCGTCGTGCTCGAGGCGGGGAGGTGCGGTGACCAGGCCAGCGGGCGCAACGGCGGCTTCGCCTCGGCCAGCCTGACCCACGGGTTCGCCAACGGCATGGAGCGCTGGCCGGAGGAGATGCCCGTGCTGGACCGGCTGGGCGCCGAGAATCTCGACGCGATCGGTGACACGGTCCGCCGCTACGGGATCGACTGCGGCTGGGAGGAGACCGGCGAGCTCACGGTCGCGTCCGCGGCGCACCAGATGTCGGAGCTGTGGGAGCTCGCCGCGGTGAGGCGCGCGGCCGGTCACGACGTGGAGATGCTCGAGGCCTCCGGTGCCCAGGCGCTCGTCCGCTCCCCGTCGTACCTCGGCGCTCTGCACGACCCGGCCGGGACCGCCCTCGTGGAACCCGCCCGGCTGGCCTGGGGGCTGCGGGAGGCGTGCCTCTCGCTGGGCGTCCGCATCTTCGAGCGCACGCCGGTGGAGGGCGTCGCCCGCGCCGGCTCGGGGGTCGGCGTGGGCACGGCGTCGGGCGGCGTCCACGCACGCCAGGTCGTGCTGGCCACCAACGCGTTCCCGCCGCTGCTGCGGCGACTGCGGCTGATGACGGTGCCGGTCTACGACTACGTGCTGGCCACCGAGCCGCTCTCGGCGACGCAGCTCGACAGCATCGGCTGGTCGGGTCGCCAGGGCGTCGGCGACTCCGCAAACCTCTTCCACTACTACCGGCTGACCCGTGACAACCGGATCGTGTGGGGCGGTTACGACGCGGTCTACCACTACGGCAGCCGGATCCGCAGCGAGCTCGAACAGCGCGACGAGACCCATGCCCTGCTCGCCGAGCACTTCTTCGAGACCTTCCCGCAGCTGGTCGGGCTGCGGTTCAGCCATCGTTGGGGCGGGGTGATCGACACCTCCACCCGGTTCGCCGCGTTCTACGGCACGGCCTACGACGGGCAGGTGGCCTACGCGCTGGGGTACACCGGCCTCGGGGTGGCGGCCACCCGTTTCGCAGCCGACGTGGTGCTCGACCTGCTCGCGGGCGAGGACACCGAGCGGACCCGGCTTCGGATCGTTCGCGAGAAGCCACTGCCGTTCCCACCCGAGCCGCTGCGCTTCGCGGGGGTGCAGCTGACCCGCTGGTCTCTGGCGCGCGCAGACGCGTCCGAGGGGCGGCGGAACCTCTGGCTCCGGACGCTGGACCGGATGGGTCTCGGCTTCGACTCCTGACCCTGCTCGTCCGGCACGCCGCGGTGCATCGGAACGAAACGCACCGCGAGGCCGCCGTACCACCGCCATGACGTTCCGAACCACACGTCGGACATGGAACACGCCCCGGGCTCCCTCCCTCCGGGGAGGCCGGGGCGCGTTCGGCGGTGGAGCGGGCGGGACCTCGCTCAGAGAAGGGTCTGGGCCTTCTCCAGCACGGCGCGCAGCTTCTGCTCCATCTCGTCGAAGTGCTCCTGGCCGACGGTCAGCGGCGGGGAGAGCTGGATGACCGGGTCACCGCGGTCGTCCGCGCGGCAGTACAGGCCCTCGTCGAACAGCGCCTTGGACAGGAACCCGCGCAGGAGCTTCTCCGACTCCTCGTCGTTGAAGGTCTCCTTGGTCGCCTTGTCCTTGACCAGCTCGATGCCGTAGAAGTACCCGTCGCCGCGGACGTCGCCGACGATCGGGAGGTCCAGGAGCTTCTCCAGCGTGGCCCGGAAGGCGCCCTCGTTGGCACGGACGTGCTCGAGGATCTTCTCGTCCTCGAAGATCTGGAGGTTCTTCAACGCCACCGCGGTGGACACGGGGTGCCCGCCGAAGGTGTACCCGTGGAGGAAGGTGTTGGTGCCCTCCAGGAAGGGCTCCATCAGGCGGTCGGTGGCGATCATCGCGCCGAGCGGGGAGTACCCGGACGTCAGGCCCTTGGCGACCGTGATCATGTCGGGCTGGTAGCCGTAGCGCTCCGCGCCGAACATGTAGCCGAGCCGGCCGAAGGCGCAGATCACCTCGTCGCTGACCAGCAGCACGTCGTACTCGTCGCAGATCTCCCGGACCCGCTGGAAGTAGCCCGGCGGGGGCGGGAAGCAGCCGCCGGAGTTCTGCACCGGCTCCAGGAACACCGCGGCGACCGTCTCGGGGCCCTCGTTCTCGATGGCGACCGCGATCTGGTCGGCGGCCCAGCGGCCGAAGGCCTCCGGGTCGTCGCCGTGCTCGGGCGCGCGGTAGAAGTTGGTGTTCGGCACCCGGAAGGTGGAGGGCACCAGCGGCTCGAAGACCGACTTGAGCGCGGGCAGGCCGGTGATCGACAGCGCACCCTGCGTGGTGCCGTGGTAGGCGATCGCGCGGCTGATCACCTTGTGCTTGAGCGGCTTGCCGGTGAGCTTGAAGTAGTTCTTGGCCAGCTTCCACGCGGTCTCGACCGCTTCGCCGCCACCGGTGGTGAAGAAGACGCGGTTCAGGTCTCCCGGGGCGTAGCCCGCGATCTTCTCGGCGAGCTCGATCGCGGTCGGATGGGCGTAGGACCACAACGGGAAGTACGCGAGCTCGGAGGCCTGCTTCGACGCGGCCTCGGCGAGGTCCGTGCGGCCATGGCCGAGCTGGTTGACGAAGAGCCCGCCGAGCGCGTCGAGGTACCTGTTGCCCTTCGCGTCGTACACGTAGGGGCCCTCGCCGCGGACGATCACCGGGACCTCGTGGTCCTGGTAGCTCGACATCCGGGTGAAGTGCATCCAGAGGTGGTCGCGCGCGGATTTCTGCAGTGAGTCGTAGGCGTCGCTGCTCATCGGCTCGAGTGACATGTGATGGTTTCCTCTGTGCGGGCGGGTGTTCACCGACAATCTTGCTCCGGCAAACACGCCAAAGCAAGTGAATCCGTCGTTCTGGGGCTGTGCATCCGGTCATGTCGTGGCTCTGTGATATTCCTGACCACGGATTCCGAAGGTCTACGGGAGGTGGCGAAGTGAGCCGTCCGGTGGTGTTCCGCAACGGCAACGCGTTCGACGGGAGGCGTCATCGGCGCGGCACGGCCGTGGTCGTGTCGGCCGGGCGGATCAGCGCCGTCGTGCCGGAGGGAGACCTCGAGGTGCCGGTTGGCGCCGAGGAGGTGGACCTCGCCGGCGGGCTGCTGCTGCCCGGGTTCCAGGACGCGCACGTGCACCCGGTCCAGGGCGGACTCGAGCGGCTCCGTTGCGACCTGTCGGGCATCGACACCCGCGACGGCTACCTCGCGGCGGTCCGGGCCTACGCCGAGGCCAACCCCGACCGGCTCTGGATCGGCGGCGGCGGATGGTCCATGTCGGTCTTCGGCCCGGCCGGACCCACGGCCGCCGAGCTCGACGCGGTCGTGCCGGACCGGCCCGTGTTCCTGCCCAACCGCGACCACCACGGTGCCTGGGTCAACACGCGTGCCCTCGAGCTGGCCGGCATCGACCGCTCGACCCCGGACCCCGTGGACGGGCGGATCCAGCGAGATTCCGGCGGCAACCCGACCGGCACGCTGCACGAAGGGGCGATGAGCCTCGTCGAGGGGCTGATCACCGACACGAGCGAGGACGAGTACTACCAAGCGCTCCTCACCGCGCAGGCGTACCTCCACTCCCTGGGGATCACCGCGTGGCAGGAGGCGATCCTCGGTGACTACGCCGCCCTCGACGACCCCTCGTCGGTCTACGTCCGAGCAGCCGAGTCCGGGGAGCTCACGGCGCGGGTCCGGGGCGCTCTCTGGTGGGAGCGGGAGCATGGGCTCGAGCAGGTGAGCACCCTCTCCGAGCGTCGCCGAGTCCTCGAGCGCGGCCGCTTCGTCCCCGGCGCGGTGAAGGTGATGCAGGACGGGATCGCCGAGAACTACACCGCGGGCATGACCGCGCCGTACCTCGACGGCTGCGGCTGCGCCACGGACAACAAGGGGTTGTCCTTCGTGGATCCCGAGCTGCTCCGGGAGGCCGTCGTACGCCTCGACGCCGAGGGCTTCCAGGTCCACTTCCACGCGATCGGCGACCGAGCGGTGCGGGAGGCTCTCGACGCGCTCGAGCAGGCGCGTACGGCGAACGGCCCGAACGACCTGCGCCACCACATTGCGCACATCCAGGTGATCCACCCCGACGACCGGCCGCGTTTCGCCGACCTCGGCGTGACCCCCAACATGCAGCCGCTGTGGGCCGCCTACGACGAGCAGATGGTCGAGCTGACCCTGCCCTACATCGGCGAGGAGCGCGTGACGTGGCAGTACCCGTTCGCCGACCTGGCGCGGACCGGTGCGCGGCTGGCGGCGGGCAGCGACTGGCCGGTGAGCGCGCCCGACCCGCTCGCCGGGATCCACGTCGCGGTGAACCGCGTCGTGCACGGTGCCCCGGGCCGCGAGGGCTCGGAGCCGTTCCTGCCGGAGCAGGCGATCTCGCTCGAGCAGGCCTTCGCCGCCTACACCTCCGGGTCGGCATACGTGAACCATCTCGACGAGACGGGGCTGCTGGAGCCTGGCTGCCTCGCGGATCTCGCGGTGCTGGACCGGGACCCGTTCCTCGGAGACCCCGGAGAGATCGCGGAGGCCAAGGTCATGGCGACGTACGTCGATGGGGCGCGCGTGTTCGGCTGACCGCACGTCGGCGAAGCGGCTCTCCCCGGGAGGTCCCGGAGTTCGTCGGTGACCGTCGTTATGGTCGCCTGCATGGACATCTCGGGGACCACGACGCGGCAAGATCCACAGCGGGCAGACCTCGTCCTCGAGGGCGGCGGGGTCAAGGGCATCGCGCTCGCGGGAGCGGTGCTGGGTCTCGCCGACGGCGGTTACAGCTTCGCGCGCATCGCCGGGACCTCGGCGGGGGCGGTCGTCGGTGCGATCCTCGCCGGTCTCCAGCGCAGCGGCGAGCCGGTGGACCGCCTGAGCGAGATCGCGCGGAGCCTCGACTACCGGCGGTTCCGTGACCGGGGGTTCCCCGGCAAGGCGCTCGGCCCGCTCGGCTTCCTCGGCGACGGGCTCTCGGTGCTGTTCGAGGGCGGCGCGTACGAGGGCGACTACCTCGCGGACTGGCTGGGCGGCGTGCTCCGCGACCTCGGGGCGGAGACGTTCGGCGACCTTCGGCTCGACGACCCAGGTGGTGACGGCGCGATGCACCACCGCTACCGGCTCGTGGTGATGGCCAGCGACCTGTCGCGGCGGAGGCTCGCGCAGCTGCCGTGGGACTACGGCGAGTACGGCCTGGACCCGGACGAGCAGCGGGTGGTCGACGCGGTCCGGGCCTCGGCGTCGATCCCGTACTTCTTCGAGCCGGTCCAGCTCACCGGCGCGCGAGGCACGTCCACCCTCGTCGACGGCGGGCTGCTGTCGAACTACCCGATCAGCACGTTCGACCGCCTCGACGAGACGCCGCCGCGCTGGCCGACGATCGGGGTGCGCCTCGACGCGCCGGAGGCGGACGGCGCGCCGGCTCCGCGGCCGGTCCGTGGCCCGGTGCGGACCGGCGTCGCGCTCGTGCAGACCGCGATCGAGGCCTGCCAGGCCGAGCACGTCCTCGACCGCTGCAACATAGCGCGCTCGGTGTACGTCGACACGGCCGGCGTCGCGGCGGTCGACTTCGACCTGACCGAGGCCGAGCAGGAGGCGCTGCTCCGAGCCGGCGAGGAGGGCGCGCGCCACTTCCTGGCCGAGTGGGACTTCGGGGGCTGGCTGGCCGCGTGTCGCTGACACGAGTCGTCGTGGACGGCGGAGGTCGCCCGTTTCGAGGCGTTCGCGGTGGGGATTTCGTAGTTGTTGAACCGTTGCTCTATCGAATCCGTCGTCGTCTGACTAGGCTCAGCCACGGCGGGCGGAGCGCCCGTCGTACACGCTCGTGAGCAGCCAGAGGAAGGCGCACTGGGATGGCACAGCAGTTCCGCAACATCATCGGAGGGAAGGCGGTCGACTCCGCCTCCGGCGAGACCTACGACATCGTCAACCCCGCTACCGGCGAGGTCTACGCGACGGCGCCGGCGTCCTCGGCCGAGGACGTCGACCGGGCCATGAAGGCCGCCGCCGAGGCGTTCGAGACCTGGGGTGAGACCACGCCGGGCGAGCGCCAGCTAGCGCTGCTGAGGATGGCCGACGCACTCGAGGCACGTGCGGACGAGTTCGTGCAGGTCGAGTGCGAGAACACCGGTAAGCCGATCCAGCTGACCGCGGAGGAGGAGCTGCCGCCGTCGGTCGACGAGCTGCGCTTCTTCGCCGGTGCCGCCCGCGTCCTCGAAGGCCGATCCTCCGGGGAGTACATGAAGGGCTACACCTCGATGATCCGGCGGGAGCCGATCGGCGTGATCGGGCAGGTGACCCCCTGGAACTACCCGCTGATGATGATGATCTGGAAGATCGCGCCGGCGCTCGCCGCGGGCAACACCGTGGTGCTTAAGCCGTCGGACACCACGCCGGCGTCGACCACGCTGTTCGCCGAGCTCGCCCAGGAGTTCCTGCCGCCGGGTGTGTTCAACGTGATCTGCGGTGACCGGGACACCGGTCGCGCCATCGTCGACCACCCGACGCCCGAGATGGTGGCCATCACCGGTTCGGTCCGGGCGGGCAGCGAGGTGGCGCAGTCGGCGGGCAGCAAGCTCAAGCGCACCCACCTCGAGCTCGGCGGCAAGGCGCCGGTGGTGATCTTCGACGACGCCGACATCGAGGCGGCGGCCGAGGCGATCGCGACCGCGGGCTACTTCAACGGCGGCCAGGACTGCACAGCGGCCACCCGCGTGCTCGCCGGGCCAGGCGTCCACGACGACTTCGTCGCGGCGATCACGGAGCAGGCCCGCAACACCAGGACCGGGGCGCCCGACGACCCCGACATCCTCTACGGCGCGCTGAACAACGAGAACCAGCTCGCCCGGGTCAGCGGGATGGTGGAGCGCCTGCCCGACCACGCCCACATCGAGGTCGGCGGCTCGCGCCAGGGCGACCGGGGCTTCTTCTACAGCCCCACCGTGGTGTCCGGGCTCCACCAGGACGACGAGGCGATCCAGGAGGAGATCTTCGGCCCGGTGATCACCGTGCAGCGGTTCACCGACGAGGGGGAGGCGCTGCGCTGGGCCAACGGCGTGAAGTACGGCCTGTCCTCGTCGGTGTGGACCAAGGACCACGCCCGGGCGCTGCGGATGGCCAAGGGCCTGGACTTCGGCGTCGTGTGGATCAACACGCACATCCCGTTCGTGTCGGAGATGCCGCACGGCGGCTTCAAGTACTCCGGACACGGCAAGGACCTGTCGTCGTACAGCCTCGAGGACTACACGCGCATCAAGCACGTCATGTCCTACATCGGGGAGTGAACCCGTGAGGATCCTGCTGATCGGGGCCGGCGGCGTCGGCGCCGCCTTCACCTCCATCGCGGCGCGCCGCGACTTCTTCGAGACCGTCGTGGTCGCCGACTACGACCTCGGCCGTGCCGAGCGTGCGGCCTCGGCGGACGCCCGGTTCGTCGCCGCGCGGGTCGACGCCTCGGACGCCGGGTCGGTGGCGGCGCTCGCCCGGGAGCACCGGGTCACGCACGTCATGAACGCCGTGGACCCGCGGTTCGTGATGCCGATCTTCGAAGGGGCGCTCGCCGCCGGCGCGGACTACCTCGACATGGCGATGAGCCTCTCCGAGCCGCATCCCGAGTCGCCGTACTCCTTGCCCGGGGTGAAGCTCGGTGACGAGCAGTTCGCGGCGGCCGAGGAGTGGGAGAAGGCGGGACGGCTCGCGCTGGTCGGGATCGGCGTCGAGCCCGGCCTGTCCGACGTGTTCGCGCGGTACGCCGCCGACCACCTGTTCTCGGAGATCGACGAGCTCGGCACGCGGGACGGGGCCAACCTCACCGTCGACGGTTACGACTTCGCCCCGTCGTTCTCCATCTGGACGACGATCGAGGAGTGCCTGAACCCGCCTGTGGTCTGGGAGAAGGACAAGGGCTGGTACACCACCGCCCCGTTCAGCGAGCCGGAGGTGTTCGACTTCCCCGAGGGGATCGGGAACGTCGAGTGCGTCAACGTCGAGCACGAGGAGGTGCTCCTCATGCCGCGCTGGGTGGACGCGAAGCGGGTCACCTTCAAGTACGGCCTGGGCGACGAGTTCATCGAGGTGCTCAAGACGCTGCACAAGCTGGGCCTGGACCGCACGGAGAAGGTCAGGGTCGGGGGCGTGGAGGTGTCACCGCGCGACGTGGTCGCTGCCTGCCTGCCGGACCCGGCGACGCTGGGGGACAGGATGCACGGCAAGACCTGCGCCGGGCTCCACGTCACCGGCAGGGGCAAGGACGGCGAGCCCCGGTCGACGTACCTCTACCACGTGGTCGACAACGACTGGTCGATGCAGGAGTACGGCCACCAGTGCGTGGTCTGGCAGACGGCCGTCAACCCCGTGGTTGCGCTCGAGCTGCTCGCCCGGGGGGTCTGGAAGGGCGCCGGCGTGCTGGGGCCGGAGGCCTTCGACGCGGTGCCGTTCCTCGACCTGCTCACGGAGTACGGCTCCCCCTGGGGACAGCGCGACGGCTGAACCGGCGGGGAGGTGTGGCGCCGCTGTCGCTCGAGCGTTTCGGGTGACGGCGGCGCTTCTGCGTTCCCGGGGGCTGGCGCTTGATCATGCCCGTTTCTGTTGTAGTCGCCCGACCAGCGGCCAGGTGGCGACCCTTGACACAACATAAACACAGGCATATAAACGTAAGCACAGATGCCGTGACGGACGTCACCGGCGGTCAGCTCACGAAAGGTGGCACGCGCCATGGCGATGCCAGACACAACTCTCAGCACGAGTCACGGGGGCAGCAGTCTCAGGGTCCACGTCCAGCGGTTCGGGACGTTCCTGTCCGGGATGATCATGCCGAACATCGCGGCGTTCATCGCCTGGGGCTTCATCACCGCCTTCTTCATCGAGACCGGCTGGACTCCTGTCGCCGGCCTGGGCGGGTTCGGCACCAACGAGGCGGGCGACCCGAACACCGGCCTCGTCGGACCGATGATCATCTACATGCTGCCGCTGCTGATCGCGAACCAGGGCGGCCGGATGGTCTACGGCGTGCGCGGTGGGGTCGTCGGCGTCGTCGCGACCATGGGAGCCATCGTGAGCACCGCTCAGCCGATGTTCCTCGGCGCCATGATCATGGGCCCCCTCGCAGCCTGGGTCATGATGAAGCTCGACGCCATCTGGGACGGCAAGATCAAGCCCGGCTTCGAGATGCTCGTCAACAACTTCTCGGCCGGGATCGCGGCAGCGGGGCTGGCGGTCGCCGGGTACTTCGCCTTCGGCCCCGCCGTCGACAGGGTGTCCACCACGCTGGGCAACGGCGTGGACTACCTGGTCACCAACAACCTGCTGCCGTTCGCAAGCCTGATCATCGAGCCGGCCAAGGTGCTCTTCCTCAACAACGCCATCAACCACGGCGTGCTCACGCCGCTCGGTGTCCAGGAGGCCGCGGAGCAGGGCAAGTCGATCCTCTTCCTGCTGGAAGCCAACCCCGGGCCGGGTCTCGGCGTGCTGCTGGCCTACTCGATCTTCGGGACGGGCATGGCCAAGAGCACCGCCCCCGCCGCGGCGATCATCCACTTCTTCGGCGGCATCCACGAGATCTACTTCCCGTACGTGCTGATGAAGCCGATCCTGCTTCTCGGCACCATCGCCGGCGGCATGGTGGGCATCTTGACCCTGACCATCTTCGACGCCGGGCTGCGGGCCCCTGCGGCTCCGGGCTCCATCATCGCGGTGCTGGCCCAGACCCCGTCCGACAGCTTCGTCGGCGTGATCCTCTCGGTGGTCCTCGCGGCCCTGACGTCGTTCATCGTCTGCGCGGCGCTGCTGCGGTTGGGCCGCCGGCCCGAGGGTGACACCGGAGACCTCGCGGCAGCCACCGCCTCGATGGAGGCCATGAAGGGCAAGAAGAGCTCGGTCGCGAGTCCGCTGACCGGCGTGGACGAAGAGCTCGAGGCCCGTGCGCTCGCGGCGGAGGAGGCCCACGAGGCGAAGTCCCGGAGAACCCCGATCCACCGCATCGTCTTCGCCTGCGACGCGGGCATGGGGTCGAGTGCCATGGGTGCCTCGGTGCTCCGCAACAAGATCAAGAAGGCCGGCTTCACCGACGTCACGGTCGAGAACCTCGCCATCGCGAACCTGAGGGACGACGTGGACCTGATCGTCACGCACCAGGACCTGACGGCCCGGGCCGAGACGATGGCCCCGGGCGCCCAGCACGTCTCGGTGGACAACTTCATGAACAGCCCCAAGTACGACGCGATCATCGAGGAGCTGAAGGTGACGAACCCGCAGGGGAACCCGGCCAACAAGTGACGTCGGGTCGGTGGCCCGCCGCCGACCGGCAGAGGAGCGTGCACAGCATGAGCGACATCCTGACCTTGGCGCAGATCAAGGTCCCCGGCACAGCAAGCAGCAAGGACGACGCCATCCGCGAGGCGGGGGAGCTCCTCGTCGACGCGGGAGCCGTCACCGCGGCCTACGTCGACGCGATGTTCGAGCGCGAGAAGTCGGTGTCGACGTACATGGGGAACTACCTGGCGATCCCGCACGGCACGAACGAGGCGAAGGACACCATCGCCAAGTCCGCGCTGTCCGTCGTCCGCTACGACAGCCCCATCGACTGGGACGGCAACGAGGTCCGCTTCGCGGTCGGTATCGCAGGGGTGGACAACGGGCACCTCGAGATCCTGAGCAAGATCGCGGTCGTCTTCGCCGACACCGACGAGGTCGACAAGCTGCTCGCGGCGGGCTCGGCCCGGGAGATCTACGACCTGCTCAACGCAGTCAACGAGGAATGAGGAAAGCATCGATGAAGGTTCTACGGTTCTATGCGCCGGAGGACGTGCGTATCGAGGACGCGCCGGAGCCCGGGTGCGGCACCGACGAGGTCAAGATGCGGGTCCGCAACTGCTCGACGTGCGGCACGGACGTGAAGATCTTCCACAACGGGCACCAGAACCTCAGCCCGCCGCGGGTGATCGGGCACGAGATCGCCGGCGAGGTCGTCGAGGTGGGGGCGAACGTCCCCGGCTGGTCACCGGGCGACCGCGCACAGGTCATCGCCGCGGTTCCGTGTGGCGAGTGCTACGAGTGCAAGAAGGGCTGGATGGCGGTCTGCCAGAACCAGACCTCGATGGGCTACCAGTACGACGGCGGGTTCGCGGAGTACATGATCGTGCCCAGCCAGGTGCTCAAGGTCGACGGGCTCAACCGGATCCCGGACAACGTCGGGTACGACGAGGCGTCCGCCGCCGAGCCGCTGGCATGCGCGATCAACGCCCAGGAGCTGCTCGACATCGAGGCGGGCGACACCGTCGTCGTGTTCGGGGCGGGGCCGATCGGCTGCATGCACATCCGGGTCGCGCGAGGCGTGCACAAGGCCGGCCCGGTGTACCTCGTGGACGTCAACGCCGACCGGCTCAAGATGTCCGCGGACGCGGTGAACCCCGACGAGGTGATCAACGGCGCCGAGGTGGACGTCGTCGAGCGGGTCATGGAGCTCACGGGAGGACGGGGCGCCGACGTGATCATCACGGCGACGGCCGCGAACGTCACCCAGGAGCAGGCCATCGCCATGGCCGCGCGCAACGGCCGGATCTCGTTCTTCGGCGGCCTGCCGAAGACGAACCCGACCATCACCTGCGACTCGAACGTCGTGCACTACCGACAGCTGCACATCCACGGCGCAAACGGGTCGGCCCCTTCGCACAACAAGAAGGCGTTGGAGTACATCTCCACCGGGCAGGTGCCGGTGAAGGACCTCATCACCGTCCGGCTGCCGCTGGAGAAGGCGCTCGACGCGTTCGGGATCGTCGCCCGGGGCGAGGCGATCAAGGTGACCGTCGAGCCCTGACCTCCTGACCGACGCCGGCGGCCTGTCGTTCCCGTCCACGTGGACGGTTGCGACAGGCCGTCGCGGTGCCGTCGTGGCGATCGCTCAGAAGCCGGGGGTGACCCACCAGCCCATGTCGAGCGGCCCCTCCGCCGGCTGGAACCGGTTGCTGCACAGCCAGTGGGGGCGGGAGCCGACGACCCACTGGAGCTGGTAGCTCCGGTAGTTGCCACCGATGAGGTCGTTGCACTCGCTCGCCGCCGCGCTGTTCAGCGCGGGGGTCACAGCGGGCCCGTAGAGATAGAAGGCGGCACCGCCGAGGACGACGAACGCGCTCAGGCCGGTGCGGACCTTGCGCATCGAGAAGCTGCTCGCGCCGACTGCGGACACGCCCACGACCGTTGCTCCCTTCTGGGGGTCGGCTTCCGTCCTGCGCGCCCGACACACCCGGTTTGCTCAGGTTAGGGCCCGACAGCCCCGGAGAGGGCCGTTTTCCGCATGCCCGTCCGCGTTGCGGAGCGCTCAGGCCGTGGCGTCGAACGCCTCGGCGAGTACGTCGAACGCCTCCTCGAGAAGGTGGTCGGGCATCACCAGCGGGGGCAGGAAGCGCAGCACGTTCCCGAAGGTGCCCGCGGTGAGCGTCACCACGCCGTGGGAGTGGCAGTAGGCCGAGATCGAGCCGGCACGGACGGGGTCAGGGGTCCGCCCGTCCGTGCCGACGATCTCCACCGCCATCATGGCCCCCCGGCCCCTGATGTCAGCCGCTGCGGAGTGCTGCTCCGCGATGGCGGTCAGTCTTCGGTGCATGGTCGCGCCGAGCTCGCGAGCGCGGGCCACGAGGTCGTGCTTGCGCATCGCCTCCATCGCCCCCAGGGCCGCGGCGCAGGCGACCGGGTTGCCGCCGTACGTGCCGCCGAGGCCGCCGACGTGGACGGCGTCCATGATCTCCGCGCGGCCGGTCACCGCCGCCAGGGGGAAGCCGCCTGCGATGCCCTTGGCGGTGGTCACCAGGTCGGGGACGACGCCCTCGTGGTCGCAGGCGAACCAGTCGCCGGTGCGGCAGAAGCCGGTCTGGATCTCGTCTGCCACCAGCACGATGCCGTGCTCGGCGGTCCACTCGCGCAGGCGGGTGAGGAAGCCGTCGGCCGGGACGACGAAGCCGCCCTCGCCGAGGATCGGCTCGATCACCACGCAGGCGAGGTTCGTCGCACCGACCTGCTTGTCGAAGATCTCGATCGCGCGGTCGGCCGCCTCTTCGCCGGAGATCGACGCGGGCTCGCGGAACGGGTAGGACACCGGGGCCCGGTACACCTCGTTGGCGAACGGCCCGAACCCCTGCTTGTAGGGCATGTTCTTGGCGGTCATCGCCATCGTGAGGTTGGTCCGGCCGTGGTAGGCGTGGTCGAACACCCCGACGGCGTTGCGGCCCGTGAAGGAGCGGGCGATCTTCACCGCGTTCTCGACGGCCTCGGCGCCGGAGTTGAACAGCGCCGACTTCTTCGGGTGCTCGCCCGGCGTCAGCTCGGCGAGCTGCTCGCACACGTCGACGTACCCGTCGTACGGCGTGACCATGAAGCACGTGTGGGTGAACTGCTGGACCTGCTCCATCACCCGCGCGGCCACCTCGGGGGAGGCGTTGCCGACGCTGGTGACCGCGATCCCGGACGCGAGGTCGATGAGCGAGTTGCCGTCCGCGTCGACAAGGACACCGCCGCCGGCCGCCTCGACGAAGACCGGCAGCGTGGTGCCCACCCCTGATGCGACGTGCTGCTGACGGCGGGCCAGCTTGGCCTTGGAGACGGGGCCGGGGACCTCGGTGAGGAGACGGCGCTCCTGGGGCAGGCCCGGCCCGCCGGCGTGTGTGGTCGGTGCGTCGGTCATGCGCACAGGTTAGGCTGCCCGCGGCCCTAAGGGCTACGGATCGGGCCCAATAATTCCGCTAACCCTTCCGAAAACGGTGGTCTAGTGCGCATGCAGAGCATGATTTCGTTGTTGATCGCGGGGAGCTGGGAGGACGGTGCCGCGCCGTTCGAGGTGCGCTCGCCCTTCGACGGAACGGCGGCGGGGCGGACGTCGTACGCCTCGGACGAGCAGGTCGAGCGGGCCGTCGCCGCAGCCTGGGACTGCCGCCACGAGGCCGCCGCACTCCCGCTGCACGCCCGGGCGGACGCGCTGCTCGAGACGAGCCGCCGCATGGCCGGCCGCGCCGCCGAGCTCGCCGCGCTGGTCACCGCCGAGAGCGGCAAACCGGTCACCTGGGCCGGGATCGAGGTGGGCCGGGCGGTGTCGGTCTTCCGCTGGGCGGCCGAGGAGACCCGCCGCTGGTCGGGCGAGGCGATGCGTTTGGACACCGAGCGTGCCGCCGAGGGGCGGTTCGGCTACGTGCGCCGCGTCCCCAAGGGGCCGGTGCTCGCGATCTCGCCGTTCAACTTCCCGCTGAACCTCGCCGCGCACAAGGTCGCACCCGCGATCGCGGTCGGCGCCCCGGTCGTGCTCAAGCCGGCCCCGAAGACGCCTCTGTCGGCCCTGCTGATGGGGCGGATCCTGTCGGAGGTGATGGCCGAGCACGGACTGCCCCCGGGGATGCTGAGCGTGCTCAACGTGGAGAACGACCGCGCGTCCGCCCTCGTCGCCGACCCACGGCTGCCCGTCGTGTCGTTCACCGGCTCCGGGCCCGTCGGCCGCGCGATCGCCGCCGCCGTGCCGGACAAGCAGGTGGTGCTCGAGCTCGGCGGCAACGCCGCCGTCGTGGTCTGCGACGACTACGACCGGCCGGGCGACCTCGAGCACGCCGCCTCCCGGATCGCCGCGTTCGGGACCTACCAGGCGGGCCAGTCGTGCATCTCGGTGCAGCGCGTCTACGCCACCGCCGGCGTGTACGGCGGACTCCGGAACGCGCTGGAGAAGGCGATGGCCGGCCTGCGGACCGGCGACCCGCGTGACCCCGACACCCACGTGGGTCCCATGATCGACGAGGCGGCCGCCCGGCGCGTCGAGGAGTGGGTGAGCGAGGCCGCGGCCGCCGGGGCCGACGTGCTCGTCGGCGGCGACCGCGACGGGACGAGCTTCCCGCCGACGCTGCTCGAGGGGGTGCCGGAGGACGCCAAGGTCATGTGCGAGGAGGTGTTCGGCCCGGTGCTCGCGCTGGAGCGGGTCGTCGGCACCGACGAGGCCTTCGAGCGGGTGAACGCGTCGCGCTTCGGGCTCCAGGCGGGGGTGTTCACGCACGACATCGGCACGGCGTTCCGGGCTCACCGCGAGCTCGAGGTCGGCGGCGTGGTGGTCGGCGACGTGCCGAGCTACCGCGCAGACCAGATGCCCTACGGGGGGACGAAGGAGTCGGGAGTCGGCCGCGAGGGCGTGCGCTACACGATGACCGACCTGACCTACGAGCGCGTGATGGTGCTGACCGGCCTCGACCTCTGAGCCGTCCTGGGTGCGCGATGGGGCGGCGGGCTTTGACAGGATGCGGTCATGAGCTCGCGCCGTGACGTCGTCATCCTCGGGTCCACCGGCTCGATCGGGACCCAGGCCCTCGACGTGGTACGGGCCAACCCCGACATGTTCCGGGTGGTCGCGCTGACCGCCGGCGGCTCGAACGCCGACCTGTTCCGTGCCCAGTGCGAGGAGTTCAGCCCGTCGTACTCCGGGCTGGGGGAGGAGGCCTCGGTCGACGCCGCGTCGATGGGCTGCGACGTGGTCCTCAACGGCATCACCGGCGCCGTCGGACTCCGCCCGACGCTGGCCGCGCTCGACGCCGGCAACACGCTGGCGCTGGCCAACAAGGAGTCGCTGATCATCGGGGGACCGGTCGTCACCTCACGCGCGAAGGGCGGCCAGATCGTCCCCGTGGACAGCGAGCACAGCGCGCTCGCCCAGTGCCTGCGAGGCGGTCGTGCAGACGAGGTACGCAAGCTCGTGCTGACCGCGAGCGGGGGCCCGTTCCGGGGGCGGACCCGTGACGAGCTGCACGACGTCACGCCGGAGCAGGCGCTCGCGCACCCCACCTGGTCGATGGGCCCGGTGGTCACGATCAACTCCGCCACCCTGGTCAACAAGGGCCTGGAGGTGATCGAGGCGCACCTGCTCTTCGGCCTCCCCTTCGAGGCGATCGAGGTCGTCGTCCATCCCACGTCGGTGGTCCACTCGATGGTGGAGTTCTACGACGGTTCGACGCTGGCGCAGGCCTCACCGCCGTCGATGATGATCCCGATCTCGCTGGGCCTGGCCTGGCCCGACCGGGTCCGCGACGCCGCGCCGGCCGTCGACTGGACCAGGCCCGAGACGTGGGAGTTCTTCCCTCTCGACGACGAGGCGTTCCCCGCTGTGCGCCTGGCCCGTGAGGCGGGCAGCCGGGGCGGGACGGCGCCGGCGGTCTACAACGCGGCCAACGAGGTGTGCGTCGAGGCGTTCCTGGCCGGTGAGATGAGGTTCACCGACATCGTCCCCACGATCGAGGCGGTCCTCGGGCGTCACGACGTACCCTCGTCGGTGGAGGACCTGACCGTCGAGGACGTGCTCGCCGCTGACGCGTGGGCGCGGTCCGAGACCCGCAACGAGCTGGAGCGCACCCGATGAACACCGTGCTGATGTACGCCCTCGGCGTGGTGCTGTTCGTCGTGGGCGTCGCGGTGTCCATCGGCCTGCACGAGGTCGGCCACCTGGTCCCCGCCAAGAAGTTCGGCGTCAAGGTCACGCAGTACTTCGTCGGCTTCGGCAACACGATCTGGTCGCGCCGCAGGGGCGAGACCGAGTACGGCGTCAAGGCGATCCCGCTGGGCGGCTACGTGAAGCTCGTCGGGATGCTGCCCCCGGGCCCCGGGGACGACCCGGGGAAGATCCGCAAGAGCAACACCGGCATGTTCACGCAGATCATCTCCGACGCCCGTGCCGCGGAGTACGAGCTCGTCGAGCCCGGTGACGAGGACCGGCTCTTCTACAAGCTGCCGTGGTGGAAGAAGGTCATCGTCATGGCCGGCGGGCCGACGGTGAACCTCGTCCTCGCGTTCCTGCTCTTCGGCGGCGTCTTCATGCTCCACGGCATCGCGGTCCCCACCACCACGGTGGACGAGGTCTCCGACTGCGTCATCGCGGCCAGCGAGGCGTCGCCGGAGCGCAAGTGCACCGACGAGGACCCGGTGGCGCCCGCGAAGCAGGCCGGCCTGGAGCCCGGCGACGAGATCGTCGCGATGAACGGCGTCGAGGTCACCTCATGGGAGCAGCTCACCGGGCTGATCCGGGCCAACGAGGACGGCGCCGCCACCATCGTCTACGAGCGTGACGGCGAGCGGCGTACCACCACGACCAACACGCTCGTCTCCCCGCGCCCGGACCTCGAGGACACCGACGAGTTCGTCGAGGTCGGCTTCCTCGGTGTGGCCCCCGAGGTGGTGCTCGAGAAGCAGGGCCCGGTCTTCGTCGTCGAGCAGATGGGCACCTACACCTGGGAGACCGTCAAGGCGCTGGGCACGCTGCCGGTGAAGCTGTGGGAGGTCGGCAAGGCTGCCCTCGGGATCACCGAACGCGCTCAGGACAGCCCGATGAGCGTGGTCGGCGCCAGCCGGGTCGCCGGTGAGGTGGCCTCGGCGCACGAGGTGCCGATCGGCGACCGGTTCGTGAGCCTGCTGATGCTGCTCGGCGGTATCAACCTGTTCGTCGGCATGTTCAACTTCGTCCCGCTGCTGCCACTCGACGGCGGCCACATCGCCGGCGCTCTCTACGAGGCGGTACGCCGGGGAGCGGCGCGCGTGCTCGGCCGCCCCGACCCCGGCTACTTCGACACCGCCAAGCTGCTTCCCGTGGCCTACGTGATGGCCAGCCTGATCCTCGTGATGAGCGTCGTGCTCATCTACGCCGACATCGTCGCCCCGGTGCGTCTCGGGTAACGTCGAGGAAGCCCCCTGCGTTGAGAGAAGGAACCTCCCCATGACCTCGGTCGACCTCGGAATGCCCGCAGCCCCGCCGCCGGTGCTGGCCGAACGGCGCAAGACCCGGCAGATCAAGGTGGGCAAGGTCCTCGTCGGCGGCGACGCGCCGATCTCGGTGCAGTCGATGACCACGACGCTCACCTCGGACGTCAACACCACGCTGCAGCAGATCGCCGAGCTCACCGCGGCCGGCTGCGACATCGTCCGGGTCGCCTGCCCGTCGCAGGACGACGCCGACGCGCTGCCCGAGATCGCCCGGCACTCGCAGATCCCCGTGATCGCCGACATCCACTTCCAGCCGAAGTACGTCTTCGCCGCCATCGAGGCCGGCTGCGCGGCGGTCCGGGTGAACCCCGGCAACATCCGCAAGTTCGACGACCAGGTCAAGCAGATCGCGCAGGCGGCCAGGGACCACGGCACCTCGATCCGGATCGGCGTCAACGCCGGCTCGCTCGACAAGCGGCTGCTCGAGAAGTACGGCAAGGCCACGCCGGAGGCGCTCGTCGAGTCCGCGGTCTGGGAGGCCTCGCTGTTCGAGGAGCACGACTTCCACGACTTCAAGATCTCGGTCAAGCACAACGACCCCGTCGTCATGGTGCAGGCCTACGAGATGCTCTCCGCGCGCGGCGACTGGCCGCTGCACCTCGGCGTCACCGAGGCCGGACCCGCCTTCCAGGGCACGATCAAGTCCGCGGTCGCCTTCGGTGCGCTGCTGTCCAAGGGGATCGGCGACACGATCCGGGTCTCGCTCTCCGCCCCGCCCGTCGAGGAGGTCAAGGTCGGGCTCCAGATCCTGGAGTCGCTGAACCTCAGGCCACGCCGGCTCGAGATCGTCTCCTGCCCCTCCTGCGGCCGCGCGCAGGTCGACGTCTACAAGCTCGCCGAGGAGGTCACCGCGGGGCTCGAGGGCCTCGAGGTGCCGCTGCGGGTCGCGGTCATGGGCTGCGTCGTGAACGGTCCCGGTGAGGCCCGCGAGGCCGACCTCGGAGTGGCCTCCGGCAACGGCAAGGGCCAGATCTTCGTCAAGGGGGAGGTCATCAAGACCGTCCCCGAGTCGAAGATCGTGGAGACGCTCATCGAGGAGGCGATGCGGATCGCCGAGGAGATGGGCGAGCCGGTCGACGGCGAGGGCACCGCGCCGACGGTCACCGTCGGCTGACCTCCTGCCGAACGCACGGCGGCAGTGGATGCTGGTGTCGTAGGCTCCGGTACGTGCTCCGCACCCACCCCGGACTGCGGGTCCTCGGCCCCTCCGACCTTCCTGCGATGTCGGAGCTCCTCGCGCGCGACCCGGTCGTCAACGTCTTCGTCGACTACCGCAGCCGGCTGACCCAGCTCGACCCGCGCTGGATGGGCGGCGAGATGTGGGGGTACGTCGAGGACGGCGAGCTGGTCTCCGCGTGCCACGCCGCCGCGAACCTGGTGCCCGTCAACGCCACGCCGGCGGCGATCGAGGCGTTCGCGGCGCGAGGCGTACGGCAGGGACGCCGCTGCTCGACGATCGTGGGGCCGGACGACGCCGTCCGCCCGTTGTGGCAGCTGCTCGAGCCGCACTGGTCGACGCCGCGCGAGGTTCGCTGGAACCAGCCGCACCTCGAGATCAGCGGTCCCCCGAAGGTCGATCCCGACCCGGCGGTACGGCGGACGACTCCCGCCGAGATGGAGACGCTCTACCCGGCCTGCGTGGCGATGTACACCGAGGAGGTCGGTGTCTCTCCCGAGGCCGGCGGCGGCGCCGAGATGTACCGCGCCCGCGTCGCCCAGCTGGTCGGCAAGGGCTGGTCGTTCGCGAGGATCGAGGACGGTCGCGTCCTGTTCAAGGCCGAGGTCGCCGCGGTGTCGCCGTACGCCTGCCAGGTCCAGGGTGTCTACGTGGACCCAGAGCGTCGCGGGGAGGGGCTGGCGACGTCCGGCATGGCCGCGGTCGTGGACATCGCGCTGCGCGAGATCGCGCCGGTCGTCTCGCTCTACGTCAACGACCACAACCTGCCCGCACGCGGCGCCTACGCCGCGGTGGGGTTCGAGCAGACCCGCACCTTCTCCACGATCATGTTCTAGACGCCGATCCGGCCGGTGCCCCCGGTGGCACCGGCCGGAACCGGCTGGTGGCCCGACGTCCCCCAAGATCGTCGGACCACCGGGTCAGCGGTCGAGCAGGGACTCGTCGGCGAACCGCCACAGCGGCATGACCATCCAAGGGTCCCGGCCGTCGGTCCGGTAGAGCTTCGAGATCCGCTCGCACTTCCTCAGCGTGCAGCGGGTCATCGCGACCGTCCTGCGCGTGGCCGCCTGAAGGAGCAGGCGCTGGTCGTTCTCCCAGTGCATGGTGCCGAACCAGCGCGCCCGATAGGTGTCGAGCAGGCGCCCGGCCGCACCCCGCACCTGGATCATGCCGGGTCCCGGGCCGTCGTTGAGGATGTAGCTGGTGACCATCCGCTTGCCGGTCGGGGAGAACGACATCACCGCGTCGTCGCAGGATCGCCACATCGTCCGCCGCGGCGTCGACAGGGTCATCACCTTCTGGCAGCCGCCGAGGTAGGGGTCGTCCAGGAACACCCCGACCCGGTCCGCGGAGACGTCGGCGATGTAGCCGGCCTTGCCGGCGATCCTGGCGAGCTTGTCGGTGAAGGGGTTCCACCAGAAGGTGCGGGCCGGGGTGGACCGGTTCTCCCACTGGCCCACGACCATGCGCCGCTCGCCGAAGTCGAGGACGGACACGTAGGGGAAGGCGCGGCGCGCGACCTGCTCGCCGCTCACCGCGTCCAGCACGCGGAGCACGTTGCCCCTGCGCCGGTAGGCCTCGAGGACGACGTGGGCGCCGCCGTCGGCGAGGGTCGCCGGGGGCTGCGTCCCGGGTCCTCCGGCCACCGTGGCCTGCTCGCCGGCGGCGGTGACCCGGACCAGCCGCCAGTTCTCGTAGTTCCGGTCGCTGGTGACCACGAGGTAGTCGTCGCCGCTGCGCCCGACCATCGAGGCGTTGGCGCCGCCCGTCACGGTGACCTGCGTGCCGCCGTCGATGATGGTGTGGTCGACGAGGCGCAGCAGCGGTGTCGCGGGGCCGCGGTCGAGGGCAGCCGGGTTGATCCGCTCGCCCTCCGGGTAGTCGTCGGCGGTGGCCGGGGTCGACGCGACGAGCGGCGCCGCGACGAGGGCGGAGAGGAGAACGCCGGCGAGGCGGACTGCCCGAGATCCTGTCTTCATGTGTCTCCTCTGTTGCTCGAGGTGCCAGCCGGACGGCTGTGTCTTCACCTTGGCGCAGCGGAGGGCGCGTCGTCGCCTTGCTGCGGACGCAGACTTTCCCGCAACAACCGGGCGTGGCCGTCAGCGGGAGAGCCAGGCGTCCCAGGTGACCGGCTCGGCGTCGCGCTCGACCTGGCCGACGATCTCCTCGGTCATCCAAGCCCGGAAGAGGCGCAGCTCGGGGGACGAGGTGAGGGTGAGCAGCCGCTGCTCGTCGCAGAGCACGTCGGCCTCCTTCACGGCCGCGTCCAGCCGCTGGACCTCGGGGCTGAACTCACGGGGGATCGCCATCTCGACGTCGACCAGGTGTTCGCCGCGCTCGCGGGCCTGCTGAGCCTGGCGGCGACCGGCCAGTCGCGCGTGCGCCGGCGCACGGAGGATGGCCTCCAGGCGACGGGCGAGCTCGGCGGAGGCCGGGTTGTCGCGGTCCGTGGACATCAGGGTGAGCTCGCGGACCAGCTCGTCGAGGTGCTGGTCCTGCAGGAGGCTCAGCTCGACCGGGCAGCCCGCCAGCCGGACCACGATCCACCCCGGCGGCAGCGCGTCGGGCGAGGGCAGTGGAGGCGGTGCGGGCAGGGTCCCTCTTCCGTTGCGCTCGCTCCCGTCCGCCACACCGAGGTCGGCCCACACGCGTTTGCCGTTCTCGAGCTCCTCGACACCCCAGTCGCTGGCGAGCACCGAGACGATGGCCAGGCCACGGCCGGTCGCGGGCTGGTCGAGCAGCTCGAGCTCGTCGAGGTCACCGCCTGGGCCGAGATCGTCCGCGAACGTCCCGAGACCCGGGATGTCCGTGCGCGGCACGACCACCTCGGCCGGGGCGGAGCCGTCGTCCTCGACGAACACCCGGACCGCCCGGTCGAGCGCGAGGACACCGACCTCGATGTAGGAGCAGCCGCCGTGGAGGGCGGCGTTGCCGGCCAGCTCGCTGACGCAGAGCGCGGCGTCGTCCACGATGTCGTCACGTCCCCAGGCCCGGAGACCGTCGACCACGAAGCGCCGGGCACCGGGCACGCTGGCCGGGTCCGCGGCGAAGCGGACACGCAGGATCGGCTCCGCGTGGTCGACCTCGTCAGCGGGCACCCATCGATGATGCCAGAGTCCCCCGGTCCGTTCGGGCCGTTTTGTCCAAACCGGCCGGGCGGAATCGGTGTGCGACGCCGCGATGCCGCTAGGTAGCCTTGCGCCCATGACCTCACCCCGGATGCTGCGGATGTCGACCCTCTTCGTGCGGACCCTCCGGGAGGACCCGGCGGACGCCGAGGTCCCCAGCCACCGGCTGCTGGTCCGCGCCGGCTACATCCGACGCGCCGCGCCCGGCATCTACTCCTGGCTGCCGCTGGGCCTGCGCGTGCTCCGCAACATCGAGCGGATCGTCCGTGAGGAGATGGACGCGATCGGCGCCCAGGAGCTGCAGTTCCCCGCGCTGCTGCCGCGTGAGCCCTACGAGGCGACGAACCGCTGGACGGAGTACGGCGACGGCATCTTCCGCCTCAAGGACCGCAAGGACGCCGACTACCTGCTCGGCCCCACCCACGAAGAGCTGTTCACCCTGCTGGTGAAGGACCTGTACTCCTCCTACAAGGACCTGCCGGTCTGGCTCTACCAGATCCAGACCAAGTACCGCGACGAGGCGCGCCCCCGCGCCGGCCTGCTGCGCGGTCGCGAGTTCGTGATGAAGGACTCCTACTCCTTCGACACCAGCGACGAGGGCCTCGAGCGGTCGTACCAGGCTCATCGCGAGGCCTACGTGAAGACCTTCGACCGGCTCGGCTTCGAGTACGTCATCGTCAAGGCGACCTCCGGTGCGATGGGTGGCTCCAAGTCCGAGGAGTTCCTCGCCAAGGCCGAGGTGGGCGAGGACACCTACGTCAGCTGCACCTCCTGCGAGTACGCCGCGAACGTCGAGGCGGTCCAGGTCCGCGCCCCCCAGCCCGTGTCGTACGACGGGGTGCCGGCCGCGCACGCCGAGGACACGCCGGACACCCCGACCATCGAGACGCTGGTCGACCACCTCAACGAGCGGTTCCCGCGCGAGGACCGGCCCTGGGACGCCGGCGACACGCTCAAGAACGTGCTCATCGTCCTCAAGCACCCCGACGGCACGCGCGAGCCCCTGGCCATCGGCATCCCCGGTGACCGGGAGGTCGACGCCAAGCGCCTCGAGGGCCAGCTCGAGCCGATCGAGGTCGAGCCCTTCGGCGAGGCCGACTTCGCCGCGCACCCCTCGCTCGTCAAGGGCTACATCGGCCCCGGCGTGCTGGGGGAGACCAACGAGTCCAAGATCCGCTTCCTCGTCGACCCCCGCGTCGTCGAGGGCACCCGCTGGGTCACCGGCGCGAACGTCGACGGGCAGCACGTCGTCGACCTCGTCGCCGGCCGGGACTTCACCCCCGACGGCACCATCGAGGCCGCCGAGGTCCGCGACGGGGACCCCTGCCCGAACTGCGACGGGACGCTCGCAACCGCCCGCGGCATCGAGATGGGCCACATCTTCCAGCTCGGCCGGAAGTACGCCGAGGCGCTCGACCTCAAGGTGCTCGACGAGAACGGCAAGCTCGTCACGGTGACGATGGGCTCCTACGGCATCGGGGTCTCCCGTGCGGTCGCCGCGATCGCCGAGAACACCCACGACGAGCTCGGCCTGGTATGGCCCCGCGAGATCGCGCCGGCCGACGTACATCTCGTCGCCACAGGCAAGGACCAGGCCGTCTTCGACGCCGCCGAGAGGCTGGCCGCCGACCTCCAGGAGCAGGGCGTCGCGGTGCTCTTCGACGACCGCCCCAAGGTCTCGCCCGGCGTGAAGTTCAAGGACGCCGAGCTGATCGGCGTGCCCACGATCGTCGTGGTCGGAAAGGGCTTCGCCGAGGGCGTGATCGAGGTCAAGGACCGAGCCACCGGCGAGCGGGAGAACGTCCCGGTGGACCGCGTCGTCGAGCACGTCCTCGGAGTGGTGCGTGGCTGAGCGTCCCGGGTCGCCGGTGAAGGCGGTCATCTTCGACTGGGGCGGCACGCTCACGCCCTGGCACGCGATCGACTTCGACGAGGAGGCCGCGGCTCTCGCCCGGGCCGTGGTCGACGCCGACCACACCGCCCCGCAGATGCTGCGCGCCGCCGCCGACGCGGTGTGGGCGAGGTCCCGCGACGAGCATGTCAGCGCGACGCTCGCCGACCTCTTCGCGCACGCGGGCCTGTCCCACGACGAGGACCTGCTCACGTCGTACCGCGAGTTCTGGGAGCCGCACACCCTCACCGACCCCGCCGTGCCGGAGCTGTTCGGGCGGCTGCACGACGACGGCCTGCGGGTGGGCGTGCTCTCCAACACCGTGTGGCCGCGGGAGTGGCACGAGGACTTCTTCCGCCGTGACGGCGTCCTCGACCTGATCCACGGCGCGGTGTACACCAGCGAGGTCCCGTGGACGAAGCCCGCACCGGAGGCGTTCCGAGCGGCGATGAACGCGGTCGAGATCGACGACCCGCAGGCATGCGTCTTCGTCGGTGACCGGCTGTTCGACGACATCTGGGGCGCCTCGAACGTGGGGATGCGCACGATCCTCGTGCCGCACAGCGACATCCCGGCCGAGCAGGTCGGTCACTCCGTCGGTGAGCCCGACGCCGTCGCGCACCGCCTTGCCGAGGTCCACGAGATCGTCACGTCCTGGCGCTGACCCTGGCACCCCGCTTCCTGGCCGGGCAGGCTCCTCAGAGCTCGTCGAGGCCGGGGAAGGGCTCGGGCTCGCCGCCGAAGCCGAGCAGGCGGACCGCCGCGTCCTCCAGCGCGTCGAGCGCCCACTGCCGGTTGGCGCCCGCGGTGCTCCCGACCATGTCGGCGTACACCGCTGCGCAGCGCTGCTCGACCTCCAGCGCGACCTGTTCGAGCTGGACGGGCGTCATCGCCGGGTTCGGCAGCTCGTAGCTGACCTCGGCCGCGACAGGCTCGGCGCCGGCGGTGCGCACCATCGACACGAGCTGGTCGCGCCGGGCCCGGTGCAGGTGGTACGCGTCCCGGACCCGCCGCCACAGCGCCGGGTGTGTGGAGACGGAGACCCGGCCGCCGACGACGCCGTACAGGTACACGGCCGCGTGCTCACCGGCCAGCGCGAGCTGCAGCGCCTCACGCGGGGTCATGCCGGGCCACCCGTCGGTGACGCGAGAACCACGGCGTTCTGTGCGGCCGCGGCTGCCATGCTGCCCAGCACCCGGGCGAAGGAACCGCTCTGCGCCTTGAACGCGTGCCGCTTGGTCGTCGTCGTCAGCTCCTGCTCGGCGGCCACCACCTGCTTCAGAGCGCGGGTCCGGTCCTTCGGCACCGCGGCACGTCGACCAGCCGGGGCGCTGGGGGAGGGCGAGCCGGACGCCGACGGGGAGGCGGAAGCAGACGCGGTCGCCTCGGCCGGCACGGCGTCGGAGAGCAGCGCGGCGTGCGCCTCGTGCGCCGCCAGCACCGGAGTGAGCGCCCTCCTCAGGCTGCCGTGGCGCTCCTGGGTCGCGCGGACCAGCTCGATGATCGCGGTCTGTGCGGCAAGGGCCTCGGTCGCCACCGCGACGTCGGGGTCGACCTCGGGCTCGACCGGCTCGGGCCGCCGCTCGCGGCGCTCGAGGCCACGTCGTGGCGGGGTGCACGCGACGAGCCCGCCCCCGACCACCGCCCCCAGGGCAGCGCGGCGGGTCAGGCGCGGGCCTGGCGTCGCGGGGAAGGGGGTCGGCACAGGAGCCGACTCTATCGCCGGGGTCCGCGCGGCCTAGTAGAGGCTGAAGGCGACGAGCCGGAACTCCTCGCCGTCGTGGAGCATGTCCACCTCGAACGTGCTGCGCGGGTGCGCCGGGTTACCGCTCCGGAACGACCCGTCCTCGTTGTACGTGCTGCTCTCGGGGATCGACACCGACATCACGGCACGGGCTGCCCGGCCCCGGGCGGTCACCTCGACCCCGGAGACCTCGACGCCCCCGAGCTCGACGTACCAGCCTTCCTCGCCCCGGCGCTCCAGCTCGTCCGCGAGCCGAGTGCACCCGCCGCACGGCTTCTTGCCGCTGATGTCGAGCAGCGCCTTGGGGTCGTTGGTGTTGAGCGCGTAGATCCACGCCTGGAGGACATAGCGGGCGAAGGCCTCGCGTCCGCGCCGGTCGTCCGTGCCCCGGGGCGGCCGGGGTGCGGGTGCGACGCCGGCGGCCGGGGTGGTCGACGTACCGGCCGAGACCTCCGGAGACGGGCTGGCCGCACCGGCCGACCCGGACGGGGACGAGGTGGGAGGGGGAGACGCCTCGGGCTCGTCCCCGCCGCTGCACGCGGCGACGAGCATCCCCATCGCGAGGGCTCCCGCTGTGATCGCTCTCATGGTCCCCCTCGGTCGTGGTGGCACGAGGCTAGCAATCGGGGGCCTCCCGGTCCGCTATGGTTGCAGCCACAGGCGAGGCATGCCCCCGACGGTGGGTCTGCGCGCCTCGGTGGGACCGACAACAGCACAGCAGGAGGATGCCCGTGAGCACCGATCAGACCCGGGACCGACTTGCAGTGGTGCTCACCGAGCCGCTTGCTGCGCTCGGCCTCGACGTCGAGGCCATCGAGCTCACCCCGGCCGGTCGCCGCCGCATCCTGCGCGTCGCGGTGGACAAGGACGGCGGCGTGTCGAGCGACGACCTCGCCGACGCCACCAAGGAGGTCTCGCGGGTCCTCGACGAGTCCGACGCGATGGGCGAGCAGCCCTACACCCTCGAGGTGACCTCACCGGGCACCGACCGCCCGTTGACCCTGCCGCGCCACTGGCGCCGCAACCAGTCCCGCCTGGTCAAGGTGACCACCAAGGACGGCACCACCCTCACCGGCCGTATCAAGGCCAGCGACGAGGAGAGCGTCACCCTCGACGTCGACGGGTCCGAGCGTGACCTGCCGTACGCCGACGTGGCGAAGGCTCGCGTCGAGATCGAGTTCAACCGGAAGGAGAGCTGAGCATGGACATCGACATGATGGTGCTGCGCTCGCTCGAGCGTGAGAAGGAGATCTCCTTCGAAGTTCTCGTGGAGGCCATCGAGCAGGCACTGCTCATCGCCTACCACAAGACCCCCGGCGCCCAGCCCAAGGCGCGGGTCGAGCTCGACCGCAAGACCGGGCACGTCACGGTGCTGGCCGCGGAGACCGACGAGGAGGGCAACGTCGTCGGGGAGTACGACGACACGCCCGCCGGCTTCGGCCGGATCGCCGCGACGACCGCGAAGCAGATCATCCTGCAGCGTCTCCGCGACGCCGAGGACGAGGCGAAGTTCGGGGAGTTCTCCGGCAAGGAGGGCGACGTCATCTCCGGCGTGATCCAGCAGGGTCGCGACCCGCAGGACGTGCTCGTGGACCTCGGCCGGCTCGAGGCGCACCTGCCTTTGGCCGAGCGGGTGCCGGGCGAGCGGTACGACCACGGCACCCGGATCAAGTGCCTCGTGGTCAGCGTGCGCAAGGGCATGCGCGGCCCGCAGGTCACGCTGTCGCGGTCGCACCCGAACCTCGTGAAGAAGCTGTTCGCGCTCGAGGTGCCCGAGATCGCCGACGGCACCGTCGAGGTCTGCGCGATCGCCCGGGAGGCCGGCCACCGCACCAAGATCGCGGTGCGGTCGACGGTTCCCGGCGTGAACGCCAAGGGCGCCTGCATCGGCCCGATGGGCCAGCGCGTGCGCAACGTGATGCACGAGCTGCACGGCGAGAAGATCGACATCGTCGACTGGTCCGACGACCCGGCCGAGCTGGTCGGCCACGCGCTGTCCCCGGCACGTGTCTCCAGCGTCGAGATCGTCGACCGCGAGGCCCGGTCCGCTCGGGTGATCGTGCCCGACTACCAGCTCTCCCTCGCCATCGGCAAGGAGGGCCAGAACGCCCGGCTCGCGGCACGGCTCACCGGCTGGCGGATCGACATCCGCTCCGACGAGGCGCCCGACCCGCAGAGACAGTCCGGAAGCGGCGGCTCGCGCTGAGGCCGATTCTGCCTACGACCACCGAACCGCTAGACTCGACTGTGGTGGTTCGTGAACACGGCGCTGATGCGTGCGTGCGCACTCCCGTGCGGACGTGTGTCGGATGTCGTGAACGATCCCCCAAGCAAGAACTGCTGCGCGTGGTCGCCCGCGGTTCGGGCGACGGTCTCGCCGTGGTCCCGGATCCCGGGGCACGAGAGCCGGGCAGGGGTGCCTACATCCATCCCACACCCGCGTGTCTCGAGCTCGCCACACGTCGCCGGGCGTTCGCCCGGGCCCTCCGGGTCCAGGCAAAGCTCGACGGGTCCCTCCTGAGGGACTACGTGCAACGCGCAGCAGATCCGTCCGTGTTGACCGACAGAAAATGGAGCAGCAGCTCATGAGCACTCGATGAGTACTTCGCGATGAGCATGCACACCAGCTAACGGTCCGGCCAGACAAGGGCTCGGACCAGAAGGAGAAGCGTGGCTAAGGTCCGAGTCCACGAGCTCGCAAAAGAGTTCGGAGTAGAGAGCAAGGTCGTTCTGGCCAAGCTCGGAGAGATGGGGGAGTTCGTCAAGTCGGCGTCGTCGACGGTCGAGCCCCCTGTCGTCAAGCGTTTCACCGACAAGTTCGGTGATGAGCTGAAGGCTGCCTCCGAGAAGGCAGCAGCGAAGAAGTCCTCCAGCAAGGCCCCCGCCAAGAAGGCAGCGGCCAAGCCCGCCGAGACCCCGGCCGAGGCTCCCGTTACCGAGGCCCCCGCGGCTCCGGCGCCGGAGAAGCAGGCACCCGCGGAGACGCAGACGCCCGCTCCCCAGGTCGAGTCGCCGGTCACCGAGCCCGGAGCCGGCGCAGTGACGCCGGGCCCGCGTCCCGGTCCCCGTCCCGGCCCGAAGACGCCTGCCCCGGCACCCGCGCCGGAGGCTCCGGCCGCTGCCGCCCCGTCCGCTCCCTCCGCCCCCGAGGCTCCGGCTGCTGCTGCACCGCAGGCCCCGGCCGCTCGCGCGGCGACGCCCGGCCCGCAGGCCCCGCGCACGCCGGGTCCGCGTCCCGGTGGTGCCCGTCCGGGCGCACCGCGTCCGGGCAACAACCCGTTCTCCTCGACCCAGGGCATGGGTCGTCGTCCCGCGGCCCAGCCGCGCGGTGACCAGGGCGACGCCAACCGTCCGCCGCGTCCGCCGGCCGCCCGTGAGGGTGGCGCCCCCGGGCGTCCCGGCATGCCGCGTCCCAACCCGGCGATGATGCCGAAGTCACCTGCCGCCTTCGGTGGCGGCCCCGGCGGTCGTCCGTCCGGTCCGGGCCGTGGTGGCCCGGGCGGTGCGCCCGGTCGTGGCGCTCCGGGTCGTGGTGGCGCTCCCGCCCGCGGTGGCGCCGGTGCTCCGGCCCGTCCCGGTGGCTTCGGTCCCAGCGCTCCCGGTCGACCCGGTGGCGGCGGCCGTCCCGGCCAGCGCGGCCAGACCCAGGGTGCGTTCGGCCGTCCCGGCGGTCCCTCGCGTCGTGGTCGCAAGTCGAAGCGTCAGCGTCGTCAAGAGTTCGACAACATGCAGGCCCCGACCATCGGTGGCGTGCGTGTCCGCAAGGGCAACGGCGAGACGGTCCGTCTGGCCCGTGGCGCCTCGCTGACCGACTTCGCCGAGAAGATCGGCGTCGACGCAGCCAGCCTCGTGCAGATGCTGTTCAGCCTCGGCGAGATGGTCACCGCGACCGAGTCGGTCAACGACGCGACGCTCGAGCTGCTCGGTGATGAGCTCAACTACGTCGTCCAGGTCGTCTCGCCCGAGGACGAGGACCGCGAGCTGCTCGAGTCCTTCGACCTCGAGTTCGGCGAGGACGAGGGCGACGAGAGCGACCTCGAGGCGCGTCCTCCGGTCGTCACGGTCATGGGTCACGTCGACCACGGAAAGACCAAGCT
>DASTPU010000157.1:0-20813 GCA_035762105.1 Nocardioidaceae bacterium | reverse complement strand
AGGGCGGCCATCAGCGCCTCGGGCATCATCCGGCCGCCGAACCGGCCGAAGTGTCCCGACTCGTCGGGGAGTGCAGACATGGGTGCGTGTGCTTTCAGTCGCGGTGCTTGAGAGCGGGGTGGGCGCCGGCGGCGACGAGGTCGGCGACCGCGCTGCGCGGGTCCTTCCCCTTCACCAGCGTCTCCCCCACGAGGACGACGTTCGCGCCCTGCTTGGCGTACTCGAACACGTCGTGCGGCCCGCGGACCCCGGACTCCGCCACCCGCACCACGTCGTCGGGGATGCGGGGCGCCAGCCTGGAGAACGTGTCGCGGTCCACCTCGAGCGTCTTGAGGTTGCGGGCGTTCACACCGATCAGTCTTGCGCCCGCGTCCAAGGCCCGGTCGACCTCCTCCTCGTCGTGCACCTCGACCAGCGGGGTCAGCCCGATCGACTCCGCGCGCTCGATGAGGCTCACCAGCGCGGCCTGCTCGAGTGCGGCGACGATCAGCAGGGCGAGGTCGGCGCCGGCGGCACGGGCCTCCCACAGCTGGTAGGAGGTGACGATGAAGTCCTTGCGGAGCACCGGGATCCGCACCGCGGCTCGAACGGCGCGGAGGTCGTCGAGGCTGCCCCCGAACCGTCGCCGCTCGGTGAGCACGCTGATCGTGGCCGCACCGCCGGCTTCGTACTCCGCGGCGAGCGCGGCGGGGTCGGCGATGTCGGCCAGGGCGCCCTTGCTCGGGCTCGAGCGCTTGACCTCGGCGATCACGCTGACCCCCTCGGCGCGGAACCGGGGCATCGGGTCGAGGGCCTCGGGAGCGCGGCGCGCGGCCTCCTTGACCTCGTCGAGAGGTACGGCGGCCTCGCGCTCGGCGAGGTCGACGCGGACGCCGTCGACGATCTCGTCGAGAACGGACATGGGCGAACCTCACAGTGGCAGTCGGAGGACCTGGAGGACTCTAGACTCTCACGCGACGCCCCATCCCCCGGTGGGGAGGTCCGCATAGAGAGCGAGACGCCGATGACCCAGCCGCCCGAGCCACCGCCCGGTCCTTCCTACGGCGCTCCGTACGGCCCCGGCTACGGCCCGCAGTACGGCATCCCCGTCGCCAAGCCGACCAACGGCAAGGCCACCGCCTCGCTGGCCACGGGGATCGGCACGCTGGTGCTCTCGTGGTGCTGCGGCTTCGGCCTGTTCGGCATCGTGGCGATCGTGCTCGGGGTGAAGGCGCGCAACGAGATCAGCGCCAGCGGCGGGGCCCAGCAGGGCGACGGGCTCGCCCTGGGCGGCATCATCACCGGCGCGATCGCGGTCGTGCTCGGCCTGCTCGTCCTGGTCCTGATCATCATCGCCGTCGTGGCCGGTGCGCGCTTCGACACCGGCGGGGGCTACGGCACCCGGTTCTAGCTAGCCGCGGTCCGGCCGATCCGGGCCGAAAGGCGCAGATCGGGCCGACCGGCCGGTGGTTCAGGGCGTCAACCACTCCAGGCCGGGAAGGTTCCGCACGACCCAGAAGAGCAGCGACACGACGCCGAAGGCGGTGGCCGAGAGGACACCGACCCGCTGGTCGACCGCGCGGCGGACGCCCCGCCACCGGTCGACGAGCCAGCGGCCCCACATCCACACGGCGAGCGGCAGGGACCCCACGAGCAGCAGGTTGCTCGACGCCGCGGCGGCCAGGTCTCCGTGGGTGAGGTCGTTGACCGCGCGGAGGCCCCCGCAGCCGGGGCAGAACGTCCCGGTGAGCACGAGCCACGGGCAGAACAGGTAGCTGCCGCTCTGGTGCGGGTCGCGCAGGTGGAGCACCACGCTCGCCCCGAGGACCGCGCCGGCCATCAGGACGGGGCCGGTCACCCGCGCCCGCCGACCGGCGGCGAGGGGCTCCTGGGAGGCGACCGCGGTCATCGCATCAGTGGGCCGCGGTGTCGGCGCCCATGCCCATCTTCGCCATGATCGCGCCGACGACGAGGCCGATGGGCTGCAGCGCCACGCCGATCCAGAACAGCAGCCCCGCGCCGTCGGTCATCAGGCCGATGGCCCCGACGGTCCAGCCGATCAGCATGATCGTGACGCCGGTCCAGGCTGCGGGGGTGTTGCCGTGGTGAGCCATCGTGGGCAGGTCTCCTCGTGAGGCTTCGAGCGGTCGGGGTGTGGCGGTCGCGCACACGCCGAGCATTCTAGGAGGTCGGGTCCCGTCCCTCGTCCAGCGCCCGCCACATGTCCTCGTCGGCCGCCGGCGCGGCACGGCCGGCCGGTGCGTCGTACTTGGCACCCATCTCGGGCCATCCCGGCGCCCGGGCGACCGCGACCGCGAAGGCCGCCGTGGCCAGGAGCGCCCCCACCCCGGTCAGGTAGTACCAGGGGGTGAGCGCGGTCTCGAACACGTCGCCGGTCGCTCCCTGGCTGACCGCGGCCTCGAGCGCGTCGTCCTGCACCGCTCCGAAGGCGAGTACGACGTTGAGCAGCACGCCGGCCGAGGCGAGCAGACCGACCGCCGCGACCACCCGCCGGAGACGGCCCCGCATGACGAGGACGACACCCCACGCGGCGAGCGCCACCAGCGCGAGCGCCGCGACGAGCGGCTGGGACTCCGCGCCGGTGACCGAGGCGTCGACCTTGATCCCGGCGGCGTCCGCCCGCGTGGTCGCCCAGGTCCGTGCGCCGGCGACCGCCGCCAGCGCGGCGCCGGCCAGGCCGAGGAGGACCGTCGGGCCGTAGGACCGGTCCCGGGGGCGCGGCACGGTCTGCGGTTCAGCCATCGACCCTGCCGTCGAGCGGGGTGAGCAGGTCGCCGTCGAAGCAGGTGCGGGTGCCGGTGTGGCAGGCGGGGCCCTCCTGGTCGACCTTGACCAGCAGGGTGTCGCCGTCGCAGTCGAGACGGACCTCCTTGACCCACTGCCGGTGGCCGGAGGTCTCCCCCTTCACCCAGTACTCCGAGCGCGACCGGCTCCAGAACGTGGTCCGGCCGGTGGTCAGCGTCCGGTGCAGCGCCTCGTCGTCCATCCAGCCGACCATGAGCACCTCGCCGGTGTCGTGCTGCTGCACGACCGCGGCCACCAGGCCGTCGGCGTCGCGCTTGAGCCGGGCCGCGATCGAGGGGTCGAGGTCGGAGAGGGGGCTCGCAGAGGTCACCTGAGTCAGTATCCCTCAGCGGTGCTCGTGCTGGGCGACCCAGGAGTCGTGCAGCCGGCGGTAGACCCCGTCGACCCGGACCAGCTCGGCGTGCGGCCCGCGCTGGACGACGCGGCCGGCGTCGACCACGACCACCTCGTCGGCGTTCTCGGCGGTGGACAGCCGGTGCGCGATGGTCACCGAGGTCCGCCCGCTCATCAGCCGCTCCAGCGCCTGGCCGATCCGCAGCTCGAGCTGCGGGTCCACCGCGCTGGTGGCCTCGTCCAGCACCAGCAGGTCGGGGTCGGCCAGGTGCGCGCGGATCAGCGCCACGAGCTGCCGCTCCCCCGCCGACAGCGACTCACCGCGCTGGCCGACCCGGGTCTCCAGACCCCGCGGCAGCGCGTCGAGCCAGTCGGCGAGGCCGAGCTCCTCCGCGGCGCCGCGGATGTCGTCGTCGGACGCGTCGAGGCGGCCGTAACGGGCGTTCGCGGCCAGGTCGGCGTCGAAGAGGAACCCCTCCTGGGGGACCATCACGACGCGCTCGCGCAGGGAGTCGAACGGCACCTCGCGGAGGTCGACGCCGTCCAGCCTCACCACGCCGCCCGTGGGGTCCATCAGCCGGGTGAGCAGCTTGGCCAGGGTGGTCTTGCCGGAGCCGGTCTCCCCCACGACCGCGACCCGACGGCCCGGGTCGATCCGCAGCGACACGTCGTGGAGCACGCGTTCGCCGCCCGGGTAGGAGAAGTCGACGTGGTCGAACTCGATCTCCACGGGGCGGTCGGGAAGCCGGGTCCCGGCCGGCCCGGGGTCGACGACGTCAGCGGGGGTGTCCAGGATGCCGATCACCCGGCGCCATCCGGCGATCGCGTTCTGCGCGTCGGTGAGCACCTGGGTGCCCATCTGCACCGGGCCGACGAAGAGCGTGACCAGGAACGCGAACGCCAGCACCTTGCCCGCGGTGATGTCACCGTCGATGCCGAGGAGCACACCGACGATCAGCACGCCGGCGTTGGCGAGCCCGGCCGAGACACCGCCGAGGGAGAACGAGAACGCGGTGAGGCCCTGGGCCCGGGTGGAGGCGGCCTTGTGCCGGTCGATGGCCCGGTCGATCCGCTCCTGGGTGCGGGACTCGATCGCGTAGGAGCGCACCACCGCCGCGCCGACCACAGGCTCCGAGACGGCCGAGAGCAGCGCCCCGACCTGGCTCCGCACGACGCCGTAGGCCTCGGACAGCTTGCGCTGGAAGTAGCGCAGCGACAGGAACAGCGGGGCGAAGCAGAGCCAGACCACGATCGTGAGCTGCCAGCTGTAGTAGGCCATGATCACCGTGGCCACCGCGATCTGGCCGACGCTGACCACCGCGATGATGCCGCCGAAGATCAGGAACTGCGAGACCTGGTCGACGTCGCTGGTGACGCGGGCGACCAGCGCGCCGCGACGCTCGGTGCTCTGGGTGAGCAGCGGCAGGTCGTGGACGTGCCGGAAGGCCTTGATCCGCAGCGTCGCCAGGCCGGTCTCGGCGGCGGTGAAGAGCCGTGAGGTCATGAGGTACGACGCGGCGCTGGTCACCACGATCGACGCGGCGGCGACCGTGACCATCATCGTCATGAACTCCGTGTCGGGACCTCCGTCCGGGCCGTTCAGCCCGCGGTCGAGGGTCTGCTGCACGGCGACCGGTACGACGATCCGCCCGAGCGTCGCCACGACCGCGAAGAACAGCGTGCCCCAGAACCCCTGCTTGAGCTCCGGGGAGAGCTCGATGCCGCGGGCGATCGTCCGCCACGCCTTCATCGACTCGCCGGTGTCCATCGCGGTCGACGTGGTCGCCGTGCTCATCGGGAGGTCACCTCCTCCCCGCTCGCGGCGCCCTCCTCGGCAGCGCGCTCTGCCGCGGCCTGCTCGTAGGCGTTGACCAGGTCGGCGTAGCCGGGTGTGCGGGTGAGCAGCTCGGTGTGCGTGCCGTGGTCGGCCACCCGCCCGTTGCGCAGGTAGATGACCTCGTCGGCGAGGGCGATCGTGGCCTTGCGGTAGGCGACGACCAGGATCGTGGAGCCGAAGTCCCGCAGCGCCGCGAGGATCCGGGCCTCGACCTCCGGGTCGACGGCGGAGGTGGCGTCGTCCATGACGAGCAGCCGGGGCCGGCGCACCAGGGCCCGGGCCAGCGACAGCCGCTGCCGCTGGCCACCGGACAGGGTCGCGCCCCGCTCGCCGAGCTTGGTGTCGAGCCCGTCGGGCAGCGCGGCCACGAAGCCGTCCGCCTGCGCGGTCCGCAGGGCCTGCCAGATCTCGTCGTCGGCGACGTCGGCGCCGAGGGTGACGTTGCCGCGGACCGTGTCGTCGAAGAGGAACGTGTGCTGGGCGACCAGCGCCATGTTGTCCGCGAGGGTCCCGGCGCGGAGCTCACGCAGGTCGTGGCCGTCGACGCGCACGGCTCCCTCGTCGGGGTCGACGAGACGCACGAGCAGGGTCGTGAGCGTGCTCTTGCCCGATGCGGTGGCGCCGACCACGGCGACGGTGCGGCCCGGCTCGACGATGAAGGAGACGTCCTCGAGCAGCGGCTGGTCGGCGTCGTAGCGGTAGGCGAGGTGGCTGACCTCGAGGCGCGCGCCGTCCCCGGTCACCGCGATCCGGCGGTCGCCGTACACCATCTCGCCGGTGGCCTCGAGGACCGAGCTGACCCGTTGGAAGCCGACCACGCTGCGGGGGAACTCGCCCACGAGCCAGCCAAGGGACCTGATCGGGAAGGCCACGATGGTCAGGAGGTAGGCGACGGTCACCACGTCGCCGGGGTCGGTCTGGCCGTTGAGCACACGGAGGACGCCGACGCTGAGCACGGCGAGGACGCCGAGGTTCGGCAGCGCCTCGAGGGCGGGGTCGAAGGCCGCGCGGACCCTTCCGGCGCGGGCAGCGACGTCGCGCAGGGCGTGCGCCTTGGCCGCGAAGCGCGCGGTCTCCTCCTGCTCGCGACCGAGGGTCTTCACCACGAGTGCCCCGTCGAAGGACTCGTGCGCCACCTCGCTGACCTCCGCGCGCAGCGCCTGGGCCTGGGTGATCAGCGGCGACTGGAACCGCTGGAAGGCGATGTTCGCGCCGATGACGAGGGGGAAGACCAGCAGGCCCACGAGCGCCATCACCACGTCGGCGACGAGCATCTGCACGACGGCGATCACCATCATCGCGACGGTGCCCACCGCCATCGGCAGCGGCGCGATCGGCGCCCAGGCCGCCTCGACGTCGGCGTTCGCGTTCGACAGCAGCTGCCCGGTCGGGTGCTGCTGGTGCCAGGACATCGGGAGCTCGAGGTACTTGCGGGTGACCGCGCGGCGGGAGTGCGCCTGCATCCGGTACTGCATGACGCCTGCTCCGAGGCGCCGCGCCACGATGCCGACCGCGCGGAGGATCGCCACGCCGACGAACAGGGCGAGGATCGTGACCAGGCCCTCGGTGGTCGTGGTGCCGGTCTCGAACGCCGGCAGCACCACGTTGTCGGTCGCCCAGCCGAGGACCCAGGCGTCGGCCACGGTGAGGGCCCCGAACAGCAGGCTGCCGAGCGTGGAGAGCGTGAAGATCCACGGCTCGCGCTTGATCGCCACCCACAGCACGGCGAAACCGTCGCGGATCCGGCTCGCCGAAGCGGCCGGGCGGACGCCGGTCCGACTGGTAGTCACTCTGCTCCCTTTCGTTGAAAGGCCACCCTACGATCAGGGTCATGACGCGACTCGCCCGGACCGAACGCGAAGCCCTCTGCGACCTCGCCCTCGAGCTCGGCCCGGACGCGCCGACGCTGTCGGGCGAGTGGACGGTCAAGGACCTCGTGGTGCACCTGCTGATCCGCGAGGGCAGCCCGGCCGCGGTCGGCATCGTCGTCCCGCCGCTTGCCCGGGTGACCGAGGCCGCCTCCGCGCGGCTCGCCCGCGACGACCTGCCGGTCCTGGTCGAGCGGCTGCGGCAGGGCCCGCCGCTCTGGTCGCCGCTCCGGATCGCCGCGCTGGACCGCTTGTTCAACACCCTGGAGTACTTCGTGCACCACGAGGACATCAGGCGGGCGCAGGCCGCATGGGAGCCGCGGGACCTCGACCGGCGGGTCCAGGACGCGCTGTGGAAGGCGATCCGCGTGGGAGGGAAGGCCACGATCCGCTCCGCCCCGGTCGGTGTCACCCTCGAGCGCACCGACGCCCCGGGACGGGCGGTCCTCAAGGACGCACCGGCCACGGTCGTCGTACGCGGCCTGCCCGCGGAGCTGGTGATGTTCGTCTACGGCCGCCAGGCGCAGGCGCAGGTCGAGCTCGACGGCGCCCCCTCCGACGTCGCCGCCCTCACCGGCGCCGACCTCGGCATCTGACCGTTTGGTCACCGGGAGTCCACTACGTCCCGGCTCGAACGGACGGTGTCACGCGAAGCCGCCCACACGCGGCCGCTGCGGTCCTAGCGTGGGTGGATGGCCACCCACAGCTACACCACGCCCCAGCGGCTCGCCGCGGAGTTCTTCGGCACCTTCTGGCTGGTCCTCGGCGGCTGCGGGAGCGCTGTGCTCGCGGCCGGTGTGCCCGACGTGGGCATCGGCTACCTCGGCGTCTCGCTCGCCTTCGGGCTCTCCGTGCTCACCATGGCCTACGCGGTCGGGCACGTGAGCGGGGGCCACTTCAACCCGGCGGTGACGATCGGCCTCGCGGTCGCCCGCCGGTTCCCCTGGAGGGACGTGCTGGGCTACCTCGCGACCCAGGTGGTCGCGGCGGCCGTCGCGGCACTCGTCCTCTTCATGGTCGCGCACGGCGCCGAAGGCTTCAGCGCGAGCGACTCGGGCTTCGCCACCAACGGGTACGGCGACCGCTCCCCCGGCGGCTACTCCGTGCTCTCCGTCCTGCTGGCCGAGGTGGTGCTGACCGCGTTCTTCCTCTACGTGATCCTCGGCGCGACCGACACGCGTGCGCCCAAGGGGTTCGCCCCGATCGCCATCGGCCTGGCGCTGACGCTGATCCACCTGGTGAGCATCCCGGTGAGCAACACGTCGGTGAACCCGGCGAGGTCGACCGGCCCCGCGCTGTTCGCGGGCATCGAGGCGATCGAGCAGCTCTGGGCGTTCTGGCTCGCACCGATCGTGGGCGCGATGGTCGCCGGCGCGACCTACGCGACGCTGCTCGGCAAGGGGGCGCCGGCCGCGCCGCTGCAGGAGGCCACCGAGGCCTGAGCGGGCGGCCGCCTCAGCGGACCGGGTAGCCGGCCTCCGCGAGGCCCCGCTTGACGTCGCCGACGCGCAGCGTGCCGAAGTGGAACACGGTCGCGGCGAGCACGGCGTCCGCCCCGGCCTCGACCGCCGGCGGGAAGTGCTCGACCTTGCCCGCTCCGCCGCTCGCGATCACCGGGATGGTGACCTCGCGGCGGACCAGCCGGATCAGCTCGAGGTCGAAGCCGTCCTCGGTGCCGTCGGCGTCCATGGCGTTCAGCAGGATCTCGCCTGCTCCCAGCTCGGTGGCCCGGTGGGTCCACTCCACCGCGTCGAGGCCCGCGCTGCGGCGCCCGCCGTGGGTGGTGACCTCGAACCCGGAGTCGGTCCCCGAGGCACGTCGGGCGTCCACGGAGAGCACCAGCACCTGGTTGCCGAACCGGTCGGCGATCTCGGCGACCAGCTCGGGACGGCTGATCGCGGCGGTGTTGACCGCGATCTTGTCGGCGCCCGCACGCAGCAGCCGGTCCACGTCCTCGACGCTGCGGATCCCGCCGCCGACGGTGAGCGGGATGAACACCTGCTCGGCGGTCCGGGAGACGATCTCCAGCGTCGTGGAACGGTCCTCGTGCGACGCGGAGATGTCGAGGAAGGTCAGCTCGTCGGCGCCCTCGGCGTCGTAGACCTTGGCCAGCTCCACCGGGTCGCCGGCGTCACGCAGCTCCTTGAAGTTGATCCCCTTCACGACGCGGCCGTTGTCGACGTCGAGGCACGGGATCACCCGGACGGCGAGGCTCATCGGCGGTCCACCGGGAGCGTCAGCGCGAGAGCGTCCTCGAGCGTGAACCGGCCCTCGTACAGCGCGGTGCCGATGATCGCGCCCTCGACGCCCTCGTCGACCAGGCCCATGAGCGCCTCGAGGTCGGCGAGCTCGGTGATGCCGCCGGAGGCGACGACGGGACGGTCGGTGGCGGCGCACACGTTGCGCAGCAGCTCGAGGTTCGGCCCCTGGAGCATGCCGTCCTTGTTCACGTCGGTCACCACGTAGCGGGCGCAGCCCTCGGAGTCCAGGCGGGCCAGGACGTCGTACAGGTCGCCGCCCTCGCGGGTCCAGCCCCGGGCGGCCAGCGTGCGTCCACGCACGTCGAGGCCTACCGCGATCCGGTCGCCGTGCTCGGCGATCGCCTTGGCGCACCACTCGGGGTGCTCCAGCGCCGCGGTGCCGATGTTGACGCGACGGCAGCCGGTGGCCAACGCGGCCTCGAGGGACTCGTCGTCGCGGATGCCGCCGCTCATCTCGACCAAGATGTCGAGGGTGCCGACGATCCGGGCCAGGAGCTCACGGTTGTTCCCACGCCCGAAGGCGGCGTCGAGGTCGACGAGGTGCAGCCACTCCGACCCGCGGTTCTGCCAGTTCAGGGCTGCCTCGACCGGGTCGCCGAAGCGCTTCTCCGAGCCCGCGACCCCCTGGACCAGCTGGACGGCCTGGCCGCCCGCGACGTCGACGGCAGGCAGCAGCTCGAGGTATGCGCTCATGACGACAAGCCTAGGAGAGCAGTCCCCGCGGCCTGCCGCCGTCCCACCCTCCGGCGGCGCCGACCTCAGCGCGGACGGGTCAGCGGCGGCGCCCCGGTCAGGAACCGGAACTCCCGGTGCAGGGCAGTGGCCGGGATCTCCACGGGCCTCGGCAGCCCCGCCGACGGGTGCAGCCCCCAGGCGATGACCACGGCTGCCCGCTCGATCGCCCGGAGCTCCCACGGGTCCTCGTCGGAGGCCCATCGGAGACCGACCATGTCGGCGTAGGCCGCCTTGCGGCCGTCGGAGAGGTTCTGCGTCATCCACGTGTGCGCGAGCTCGTGCAGCATCGTGGTCCGGGCCATGTCCGACCACGGCGGGCACGAGGAGCCGGGGCAGGCCAGCCCGGCACCGAAGCAGAGCAGGATGTCGCTGTTCGCCTCCCCGCCGGCGACCGCGAGGTTTCCCAGGCAGCGGTCGGCCGCCGGGTAGAAGGTCAGGGAGGTCGGACGCGGAACCGTCAGGCCCGCGTCGGCGTACCGCTGCAGGGCCCACGCCGCCAGACCCTCGAGGGACGGCGTGCCGTTCCAGACCTCGACGGACGTGCCGGCCGCGCTCACCGTCCCGGTCAGCTCGTGACGGACCGGCTCGGGGACGTCCATGCCCGTCCACCAGCCTTCGAAGCGCCGCTCCGGCTCGAGGCAGCGCCGACCGTCCCCGAGCCGGACGTAGCGCTCCACCCCCAGCACGTCCCCGCCCGGGCCGAGGGCCAGCGACACCGCCCTGCGGACGGGGCACCCACCGTCGTCGCCCGGGTGCAGCAGGAGGACCGCTCTCAGGAAGCCACTCGCCGGCTCGGGACCGGGAACGCCGTACACGGCGGGTCCCCGACCGCCGGGGACACGGTCGAGACGTGCCCCGTGCCGTTCGGCATAGGCGGCGGCGAGGAGCTCCAGCGACCGCCGTCGGTCGGTGGACCAGCCGGCTGCCCTGCCCGCGCGTGGCGACGGCGCCACGTCGACGCGCACCAGACCGTCGGGCGACATCCTGAGGACGGCCGCGGCGTGCACCGCGTCCGAGGGGTCCGGTCCGCGCCAGGTGAGGGGGACGACCATGCCCCGCCGGCCGAGGTAGAGCGCGTGGAGCCGCAGATCGGGATGCTCGATGTCGAGGTGGCGGATCAGGTCGAGGCTGTCCCCCATCCCCTCGGCGAGGTCACCGCCCGTGGCGCGGTGGTCGAGCACGATGTCGCCGCGCAGGAACTCCGCGACGTTCGGCACACCTTCGCGCCGAGCCTCCTCGACGTTGGCGAGCCACTGCTCCGCCTCCGCGCCCCAGCCGGGGTCCGCCTGCCGGCGCCAGTGCCCACCCGCACCGAAGCCGACGAGGGCGACCAGCACCGTCAGCAAGCCGAGGACGACCCAGCGTCGACGCACGCGCATCACCCCCGGGTGCAGGGATCTCACCACCAGCACACGGCGCCGGACCGGTACGTCGCCAGAGCCGGAGGTCCTTGCCCGCTAGCCGGTCGGCTCCTCGGACAGCTGCCCGGCCGCCTCCACGACCAGCCGCGCCTGCAGCACCGGCTGCCTCGCGTCGTGCGCCAGGCCGGTCCCCTCGACCGCCTACTTGCGGCGGAGCAGGGCGGCGGCGAGCAGCGGCGCGAGGATGGCGCTGCCGATCAGCACCGCCAGGCTGACCGCCCAGTCGCGGACGATGACGCCGACCGCGATGTTGACGACCAGCAGCACGATCAGCAGCAGCCGGACCCGGAAGCGGCGGCGGCGCGCCAGCGGGCCGTCGGGCCGGCCGACGGGCGCGTGGGCGCGCTTCTTGTTGGCGGGGCTGCGCGGCGCCGACTGCTTCGGCGTCGGCCGTCCCTTGCTGCCGTTCTTGGTCGTCGCGGTCTTGGTGCCGGTCGTCCTGGCGCCGCCCGCCTTGGAGATCGGCTTCGCGCCGGGCTTGGGCGTCTTGTGGTGCTGCGGCTGGGTGATCGCCTCGCCGACCGTGGCCTGGCCGTCGGACTTCATCGACAGCAGCCGCTCCTGACGGTCGTGCTCGTGCCCTTTCGCGGCCGTCCTGGTCGCCGCCTCGTGCTCGCGTGCGGCCCGGTTCTTCGCGCGTTCCTTGCTCACAGTGACTCCACCCAGTTGCGCAGCAGTGCTGCTCCAGCGTCTCCGGACTTCTCCGGGTGGAACTGTGTCGCGGACAGCGGTCCGTTCTCCACCGCTGCCACGAAACGGTCACCCCCGTGCTCGGCCCAGGTCACCAACGGCGCCTTGGTGCGTCCGTCGGTGTGCAGCGTCCATTCTCGTACGCCGTACGAGTGAACGAAGTAGAACCGCTCGTTCTCGACGCCCTCGAACAACCTACTGCCCTCCGGCACCTCCACGGTGTTCCAGCCCATGTGGGGTACGACGGGAGCCTGGATGCGCTCCACGACCCCGGGCCACTCGTCGAGGCCGGGCGTGTCGACGCCGTGCTCGACACCATGCTCGAACATGACCTGCATCCCGACGCAGATGCCGAGGACGGGCCGTCCGCCGGCCAGTCGCCGCCCGATCACCTCGTGACCCCGCACGGCCCGGATCCCCTCGACGCAGGAGCGGAATGCCCCCACGCCCGGCACCACGAGCCCGTCGGCGTCGGACGCGGCGGCCCGGTCCGCGGTGAGGTTCACCTCGGCCCCGGCCCGTTCGAGGGCACGGAAGGCCGACCGGATGTTGCCCGAGCCGTAGTCGAGCAGGACGACCTCGGGCTTGGTCACAGCGTTCCCTTGGTGCTCGGCACCCCGGTCTCGCGCGGGTCGAAGGCGATGGCGTCGCGCAGGGCCCGGGCGACGGCCTTGTACTGCGCCTCGACGAGGTGGTGCGGGTCGCGGCTGGAGATCACGCGCACGTGCAGCGCGATCTGGGCGTGGTGGGCCAGGGTCTCGAAGACGTGCCGGGTCAGCGAGCCGATGTAGGGCGCGCCGGTGCCGCCGATGCTGACGAACGTCTGCCCCTCGGGCTCCCCGGTGTGCACGCAGTAGGGGCGGCCGGAGACGTCGACGGCACACTGCACGAGCGCCTCGTCGAGCGGCACCAGCGAGTCGCCGAACCGGCGGATCCCCTTCTTGTCCCCGAGCGCCTCGCGCAGCGCGTCGCCGAGCACGATCGCGGTGTCCTCGACGGTGTGGTGCGCGTCGATGTGGATGTCGCCCTCGGCCTGGACGGTGAGGTCGACCAGCGAGTGGCGGGCCAGCGAGCCCAGCATGTGGTCGTAGAACCCGACCCCGGTGGAGACGTCCGCGCGGCCGCTGCCGTCGAGGTCGAGCTCGACGAGGACCTTGGACTCCTTGGTCTCGCGCTCGATGCGTGCCGTACGGCTCATGGGTTGAGTACCTCCACTAGGGCGGACCTGAAGGCCGCCATCTCCTCCGGCGTGCCGACCGAGACCCTCAGCCAGCCGTCCGGACCAGTCTCACGGATCAGCACACCGCGGTCGAGCAGGCCCTGCCAGACGGCGTGCCGGTCCTCGAACTTCCCGAACAGGCAGAAGTTCGCGTCGCTCTCGGCCACCTCGAGCCGCTGCTCCCGCAGCCAGTCCACCGTCCGGTCGCGCTCCGCGCGCAGGTCGTCGACCCGGGCGAGCAGCTCGTCGGCGTGCCGCAGCGCCACCCGGGCCACCGCCTGGGTGACCGCGGAGAGGTGGTACGGCAGCCGCACCACGCGCAGCGCGTCGCAGATCTCGGGCGAGGCGGCGAGGTAGCCGAGCCTGGCCCCGGCCAGCGCGAACGCCTTGCTCATCGTGCGGGACACGACGAGGTTGGGCGTGGTCGGCAGCAGCTCCAGTGCGCTCGGCGTGCCGGCGCGCCGGAACTCGCCGTACGCCTCGTCGATCACCACCACGCCGGGAGCCGCCTCGCAGACCGCGTGCACGGTGTCGAGCGGCAGAGCGGTGCCTGTCGGGTTGTTGGGCGAGGGCAGGAGTACGACGGAGGGCTGGTGCTCCCCGATCACGGAGAGGGCGTGGGTCACGTCGAGGGAGAAGTCCTCCTCGCGGTGGCCGACGACCCAGCCGGTCATCGCGTCGCGGGCGTACTCCGGGTACATCGAGTAGGTCGGGGCGAACGACACCGCCACCCGGCCCGGGCCGCCGAACGCCTGCAGGATCTGCAGCATCACCTCGTTGGACCCGTTGGCCGCCCAGACCTGCTCGGGGGTGACACCGTGGCCGAGGTAGTCCGCCAGCGCCTTGCGGAGCTCGGTGAACTCACGATCGGGGTACCGGTTGAGGGTGCGGGTGGCCTCCGCCACGGCCTCGGCGACGTCGGCGACGACGGCCTCGCTGGGCGGGTAGGGGTTCTCGTTGACGTTGAGGGCGACGGGCACGTCGAGCTGTGGGGCGCCGTACGGCTCGATGCCGCGCAGCTCCTCCCTGAGGGGAAGGACCATCAGCGGTCCTCGAGACGCACCCGGACCGCGGCCGCGTGGCCGGGCAGGTCCTCGGCGTGCGCGAGGTTCACCACATGAGCGGCGACGTCGCTCAGGGCGTCGTGGGTGTAGTCGATGACGTGCACGGCCTTGAGGAACGACCGCACCGAGAGGCCCGAGGAGTAGCAGGCCGCGCAGCCGGTGGGCAGCACGTGGTTGGACCCGGCGGCGTAGTCGCCGAGGGAGACCGGGGCGAAGCCGCCCACGAAGACCGCTCCCGCGTTGCGCACCCGGGCTGCCCAGCGGTCGGCGTCCTCGGTCTGGATCTCGAGGTGCTCGGCGGCGTAGCCGTTGACGACCGCGAGCCCCTGCTCGAGGTCCTCGACGAGCACGATCGCGGACTGCTGCCCGGACAGGGCGGTCCTGATCCGCTCGACGTGCTTGGTGACCGAGATCTGCTTGTCCAGCTCGGCCTCCACCTCGGCGGCGAGACGCTCCGACGGCGTGACGAGCACCGAGGCGGCGAGCGGGTCGTGCTCGGCCTGGCTGATCAGGTCGGCGGCGACGTAGGCGGCCTCGGCCGAGTCGTCGGCGAGGATCGCGATCTCGGTCGGACCGGCCTCGGAGTCGATGCCGACGACGCCCTTGAGGAGACGCTTGGCGGAGACGGTGTAGATGTTGCCGGGCCCGGTGACCATGTCGACGGGGCGGCAGGACCCCGCGCCGTAGGCGAACATCGCGACGGCCTGGGCCCCGCCGACGGCGTAGACCTCGTCGATGCCGAGCATCGCGCAGGCGGCCAGGATCGTGGGGTGCGGCAGGCCGCCGTGGTTCTTCTGCGGGGACGACGTGAGTGCGATCGACCCGACGCCCGCGACCTGGGCAGGTACGACGTTCATCACGACGCTCGAGACCAGCGGGGCGAGCCCGCCGGGCACGTAGAGCCCGACCCGCTCCATGGGGACCATGCGCTGCGTGACGGTGCCGCCGGGGACGACCTCGGTCACCTTGTCGGACTCGAGCTCGGCCTCACAGGTGAGCCGGAGCCGGCGGATCGACTCCTCGAGCCCCGCCCGGACGTCCGGGTCGAGGCCCTCGAGCGCCCGCTGCAGCGCCTCGGCCGGCACGGCGATGTCATGCTGCTCGACGCCGTCGAACCTCCCGGCGAACTCGGTGATCGCCTCCACCCCGCGGTCGCGGACGGCGTCGCAGATGGGACGGACGACCTCGAGTGTGGCCTCGACGTCGATCTCGGCGCGCGGCACCTGTGAGCGGTAGCCGTCGGCGCGCGTGGACCCCCTGAGGTCGATGCGGCGGATCATGGCAACCAGTGTAGGGCGGCAGCCCCACCTGCCCTCCGCGGTGTCAGCGCGCGGACCCGGTTCGCGAGCGCCGGCATGGGTAGGTTGGGGCCGTGACCGACGAGCTGCCCCTGTTCCCGCTGAACACCGTGCTGTTCCCGGGCCAGTCGATGCAGCTCCACGTCTTCGAGGACCGCTACCGGGCCCTGGTGCACCATCTGCTGGCGATCCCCGACCGCAGCCAGCGGCTGTTCGGGGTCGTCGCCATCCGCGAGGGCTACGAGGTCGGCACGCACGGTGTGCAGTCGGTGCACCGGGTCGGCTGCGTGGCGCAGATGACCTCGGTGGCGCCCGACGAGGACGGCGCGTTCGACATCGAGATCGTCGGCCGGGAGCGATTCCACCTGCAGTCCCTGGACGCGTCGGGCGCCTACCTGGTCGGCCGGGTGGAGACCGCCCCGGACGCGGGCGACCCCGCCGCCGGAGCTGCCGGGACGTCACAGGAGGCCACCCGGGCGAAGGAGACCTTCGCGGTGTACCGCACGCGGCTCTCGGAGCTGCGCGGCGCCGAGGTCCTCGATGTCGAGCTCCCCGAGGACCCGGTGTACCTCTCCTACACCCTGGCCGCCACCTGCCTCCTCACGCTGCGCGAGCGCCAGGCGCTGCTGGAGACCGGCAGCGCGGACGAGCGGCTGGTGATGCTGCGGCACGCCATGCGCGAGGAGATGCGGGCGATCAAGGCGATACCGTCGCTGCCGGCCACCGAGGTGTCACGCACCGGCTGGTCGCCGAACTGAACCGACCACAGGAGAGCCGATGGCGAAGAGCAGGCGGACCTCGACGGGAACCCCCGCGACCGTCGCGCTGACCCGGGCCGGTGTCGCGTTCACCACCCACACCTACGAGCATGACCCGGCGGCGAGCTCCTACGGCTTCGAGGCGGCCGAGGTCCTCGGCCTGGACCCCGGGTGCGTGTTCAAGACGCTGCTCGCCGACGTCGACGGTCGCCTGGTGGTCGGGATCGTCCCGGTCTCCGGGCAGCTCGACCTGAAAGCGCTCGCCGCGGCCGTCGGCGGCAAGAAGGCCACCATGGCGGATCCCGCGGCCGCCGAACGGGCGACCGGCTACGTGGTGGGCGGCATCTCACCGCTCGGCCAGAAGCGTGCGCACCCGACCGTGCTCGACGAGTCGGCGCTCGGCTTCGACACGGTGTACGTGTCGGGCGGTCGCCGGGGGCTCGACCTCGGTCTGGCACCCGGTGACCTCGTGCGGCTCACGGAGGCGACGACCGCGGCCATCGCCCGCTGAGGGCGGTCAGTCGGTGGACAGGCGCATCAGGGCACGCTCGGTGCCGTCCTCGTCGACGGAGGCGCTGACGCCGAGCGCACGAAGCGGAGCGAGGTTCTCCTGGATCCTCTGCGCGCGCGGACCGGTCTCGCCGGACAGCTCCATGCCCTGGGAGACCCACAGCTCGACCGCGTCGAGGTCGAGGAAGAAGACCGCCCCGGCCCGATCGGGGTCAGGTACGACGTCCTGGAAGACGACCTGGTCCCCGAGCGCGCCCTGACCGGCGAGCTCACGGACGTAGTCGGCATCGAGGCCGAACGCCACCACGCCGTCGCCCTCCTCGACGACGAGCATGCCGGCCTGCGGCCCGAGCGCCGTCCGGATCTTGGCCACCACGGCCTTGATCTCGGCCGGGTCGCCGGAGACCCGGATGCCCGCGGGGACGGCCGCGGGGTTGCGTGAGGCGGCCGCGAGGTCCAGGCTGCGGTCGGCCGACAGCGCGAAGCCGTCGCCGAGGAGCCGTTCGATGTCCTCGGGCAGCTCCAGCCCGGTCATCGCCTCGGCATCGCTGAGCATCCGGTCGACCGACCCTTCGGCGCCCAGCAGCCGGCCGAGCATGTCGACGTACTTCTCCGACCAGCCCTCCTGGAGGGAGACGCCCAGTGCGAGCGCGGTGCTCGCGGGGAGCTCGGTGACGCCGGCGCGGTCGCCGGAGGTGATCAGGTCCTCGGGGCTGGTCTCTCCTGCGAGCTCCGCCTCGACGGCGCCGTCCTCGAAGCGGATGACACCGGCCATGCCCTCGAAGTCCGCGGCCATCTTCTCGAGCTGCTCGCGCATGGTGTCCATGTCGGGCCGCGGGAACATCGGATGCCTGCCGCCGGGTCCGGTCAGCTCGTCGGACATCGCATGCCGCATGTCGAGCACGGCGTCGACCGCGCCCGGGGCGGCGTACATCGTGACGATGCCGGGGTCGCCGACACGCTCCATCCACCTCTGGTAGTCGGCGTCGTCGGCGAGGGTGCCCTGCTCGACGGAGGCCGCGAGGGCGTCCGCATGCGGCTGGCTGTCGCTGACCAGGACGTAGTCCCCCGAGACGGCGACGCCGTGGTCGCCCGCGTCGCCGCACCCGGCGAGCTTCGCGATACCGGCCGTCGCGGCGTCGGTGTCGGTGACCTGCAGCGCCACGAGGGGGGTCGGCTCGTCACCCGTCTTGTCCCCGGGCACGCCGGCCAGGGCGATCCGGTCCCCGATCCACGGCTCGACGTCCCTGGCGTAGTCGAGGTCCTCGCAGACGCCGTCCTGCTGCATCTGCTCGAACACCCACCGCCGGAGGTCGTCCTGGCTGGAGAGGTCGAGCTCCTCCGCGATCGCCGGGAACTTGCGCAGGATCCGGACCGCCTCGACCTTCTGCTCCGCGGTGGGGTCGAGGTCGAGGCTCACGTAGCCGATCGCGTTCGCGGGCACGGCCTCCGCGGGCTGCGTGCCGTCGGCCATCAGCGACATCGCGGCCCAGCCACCGAGGCCGACGACCCCGACGACGCCGGCCGCCGCGATGCCCAGGACCGGCCACCTGCGGGTGGTGCTGCGCTCCGTGCGAGCGGAGGGGGCGTCGCCGAGGTACTCGGGCTCACCGGGACGGGACGGGTCAGTGGACATGGAGGGTTCCCTGGTTCGGTGCTGGTTCGTGTCGGAGATTCCAGGCTACGACGTCACACCCGGGTGTGCTCGGGGTTGGACGGCTGCTCCGGGTCACGACCCTCCGTCGACCGGCCGCCCCGGTGCGGCAGCGGTGGCAGTCCAGGCGAGGACCACAGCACCATCAGCGCGCCCGCGAGCACGGCGATCGGCCAGGTGAGGTAGACCGGCAGGCTCGAGACGGCCAGCTCGGCGGGCACGGTCTCTCCCCGGGCCACCCCGGACAGGGCATCTCCGGAGTCGGCGGGGCCGAGGAGGCGCCCGACGTACGTCGTGGTGGCGGCCGCGAGCGCGGCACCGGGGACCAGGAGGGCGGCGGTCACCCGGAAGTCGCGGGTGCGCCACCAGGTCAGGCCCACGCCGGCGAGGAAGCCGCCGACGATCGCGATCACGGCGTACCAGCCGTCGGCCGCGAACCGCTTGGCGAGGTCGAGCTCGCCCATGGCGCCGGACCCTCCGGGGACCTTCGTGTACTCCGCCGGGTCGACCAGCAGCGACCACGCCACGCCGGAGACCACGCCGAGCACCAGGAAGGTCCCGAGCACGGCGACGACGTCGGCGACCAGCCCCTGCCCGCGGCCGGGCGGACGCCTCACGAACCCGCCAGGCAGCTCGGCCCCAGGAGCGCCTTCAGGTCCGCGAACAACGACTGCGACGGCGTGACCCGCAGCCGGTCGTCGAGCCTCAGGACCGTGGTCGAGGTCTTGGTCATGAGCCTGAGCCTCACCTCGGTGACGCCCGGGTGGGTGCCCAGGACGTCCTTCAGCTGCTCCACCACCGGCGGGGTGCACCGGGTCGACGGCAGTGAGATCACGACCGGCCCCGACGGGCCGTCGGAGAGGTCCGGCAGGCTCACCTCCTGCCCGTGCAGCTCGGGCTGGTCCTTGCTCCGGCTCAGCCGGCCCTTGATCGTGACGATCGCGTCCTCGTTGAGCAGCGTGCTGGCCAGCTGGTAGGCGCTGGGGAAGAGGAGCACGTCGATCCCACCCTCGAGGTCCTCGAGGGTGACCATCGCCCAGGCGTCGCCGCGCTTGGTGATCTTGCGCTGCACCGACGTGATCAACCCGCAGACGGTCACCGTCGAGCCGTCGGGACGGTCCTCGTCGACGATGAGCTGGCCGATGGTGCAGTCGCTGCCGTTGGCGAGGATGTGCTCGAGGCCCATCAGCGGGTGGTCGGAGACGTAGAGACCCAGCATGTCGCGCTCGTGCCCGAGCAGGGTCTGCTTGTCCCAGTCGTCGATGTCGGGCACGGAGACCGCGACGCCCCAGGCACTGCCGCCCTCGCCGTCCCCGGCGTCGAGGCCGCCGAAGAGCGAGTCCTGGCCGATCGCCTCGTTGCGCTTGATGTCGACGAACTGGTCGACCGCGCTCTCGTGGATGGTGATCAGCGCACGGCGTTTGTGGCCGAGCGAGTCGAACGCGCCGGCCTTGACCAGCGACTCGATGACCCGCTTGTTGCAGACGACCGGCGGGACCTTCTCCATGAAGTCCCCGAAGTCCTTGAACCGGCCCTGCTCGCGGCGTGCGGCGACGACCGCGTCGACGACGTTGATGCCGACGTTGCGGATCGCGGAGAGGCCGAAGCGGATGTCCACGCCGACGGGGGTGAAGTTGGCCTCCGACTCGTTGACGTCCGGGGGGAGGACCTGGATCTTCATGCGACGGCACTCGTTGAGGTAGATCGCCATCTTGTCCTTGTCGTCCTTGACGGAGGTGAGGACGGCGGCCATGTACTCGGCGGGGTAGTTCGCCTTGAGGTAGGCGGTCCAGTACGACACCAGGCCGTACGCCGCGGAGTGCGCCTTGTTGAACGCGTAGTCGGAGAAGGGCAGCAGGATGTCCCAGAGGGTCTTCACCGCGGCCATGGAGTAGCCGCGCTCCTGCATCCCTGCGGAGAAGGCCTCGAACTGCTTGTCCAGCTCCTCCTTCTTCTTCTTGCCCATCGCCCGGCGGAGCAGGTCCGCCTGTCCCAACGAGTAGCCCGCGAGCTTCTGGGCGATCGCCATGACCTGCTCCTGGTAGACGATCAAGCCGTAGGTCTCGCCCAGGACCTCCTCGAGCGCCTCGGCGAGCTCGGGGTGCAGCGCTTCGACGGGCTCGCGGCCGGTCTTGCGGCGGGCGTACTTGTTGTGCGAGTCGGCGCCCATCGGACCGGGCCGGTAGAGCGCGCCGACCGCGGAGATGTCCTCGAACTTGTCGGGTCGCATCGAGCGCAGCAGGGCGCGCATCGGCCCGCCGTCGAGCTGGAAGACGCCGAGGGTGTCGCCGCGGGAGAGCAGCTCGAAGGCCTTCGGGTCGTCGAGCGTGAGGTCCTCGAGGACGACCTTCTCCTGGCGG
>DASTPU010000156.1:0-3916 GCA_035762105.1 Nocardioidaceae bacterium | reverse complement strand
TCCATCTCGAACAGGAACGGAGGCTCGACGATGTCGATGCCCACGGGCAGGTCGGCGACGCCGGCCTCGACGAGGAGCGACTTGATCTCGGCCACCGCCGACTCCATGAGGCCCACCGAGGGGGCCACTGCGCCCCGGAAGCCGAGGAACCCGGCACGGTAGTTCTCCTGGGGCGTCCACTGCGAGTGCAGCTTGTGGTGCTTGACCGCCGAGCCGAAGTCCCAGAGCACCGGCTCCTGCCCACGGGTCAGGAGCGCGTAGCGGATCATCTTGTCGCCGAGCGCTCCGCCGATCCAGGTCTGGGTGGTGTAGCGGATGTTGTAGAAGTCGAACAGCAGGAAGGCACCGCACTCGCTCGCCTCGAGCGCGGCCTGGGCCCGTCCGATGCGGTAACGGCGCAAGCGGTCGAAGTCGACCCGGGACTCGTAGTCGACTCCCATGTGGCCGGGCGCCGGGATGGGCCGCCCGCCGAAGTCGAGCGCCGGGGTCTCGACAGGAGTGGATCGGGTGATGGTCACGATGAACTCTCCGAGCTTGGTGGGACACGAGGGGCCGGGGACGGTCAGGGGTCAATCCCGGCCCCTCGTGGACTGTGTCAGCGGTACGCCGGTACTCGCTGGAGGACGATCACCAGTTGGGCGCCACGGACGGGTCGGTGGCGTTCTCGGCCGTGACCTTCACCGACGGCATGAACTGGTCGCCGTCGATCTCCTTGCCCTCGAGCACGTCGTTGGCCAGGACCACGGCGTGCTCGCCGTCCCACGCCGAGGACTGGAACACGGTGCCGTCGAGCTCGCCACTCGCCACCAGCGGGTTGCCCAGCTTGGTGTTGCCGATCGAGGTGATCAGGAGCGGCTTGGGGTCCATGCCTCGCGCCTTGAGCGCGTCGATCGCCCCGGCGACCATGGTGTCGTCTGCGGCGTAGATGCCCTGGACGTTCTTGGCGCCGGCCGCGGTCAGCATCTCGGAGGTGACCGTCTGCGAGTCGTCCTTGTTCCAGTCTCCCGGCTGGGATGCCAGGATCTTGACGTTCGGGCACTCCTTGGCCACCGTCTCCTCGAAGCCGGCCTTCCGGTTGATCGCGGTGGTGTTCCCAGTCAGCCCCTCGACCTGCAGGATGTTCGTCGGCTTGCCCGCAGCCAGCTCGCACATGATCTCCGCGGATGCGGCGCCCTGTCCGTACGTGTCGGGGCCGGAGTACCCGGCGGTGAGGCTCTTGTCCTCCTCCTTCACGTCGGAGTTGGTGATAGTCACCGGGATGTCTGCCGCCTTGGCGCGTTCCAGGCAGGGGCGGACGGTGTCGGCGACGGCCGGCCAGAGGATGATCAGGTCCGGCCTGGCGGCGACTGCGACCTGGCAGTCACTGGCCTGCTTGTCGGCGTCGTACTGCGAGTTGGTGATCGTGAGGTCGATCCCGTCCTTTTTCGCCTGGGCCTTCATGGCCTTCAGGTACTCGGTGCCGTAGGGCTGGTCGTTGCCCTGCGGGAGGAGGGCGTAGACGTTCTTGCCGTCGGCACTGGTGGTCCCGTCGGCGGAGCCGCAGCCGGTGAGGGCCGTGGCGGCTGCCAGGGTCAGGATGGCGGCCGCGGTTCGAGTGCTGCGCATGGTCGTGTTCCTTTCGTCGATCACGAGGGCATCGTGTTCGGTGGGGTGAGCTCGCGGCTGGTCGACCGCGCTCGCAGGGACTGCATGAATGTGCGGATGGAGGAGCCGGCGGCCCTGAGGCTCGCGGGGTCGGTCATGACCGCGAGGAGCAGGACTCCGCCGATGAAGATCTGCTGGATGTCGACCTGGACACCGGTGAGCGTGAGGGCGACCTCCAGGGTCCCGAGGGACAGCGCCCCGATGAGGGTGCCGAAGACGGAACCGCGTCCGCCGGTCAGGGCGACGCCGCCGATGATGGCCGCGGCGAAACTGGAGAGGAGCACGGTGGAGCCGGACGTGGGGTCGGCTGCGGTGCGCTCAAGTGTGTCGATGGCACCCGCGCCGGCGGCGATGACGCCGCACATGACGAAGCCGGTCACCAGGCGGCGGTCGACGGGGATGCCTGCGTCCCGAGCGGCCTGGCGGTTGCCGCCCACCGCGAAGGCCTCGCGACCGGCCCGAACCCGGGTGAGGAAGATGTGCAGGAGGACGAACACCAGCGCGAAGATCAGGATGCGCGGGGTCAGCGTACCGACGAGCGGCAGCCCGAACTGGATCGCGAAGCCGATGTTGTCCAGCGGGATCGGCTTGGAGTCGGAGATGACGACCGCCAACCCTCGCAGGACGAACAGCATGCCCAGGGTCGCGATGAACGAGTTGATCCCGATCTTGACCACGAAGAAGGCGTTGACCAGGCCCACCACGACCCCGGTTGCCAGGGCGGCGAGGATGCCGAGCGGGATGTTCGGCATCTGCGCCATCACGACGCCCGCGAGGACCACCGTGCTGGCCACGCTCAGGTCGAGCTCCCCCATCAAGATGACGACGGTCAGCCCCAGGGCCACCAGCCCGACGAGCGCGACACGGCTCAGGGTCACCGGGTAGGCGCTGAACACCAGCGGCTCCAGGACGAGGGCGGCGACCACGACGACACCCAGCAGCGCGACGGCACGCCCTTCGGTGCGGCGACGCAGCGCCTTGAGCAGCCGGTGCGCCTTGGTGCGTCCGGGGGCGTCCCCCAGGTTCATGCTCTGTGCGGAAGTCATTTCTTGCTCATCCTCCGGGCCAGCGCGTCAACGGAAACTGCGAGAACGATGAGTGACCCGATCGCGACCTGCTGCCACCCGTAGCCGACACCTGAGAGCACGAGGACGTTGGTCAGGACACTGACGAAGACGACGCCGAGCACGGTGCGGAGAACGCTGCCCCTTCCGCCGAAGACGCTGGTGCCTCCGAGGATGATCGCTGCGAGTGCGCGGAAGTCGTAGCCGTCGGACATCGAGGACACCGCGGTGTTGGAGAAGGCGGCCAGCACGAAGCCGGCGACCATCGCCGCGAGCGCCGTGATGAGGAAGGCGCCCAGCACCACGTGCGGTGTGTTGACACCGCTGAGCCGGGTCGACTCGTTGTTGGCTCCGAACGCACGCACCAGGAAGCCGAAGTTGGTCCGGCTGAGGATGAACCCGAGCACGATCGCCATGACGATCAGGACGATCGCCGAGACGGGCACGGGTCCGACCTTGATGTCGCCGAAGCTCTCGATCGGGCCGTTGCTCGGGCCGAAGTAGATGCTTCCGCCTGAGAGCCAGCGAAGCATGCCGAGCCCGATGTAGGTGGTGGACAGCGTGACGATGACGGCGTTCGCCTTGAAGTAGCCGACAGCGACGCCGTTGACCAGACCGTAGAGGCAGGCGACGAGGGAAGCGGCCAGTATGGCGAGCGGGAGCCCGTGGTTGTTGCTGACCCCGATCAAGATCACGGCACCGGTGGCGACCTGGGCCACGACCGACAGGTCGAGGTAGTTGCCGCTGATGACCACGAAGGTCATCCCCACGGCGACGATCCCGATGGGCGCCGCGCGGTGGAAGACGTCGCTGATGTTCACCGCTGAGGCGAAACCGTCGACGAAGAGGAGGGAGGCAAGGATCAGCAGGAGCGTGAAGACGACGATCCCTCGCTCGGCACTCCAGAGCAGGATGCGGGCCCCGGGCGAAGGCTTGTGCGACTCCGTCTGGCCGGGTGTCAGCGACACCGCGGCCGCGGGCGTCTCGGCGATCTTGGTCATGAGCTGCCCACCATGCTTTCTCCGGCTGCAAGTGACATGACGGTTCGTTCGTCGGCCTCGTCGCGCGTGAGAGTGCCGGCGACCTTGCCGTCGCGGATGACGTGGATGACGTCCGAGAGGTCGAGCAGCTCCGGAAGGTCGGAGCTGATGACGAGCACCGCGGTGCCCTGGTCGGCGAGCTCCCGGACGAGCCGGTGGATCTCGGCC